>JADFIH010000001.1 GCA_022566715.1 Pseudomonadota bacterium | reverse complement strand
TGATCGAGATCGAGCGGATTGGGCCCGCCGCCGGATCCGCTGGATCGCGGCTCTTGAGCACACTTCATGCCGCTTGTTTCGAGCCGCACTGGAGCGAAGCGGAGATCGGACGTTTGGTGGCGGCGCCTAGAACGTTGGCGGCGGTGGCGTCGTGCCCGCTTAACGATGGGGCCGGAATGCGGCCCGCGGGTATGGCGATCTGCCGTTCGGCGGGCGCCGAAGCGGAGATTCTAACCCTCGGCGTGATCCCCGGCTGCCGGCGCGCGGGCGTCGCCGCCTGCCTGGTAAGCGAGTGCCGCCTGATGGCGGCCGATGCGGGCGCCGCGCACCTGTTACTGGAGGTGGCGGCGGACAACACCGCGGCCCTCGCCCTTTACACAGGCCGCGGTTTCCGGCAGGTGGGGCGTTGGGAGAATTACTATGGGCCGCAAAATAAACGAAGTACCTCCAAAGACGCGCTGATATTGCGTCTGGACTTCACCTGACCCCGCGGCGCCGCGCGTCACGCCTTTCTCAGGCGCAGAACATAGACCGAAGGATGCCCGCTAGAGTTGCCGTCCGGTTCGAGGCTCAGCACCTCGTGACCTTCCTCCGAGACCGAACGGGGTACGTTTTCCAAGGGCTCGCCTTTGGTCAATCGCACTTCCAGCACCTCCCCGGATTTCATCTTTTCGATCAACAACTTCGTTCTGACAAAGGTGATCGGGCAGACGTCCGAAGTAATATCCAGGAAGTGATCGATAGGGACGGACACTTTAACCAACCTTGGGCTGTTCTTGCGATTCTTTGCGGTTGCTACTGAACAAACAAGACATATATAAGCTTTATAATCTTACGAAGAAGGCCGCAAATACATGTCGGATGAATCGCACTCCAACGAGCTCTTGGCTCTGACCACCGACATTGTCGCCTCGCATGTTTCGAACAACAACGTTCCCATTGCCGACCTGCCGCAACTGATTCAACAGGTTTATTCGGCCCTGGCAAACGTTGGAGTCGCAACCGCGGCCGCCGCCTCCCGGCCGCAACCGGCGGTCCCGATCAAGAAATCGGTCTCGCCCGATTACATCATTTGTCTTGAGGACGGCAAGAAATTGAAGATGCTGAAACGGCATCTCAAGACGAAATACAATATGAGTCCCGAGGAATATCGGGAACGTTGGGGACTACCGGCGGAATATCCCATGGTGGCGCCGCGCTACGCCCAGCAGCGCAGCGAGCTCGCCAAGAAAATCGGATTGGGAACCAAGCGCCGCAAGCGCCGCCGCAAATAAGAATATTTCTCTGATCGCCGCCAGGCAGCGGCCGTAGGCTCATTGGTTGCGCGGCCGCGTTCGTATATAAAAAGCGAATGTCCGATCGGCTCGAACAGCTTTGTATAAAGAGGGGCCTCAAGATGACCGGGCCGCGCCGCATTATCGCGCGCGTGCTGTCTGATTCCGAGGACCATCCGGACGTCGAGGCCGTCTACGGCCGAGCCACCAAAATAGACCCCAGAATCTCGATCGCCACCGTGTACCGCACCGTGCGGCTGTTCGAAGAAGCGGGAATCCTCGACCGGCACGATTTCGGTGACGGCCGCGCGCGATACGAGGAAAGCCGTACGGAGCACCACGATCATCTTATCGATGTGCGCTCCGGCGAAGTCGTCGAATTTCACGATAGCGAAATCGAGGAACTTCAGCGGAAGATCGCGGCTCGCCTCGGGTTCCGTCTCGTCGATCACCGGTTGGAACTCTACGGCGTGCCCGCGGACGAACCCCTCCCCAAGGAGTCGGGCCCGAAGTCCGATTAGCGGGCTGCGTCCGGGGCTTGACGCCGCCGCCGGAAAAGCTAGGAGTCTAGGTGGGGAGGCGCTGGCGATGCGCACCGCGCGCGCGGTTCTGAATCTGACCTTACTGGTGTTGTGGACGGCCTTGCTGCTGCCGGCGCAAGCGGCGGCGGCGATACTGAAGCTGCGCTGGGCGAAGCGTATTCCGATGCTCTATCACCGCGGCGTTGCCCGGATCATTGGCATGCGCATCGACGTTCGCGGCGAAATCGCGGGCGGCGGTCCAACGCTGTTCGTGGTCAACCACGCATCCTGGCTCGATATCACCGTGCTCGACACCCTGGTGAAGGGTTGCTTCGTCGCCAAGCGGGAGGTGGCGTCATGGCCCCTGTTCGGCCTGTTGGCGAAGCTACAGCGCACCGTCTTCGTCGAGCGCGCGCCCTCGCGCACCTTGGAGCAGCGCAATTCAATGGTTTTACGGCTCGAGGCCGGCCAAAGCCTCATGTTGTTTCCCGAGGGGACAAGCGGTGACGGCAATCGGGTGCTGCCGTTCAGAAGCGCCCTTTTCGCCGCTGCCGAGGAGCCGATCGCGGGCAAGCCGGTCACGGTTCAGCCGGTGACGATCGCCTATGTCGGTTTGAACGGTATGCCCATGGGCCGCCGCAATCGGCCCTTATTTGCCTGGTACGGCGACATGGCCCTTGTGCCTCATGTCTGGGGGGTGCTGGGCGCCGGACCCTCGACTGTCGCGGTCAGGTTTCACAAGCCCGTAACAATTGCGTCATTCGCCTCACGGAAAGGACTCGCGGCCCACTGTCAGGGCGTCATCGCGGCCGGGCTGTCGGACGCGCTATCCGGGCGAATCCCGGTGCCGCGCGAGGCTACCGCCCAGGACGTTCTTCCCTAGGGCAGCATCCGTTCAGGTGAAATCACCCCATTGAAAACTTTGGGGGCCGATCGCCGAACGGATAAAGCTGCTCTAGCATCTTGAGAATTAGACTAATTTTATCCGGCGGGATTGAATCGGACCGGTTCAATCCCGTCGGATATTGCTCTAGGGACGGGCGGCGAAAAACGGGGGGTCCGCTTGACTCGGGTCCGCTAAATGCTACCTTTTTAAGAGAAAAATGGGATACGTCGAAGAGCGGGCCGCGCCCGGTGGCAGAAGGAGCCCTTGACCAAAAAACTGTTTATTAAGACCTGGGGTTGCCAGATGAACCTTTACGACTCCGTCCGTATGGCGGATGTCCTGGCTCCTTTGGGATACACCTGCGTCGAGACCGCCGAAGACGCTGATCTTGTTGTCCTCAACACCTGTCACATCCGGGAAAAGGCCTCAGAGAAGCTGTTTTCCGAGCTTGGCCGCTTGCGGGCGCTCAAGGACGCCCGCAAAGCACGGGGCGGCGGCATGATCCTGGCCGTGGCCGGGTGTGTGGCCCAAGCGGAAGGCGCCGAAATCCTGCGCCGGGCGCCATTTGTCGACGCCGTCCTTGGCCCCCAGTCTTACCATCGCTTGCCCGAGATGGTGGCGCGCGCCGTGCGCGGCGGCGGCGGCGTGCTCGAAACGGATCTCGTGGCCGAGGAAAAATTCGATGCCCTGCCCGAGGAGTCTTCCACGTCCGGGCCCAGCGCGTTCCTGACCGTACAGGAGGGCTGCGACAAGTTTTGCACGTTCTGTGTCGTTCCCTATACCCGCGGAGCGGAATTCTCGCGGCCGCCGGCCGATGTGCTTCGCGAGGCGCGCGGACTGGCGCGGCGCGGCGTGCACGAAATCACCCTGTTGGGCCAGAACGTCAACGCCTATCACGCCGAGGGCGCCAAGAGCACAGGGGGCGGCGCGTTCGGCCTGGGCGATCTCATCCGCATGGTGGCGGGAATCGAAGGGATCGAACGTCTGCGTTACACGACCTCGCACCCGCGCGACATGGACGACGGACTTCTGGCCGCGCACGCCGAAGTTCCCGAACTCATGCCCTTCGTGCACCTGCCGGTGCAATCGGGCTCCGACCGCGTGCTCGCCGCCATGAACCGGCGTTACAGCGTGGCCGACTATCTGCGCGCGGTCGGCCGGCTGCGTGCGGCCCGGCCCGGCATTGCGCTGTCCGGCGATTTCATCGTCGGCTTTCCCGGTGAAACGGACGCCGACTTTCAGGACACCCTCGACCTCGTGCGCGAGGCGGGATATGCCCAAGCCTATTCCTTCAAATACAGCCCGCGGCCCGGCACGCCCGCTTGGGCGTTGGAAGACCAGGTGCCCGACGCGGTCAAATCCGCGCGGCTTCAGGCGTTGCAGGACCTCCTCTCCAAACAGCAAAGGGCGTTCAATGCCGCCGCCGTCGGCCGGACGATGCCCGTCC
This sequence comes from Pseudomonadota bacterium, assembly GCA_022566715.1. Lineage (GTDB taxonomy): Bacteria > Pseudomonadota > Alphaproteobacteria > SHVP01 > SHVP01 > JADFIH01. The sequence goes on along the minus strand of JADFIH010000001.1, from coordinate 80,572 downwards.
TGCTGGAGGGCAGGGGCCGTCACCCCGGCCAACTGACGGGGCGCTCGCCCTACATGCAGGCCGTCAGCCTCGCCGCCGAGGCGCACCGGTGCGGCGATATCGTTGACGTGCTCATCGTGGAAGCCTTGCCCAACAGTTTGGCCGGCCGATTGACCGAGGCCCCGGCCGCGGTGGCCTAGATGGGAACCCGAGTAAGCTCCGCATTCGACTCCGCCGCCGGCCCGCCGCTGGTCGTGGCGTTTGAAGATAACACCTTGCTCCCGGCGCTGTTCGGGGAACACGACCGCCATATGGCCCGGATCGAACAGGAGGTCGGCGTGACCCTTTCGTCGCGCGGAAACCGGGTGTCGATCAGCGGGGACGCGTACGCCCAAAGGGTGGCGAAAACGGTGCTCCGAAATCTGTACGAACGCCTCGAACGGGGGCATGAGGTCGGACCGGGCGCGGTCGACGGCGCCATACGCATGGCGAAGGCCGACGGTGGCCGCACTCCCCGCGCGGGCGAGATCGCGATCGAAACGCGCAAGCGCACCATTACACCGCGCTCGCCGATGCAAAGGACCTACCTAAAGGCGCTGCAAGAGAGCGATCTCGTCTTCGCGCTTGGTCCCGCCGGCACGGGCAAGACCTATCTCGCCGTGGCAATGGCGGTTTCGCTCCTGACGGCCGGCCGGACGGAACGCATCGTTCTGTCGCGCCCCGCGGTGGAAGCGGGTGAACGCCTGGGCTTCCTGCCGGGCGATATGCGTGACAAGGTCGACCCCTATTTACGGCCGCTCTACGATGCCTTGCACGACATGATGCCGGCCGATCAGGTGATGAAACGCCTTGAGACGGGCGAGATCGAGGTTGCGCCGCTCGCCTTCATGCGCGGCCGGACCCTGTCGAACGCCTTCATTATTCTCGACGAGGCGCAGAACACGACACCCATGCAGATCAAGATGCTGCTGACGCGGCTCGGCGAGAACGCAAGCATGGTCGTGACCGGCGATCTCACGCAAATTGATCTGCCGCCCGGTGAACGTTCGGGCCTGCGTGAGGCGACCAAGATATTGGAGGGTGTCGAGGGCATCTCGTTCGTTCATTTCACCGACGCCGATGTGGTGCGGCACCCGTTGGTTTCGCGCATGGTCCGCGCCTACGAAGCGCACGAAGCCCACGAGCAACAAGGCGTCAAAGGTTCCGATCCAACCGGCGGCACGAAGTGACCACGATGCCGCACATCGACGTCAACGTTGAATCGGACCGATGGCCAGCCGAGCTTCCTGAAGTCGAAACCCTGGTCCACCGCGTGGCGCGGGCCGCTATCGGCGCCGCGCGCGATGTTCCCGGCAACGCCGAGCTCAGCGTCTTGCTGAGCGACGACGCATGCCTTCGCCGGCTCAACCGCGATTACCGCGGCAGGGACGAAGCGACCAATGTTCTTGCGTTCGAGAATGACGGCCCGGCCGGGGGCCCCATGGCCGACGCTAGGCCGGCACTTCTCGGTGACGTCGTCATCGCCTTTGAAACGACCGCGCGCGAAGCCGCTGAACAAAAGAAGCCCTTGTCCCACCACGTCAGTCATCTTTTGGTTCATGGCGTGCTGCACCTTTTGGGATACGGCCATGACGAGGCCACCGCGGCGAACGTCATGGAAGACTTGGAACGGGCCATATTGGCGGGTCTTGGCATCCCCGATCCCTACGGCGAGCGCGGCCAGGACGAACAACCGCTTGTCACCGCAGCAGGAGTTGCGCCGGACGCGCAAGGGCCATGAGCGATCCCTCATTACGAAGCACGCCCCGTGAAAACGGGGCCGGCGAAGAATCCTTTCTAACCAGAACAATCCGTAGGTGGCTCCGCAGTCTCGGCGTCGGCCGCGCCGACGGAACGCTTCAGGACAACCTGCGCGAACTCCTCGAGCAGCACGAGGAGGACAGCCATCAGGTCGATGCGGAAGAACGCATGATCCTGACGAATCTCGTAAAGCTCGGCGAACTGCGCGTTGGCGACGTGATGATTCCACGCGCCGACATCGTCGGCGTCGAGGACACGGCCGATATCGATAAGCTTGTCCGGGTCTTCAGGGACGGCTTGCATTCCCGCCTTCCCGTTTACCGGGGGACCTTGGACAACGTAATCGGCATGGTCCACATCAAGGACCTGTTGGCGTTTTGGGGGGCGGGCGAGGGCTTCGACCTGCTCAAGCTGGTCCGCGAAGTGGAGTTCGTCCCGCCGTCGATGCCGGTGCTGGACCTGTTGCTCAAGATGCGCACGCTGCGCGTCCACATGGCGATGGTCATTGACGAGTTCGGCGGCACCGACGGGCTCGCGACCATCGAGGATCTGGTGGAGGCAATTGTCGGAGAAATCGAGGACGAGCACGACGTGGACGAACGGCCGCCCGTCGTCGAGGTGAGCGAGGGCGTTCTCGATGCCGATGCGCGCGCGCCGATCGAAGACGTCGAGGCGCGGATGAGCTGCGATTTTCTGCCCGAGGACCGGGACGAGGATATCGACACCATCGGCGGAGTCGTCACCTCCCTCGCCGGCCGGGTGCCCCAGCGCGGCGAGATCATTGCCCACCCCTCCGGGATCGAGTTCGAAATCACCGAGGCCGACGCCCGCCGTGTGAAAAGGCTTCGCGTACGCCGCGTGAAGCCGGCGGCGGACGAAACCTCCGCCGATCGCAAGGACGGGTCGGAGACCGGATGAGGAATTTGCCCGTCGCCGTCGCCGATCTTACCGGATGGCGGCGCTACGGGCTGGCGCTCCTTGCCGGGGTCCTCGCGGCGGGCGCCTTACCGCCCCTCAACATCGTCCCCCTCTTGATTCCGGCCTTCGTCGTGCTGGTCTGGATGATCGACGGGTCCCGGCGCCGGCGCGCGTCGTTTGCCGTGGGCTGGTGGTTCGGGTTCGGCCATTTCGTGGCCGGCCTCCATTGGATCGCCATCTCGCTGACGGCCGATCCCGAGCGCAACTTTATTTGGCTCATTCCATTCGCGGTCTCGGGCATTCCCGCAGGCCTGGCCATCTTTACGGGTTTTGCGACTCTCGCGGCCGATCTCGCGCGCCAGACGGGATGGCGCCGGATCATTGTGCTGGCGCTCGCCTGGACCGCGGCCGAGTGGTTGCGCGGCCATCTGTTGACGGGATTTCCCTGGAATCTGGTGGGCTACACCTGGACCTCGTTCGAGTCCGTCCTGCAACTAACCTCCGTCGCCGGTATCTACGGCCTAAGCCTTGTGACCGTGGCCGTGATGGCGATGCCGGCCTCGATCTGGGCCGATCCCCGCCGGGCGGGCGTGCCCCCGCGCGCGCCGGCTCGGTCCTGGATGCCAAGCGCCGCCGCAGGCGCGATCCTCGCTCTGGTTGCGGCCGGCGGCGCCGCGCGTCTGGGGGCCGGCGAGTTGCGATGGCAGGAGGGCGTGAACCTGCGCATCGTGCAAGCGAACATCCCTCAGCGGCTGAAGTGGCGGCCCGACCGGCGTGAAGCGAACCTTCTGCAGCAGGTCGACATGAGCCTCGCCGAGGCGGAGGTGTCCCCGACCGTCGTGATCTGGCCTGAAACGGCGTCCACATTCGTGCTCGACGATGGAAGTCCGGCCGCGCGCCTGATCGGGTCGGCGGCGCCACCCGGCGGTGTCGTGTTGACGGGCGCGCCGCGCACGACCGGCAGCCGGGGTGAGGACTTTTCGCTGCGGAACAGTTTGCAAATCGTCGATTCCGAGTCCCGCTTGCTCGGCGCCTACGACAAGAGTCATTTGGTTCCGTTCGGCGAATATCTGCCGCTTCGCGGCCTATTGAGCGCCATCGGGTTCAAGAAGGTGACGTCGGGGTCGGTGGATTTTTCGGCGGGCCCGGGCCCGCGAACCTTGCGCGTGCCGGGACTGCCCCCTTTCAGCCCGCTTATCTGCTACGAGATCATCTTCCCGGGGGGCGTGTTGGACCCTGACGACCGGCCGGAATGGCTGCTCAACCTCACCAACGACGCCTGGTTTGGCAAAAACACGGGCCCCATACAGCACTTCAACATGGCGCGTGTGCGGGCGGTCGAACAGGGACTTCCGCTCGTGCGCGCGGCCGGCACCGGGGTTTCGGCGGTGGTCGATCCCTATGGCCGCGTGCTGAAGCAGCTGGGCGTCGGCGTGACGGGCGTCATCGACAGCCGGCTGCCGGCGCCGCTGGATGGGCTGACGATTTATGCACGTTATGGCGACAAAGTCCCGGGCGCTCTCTTTATAGTTGGCATTCTTGGCGTTGCGTTCGGGAGGCGTTCGAGTTCCATCGCCGATCGCCGTATGGGGCAACCGAACTGACAAACCGTGACGTACGGTTGATAGTTTTGGTTAACGGAATTGCTAACACAACCAACCGAATAGCATTTGCAAAATGCCGTCCGCGCACGCGATATTTTGTCATTGACCCTCGCGCTTAGATCGTTATATCAAGGCTCCGGCATACGACTGTAGGCTCAAGTCCGTTGTGCTTGAGGTGTGAGCATGCCGAAATAGGAGTTCAGCACGCGTGGTGAAGAAGCCAAAAACAAGAGGCGGACCTAATCCCATCGATGTCCACGTGGGTAGCCGTGTGCGTCTGCGCCGCACGCTCCTGGGCATGAGCCAGGAAAAACTTGGCGACGCCGTCGACCTTACGTTTCAACAAATTCAGAAATACGAGCGTGGGGCGAACCGCATCGGGTCGAGCAGGCTCTATCAGTTCAGCAAAGTGTTGCAGGTGCCGGTCTCATTCTTCTTCGATGACATGCCGGAAGCGATTTCTGGGCACCCGCCGGGGCTGTCGGAATCGAAGGGACCGGCCTACGATGACGACCGCTTTGCACGCCGCGAAACCTTGGAACTCGTGCGCGGTTACTACCGCATTTCCGACGCTCCAACGCGCAAACGGCTTTTCGAACTGATCAAGGCCGTGGGCCAGGCTCAAACCCCCAAATAGCCGGCCTCCAAATAGCCGGCCCCCAAATAGCCGGCCCCCAAATAGCCGGCCCCTGACTCCCAATATCTGTTTTGCAGCGGCGACACCTAGGGTGTTTCCGGTTCACCTGGAATCGCTCCAGGCTGCTGGAATCGCCCCAGGCCGCAAGGCGGCCCGCCGGTTATCCGGCGCGCCCGCGCAGGCGCGGACGTTATGTCCGCAGCCGTGAGCGATAAAAACTAGGGTGGTTCCTACCAAGTCGGAACCATCCTAGGCGGCATCCGGTTGAACTGGAATCGCTCCAGGCTGCTGGAATCGCCCCATTGAAAACTTCGGGGGACGGTCACGGAGCGGATCGTCCCGCTTCAGGCGGGCGTCTTTCGTTGGCATTGGCGCCAACCCCTGGCGCGCCAACCCCTCAGGGCTTGACCCGTTTTCCAATGTTGCCGATAACGCCCGGTAGCCTTTCTTATTGGGGAAGGACATTATGAGCGACGTCGCAACACAGGCGCTAGCGGCATGTGTTGCGGCGCGGCCCGTAAAAGGAGGTGGAATGGCAAGATCGAACTATCTGTTCACCAGCGAGTCCGTGTCGGAAGGACATCCAGACAAGATCTGCGATCGGATTTCCGACGCCATTGTCGATGCGTTCCTGACCGATGATCCCGAAGCGCGTGTCGCCGTCGAAACCCTGGTGACGACAAACCGAATCGTGCTCGCGGGTGAGGTTCGGGGGCCCGAATCCATCACGAACCTGGAACTCGAGGACATTGCGCGCGCCTGCGTGCGCGACATCGGCTACGAGCAAAGTGGTTTTCACTGGCGCCACGCCGAAGTCGAAGTGTACGTTCACGCGCAGTCGGCCGATATCGCTCGGGGCGTGGACGCCGCCGGTAACAAGGACGAGGGCGCGGGAGATCAAGGCTTGATGTTTGGTCACGCGTGCCGCGAGACCGACGTGCTGATGCCGGCGCCGATCTATTTCTCCCATAACATCCTTCGAAAGATGGCGGCGGCGCGCCATTCCGGCGCCGAGCCCTACCTCGGACCCGATTCAAAAAGCCAGGTGACGCTGCAATACGAAAACAATAAGCCGGTGCGCGCGGCCTCGGTGGTGGTCTCGACGCAACATACGGAGAACGTGGATCAGGACGAGGTCCGGGAGATCGTGCGCCCCTACGTTCTCGAAGTTCTCCCCGAGGGCTGGATGTGTCCCGAAGAGGACTTCTATGTAAACCCGACGGGCAAGTTCGTCATCGGTGGGCCCGATGGCGACGCGGGCGTCACCGGGCGCAAGATCATCGTCGACACCTATGGTGGCGCCGCGCCCCATGGCGGTGGCGCGTTCTCGGGCAAGGACCCGACGAAGGTCGACCGCTCGGCGGCTTATGCGTCGCGGTACCTCGCCAAGAACATCGTCGGCGCCGGCCTTGCCGATCGCTGCACCATTCAGGTCGCGTACGCGATTGGCGTGTCGAAGCCCTTGTCTTTGCGGGTGGACCTTCATGGAACGGGCAACGTTGACGAGGAGAAGCTCGAGAAAATCCTGCAGGAGGTCATGGACCTCAGCCCACGGGGCATCCGCGAGCATTTGAAACTCAACCGGCCTATCTATGCGCGCACCGCCGCGTACGGCCATTTCGGGCGAGAGCCGGACGACGACGGCGGTTTCTCGTGGGAGCGCCTCGATCTCGTCGAACAACTGCAAAACGCGGTTGCCTGACGCATCGGCGCCTGCCGCGGTGACGGACCGCCCGGGGCCGCCGCCCGATCATCGCAAGCCAGATTTGGCCAAGGGAGTTTTCCCCAAGCGGATATTCCATGGCCGGCGCAAAGGCCACCGGTTGCGCAGCCGGCGCCAAGCCCTGCTCGAGACCTACCTCCCCAAAATCGGCATAACGCTTCCGGCGCCGGGAACCGGGTTCGATCCAAAAACCGTCTTTTCCAAGGGGCCCCCTGAAGTTTGGCTCGAGATCGGCTTTGGCGGTGGAGAGCACCTCGTACATCAGGCCCGCGCGCACCCGAATACGGGTTTCATCGGGTGCGAACCATACGTCAACGGGGTGGCGAGCCTGGTGCGGGCCATCGATGACCAGGGGATCACGAACATCCGTATCTATCCGGACGATGTCCGCGACCTCTTCGACCATCTGGCCACGGCCTCGATCGCCCGTGTGTATTTGCTCTTCCCCGACCCCTGGCCCAAAACGCGGCACCACAAGCGCCGGCTCGTCAACGCTGCGAACCTCGATTCCTTGGCGCGCCTCATGGAGGATGGAGCCGAGTTCTGGTTTGCGACGGATCATGGCGGGTACTGCCGCTGGACCCTGGCCCATCTTCTGCGCCACCCGGAATTCGACTGGCTTGCCGAAAGTCCGCGGGACTGGCGCCGCCCTTCCGGAGCGCCCGCCACGCGCTACGAAACAAAGTCGGCCAAGGCGGGCCGCGGGTCGACCTATCTCCGATTTCGCCGGCGTCCGCGGGGCGCATCCGCCGGGCCCCAGAGCGATATGCTGCCCCACGGGCTGACAGGGCCCGACAAGGGCTGAAGTGGGGCCGAAAAGCCCTTGAAGCCAGCGGCAAAGCCCCTATTATCTAGCCAACAAACATAATGGCTTGCATGGCCGCTCTGGCGGCGGCGGAAGTGGGTGGAAGCCCACTTTTTTATTAGGCATTTTTTAAGCATAGGAGACCGGCGCAGGCATGGCGGCGATCCCCCAAATTGAGCGCCTTATCGAGCCCGCGTTGAATGTCCTGGGGTTCGGCCTCGTCCGGGCCAGGCTCACGGGGAGAAACCCCCCGACGTTGCAGGTCATGATCGAGCGGGTTGCCCCCAACGGTGGTATCGGCGGTGGTATCGGTGACGGTGGAATTACGGTCGACGATTGCGCCGAAGTCAGCCGCACCTTGTCGGCCATTTTGGATGTCGAGGATCCGATCGAGGGAGGCTACCAGTTGGAGGTGAGTTCTCCCGGAATCGACCGGCCCCTGGTGCGTCTAGAGGACTACCGCCGCTTTGCCGGCCACGAGGCCAAGATCGAGATGCACGGCATGATCGGGGGCCGCAAAAGGTTTCAGGGGACCCTGGCGGGCGTCGACGGGGACCGCGTGAAAATCGATCTGAAAGGGGAGGGCGGGCTGTCGGAACTGCCGTTTGACGGCATCGCCGCGGCGAAACTCGTGATGACCGAAGCGCTGATCGCGCAAACATTGAAATCCCGGGGCGGCGAGCCACAACGCCCCGAGGCTTGAACGGAACGAACATGGAAATGATCACCAGCCGAAACCGTATCGAACTCCTGCAGATCGCGGACGCCGTCGCCCGTGAGAAGGTGATCGAGCGCGACACGGTGCTGGAGGCGATGGAAGAGGCGATTCAAAAGGCGGCGCGCTCCAAGTACGGCGCGGAGAACGAGATTCGAGCTGAAATCGACAGGACAACGGGTGAGATACGTTTGTTCCGCTGCCTTGAAGTGGCCGAGGAGATTGAGAACGAGGCCACCGAGATTTCCTTGCCCGACGCGCGGGAGCGCAATCCCGCGGCGCAACTGGGCGACATCATCGCGGAGCCGCTGCCGCCCATCGATTTTGGCCGCATCGCCGCCCAGACCGCGAAACAGGTCATCGTGCAAAAGGTGCGCGAGGCGGAGCGCGAACGCCAATACGAGGAGTACAAGGGCCGCATTAGCGAGATCGTCAATGGCATCGTCAAGCGCGTGGAATATGGCAACGTCACGGTCGATCTAGGCCGGGCGGAGGCGGTGATCCGCCGCGACGAGTTGCTGCCGCGCGAGACCTTCCGGCAGGGCGACCGCGTGCGCGCATATATCTACGACGTGCGGCGCGAACTACGCGGACCGCAGATATTCCTGTCGCGGACCCACCCGAAGTACATGGCGCAACTCTTTGCGCAGGAGGTGCCGGAGGTCTACGACGGCATTATCGAAATTCCCTCGGTCGCGCGCGACCCGGGCAGCCGCGCCAAAATCGCCGTGCTCTCGAACGATTCCAGTATTGATCCGGTCGGCGCCTGCGTGGGCATGCGCGGCAGCCGCGTACAGGCGGTCGTCAACGAGTTGCAGGGCGAAAAGATCGACATCATCCAGTGGTCTCCGGACGATGCGACCTTCATCGTCAACGCGCTGGCGCCCGCCGAGGTCACGAAAGTGGTGCTGGACGAGGAAACACGGCGTATCGAGGTGGTTGTGCCGGATGAGCAGCTGTCGCTCGCCATCGGCCGGCGTGGGCAGAATGTGCGCCTCGCCTCGCAGCTCACCAACTGGGATATCGACGTGCTGACCGAGGCCGAGGAGTCGGAGCGCCGCCAGGAGGAGTTCCGGCAGCGCAGCCAGATGTTCATCGACTGGCTCGATGTCGACGAAATAATCGCCCAGCTTCTCGTGACCGAGGGATTCTCCAGCATGGAGGAAGTCGCCTTCGTCGCCCTGGAGGAGCTTGCGGGCATCGAGGGCTTCGACGAGGAGGTTGCCGAGGAGCTTATCCGCCGGGCGCAGGATCACATCGAAAAGATGAACGCCCAACTGGATGAAGAGCGCCGGACCCTGGGCGTTAGCGACGAGATCGCCGACCTGGGGGCCTTCAAGCCCGCGCTTTTGGTCGAGTTGGGCAAAGGTGGCGTGAAATCGCTGGACGATCTTGCCGATCTGGCGAGCGACGAATTGCGCGAGATGCTTCCCGACGCCGGTTTTTCGGAGGAAGAATCAAACGAAATCATCATGGCGGCGCGCGCTCATTGGTTCGACGACGAGCCGGAGCCTGCCGACGCCGATGCCGAGTCGGGGGCCGAAAAAGACGAGTCCGCCGCGGACGTGACCCAGGCGGCGGCCCAGGATGAAGCCGCCACGAACCAGGGCGAGGGGGCCTAGGGGGCATGCCGGCGCGGCAGCACGCCTTGGCCTCGACGGCGGATAGTCCACAGCGCCGATGCATTGTGACCGGCGAGGTCAAGGACAAATCCGAAATGGTGCGATTCGCCGTCGGGCCGGACGGCCGGGTCGTTCCGGATGTCGCGGGCAATCTGCCGGGCCGCGGCCTATGGCTGACCGCCTCGCGTGAGGTGGTGGAGACGGCGGTGGCCAAGGGCCGATTCGCCAAGGCGGCGCGGGGCCCTACCGTAAGCGACGTGGATCTCGCCGATCAGGTCGGGCGCCTGTTGGCGCGCCGATGTCTCGATCTTATCGGGCTGGCCCGCCGAGCCGGGCAGGCCGTAACGGGTTTCGAGAAGGTGCGGGCCTGCCTTCGGCAGGACGACGCGGCGGTTCTGCTCGCGGCTTCGGACGGCGCCGGCGATGGGCGGGCCAAGTTGAGCGGCTTGGCCGGGTCGATCCCCGAGGTCGCCGTTTTCTCCAGAGCCGAACTGAGTTCGGCCTTGGGGCGCGAAAATGTGGTACATGCTGCGCTGCGGCCCGGGGGGCTGGCGGGAAAATTCATGGTGGAAGCTGCCCGCTTAGCCGGGTTTAGGGTGAGCGGTCCCACGGTTGGGACCGCCGTTTGAGGCTGCGAGACCGGCGTACGAATGACTGAAACGAACGAACCAAATTCAAAAAAGCCCCTGACGCTGTCAGGGAGCAGCAAGCTGGAAATGAAGCGGCCCGCCGTCGCCGGACAGGTGCGCCAGAAGTTCTCCCATGGCCGATCGAAAACGGTCACGGTCGAGGTCAAGAAGAAGCGTTCCGTTGGCCGCGTCAAGGAGGCCGCCAAGCCGGGGCTGTTCAAGGAACGGCCGGCGCCGGTCAGTGTACCGGAGGAAGTGCCGGCGGAACGGCAGGGCAAGGGGCGCGTCGTTCTCAAGGCGCTCACCGACGGCGAAAAAGCCACCCGCGTCCGCGCCCTCGAGGATTCGAAGGTCGCCGCGGTAGAGGCGCGCGAACGGGCCAAGGTTGAAGCCGAACGCCTGGCGCTGGATGAGGCCCGGTTCACCGCGGAGCGCGAAGCGGCCGACGTGCGCGAGGCCGTGGAGTCCGAACGCAAAAAGGATGAGGAAGAGGCCAAGCGTAAGGCGGCGGAAAAGGCGGCCCAGCGCTTCGGCGACGCGCCACAAACACCCGAAGCGGCGGAAGAGGCCGCGCGCGAGGCTGCCCGCCGGCCGCGCCGCTTGGGTCTGCGTCCAGATGGGCGCCGGGCCCCGGTTCGCCGCTCGGGCGAGCGCCGCCGCGAAGGCAAGCTCACCATCAGCGAGGCGCTGACCGACCGCGAGCGCGTGCGAAGCCTCGCCTCGGTGCGCCGCGCCCGGGAACGGGAAAAACGTCAAGCCGCCGCGGACGCCGCCGGCCAAGGGAAGATTTTCCGCGACGTCATCATCCCGGACACGATCACCGTGCAAGAGCTGGCCAACCGCATGGCGGAGCGCAGCGTCGACGTCATCAAGGTGCTCATGAAGATGGACGTCATGGCGGCCGTCGATCAGGAGCTTGACGCGGATACCGCCGAATTGGTGGTGAGCGAGCTCGGGCATCGCCCCAAGCGCGTCTCGGCCGCCGACGTCGAGATCGGATTCCGGGACGAAGCCGACGACGAAGCATCGCTCATGCCACGTCCGCCGGTGGTGACGGTCATGGGCCACGTCGATCACGGCAAGACCTCGCTTCTGGACGCATTGCGCGAGACCGACGTCGTGTCGGGCGAGGCGGGCGGCATTACCCAGCATATTGGCGCCTATCAAGTTCACACGAAGTCGGGCGGCACCATTACCTTTATCGACACGCCCGGACACGAAGCCTTTACCGCGATGCGGGCGCGGGGCGCCCAAATCACCGACCTCGTGGTCTTGGTCGTGGCCGCCGACGACGGAATCATGCCGCAAACGGTGGAAGCCATAAGGCACGCCCAGGCCGCTAAGGTTCCCATTATTGTTGCGATCAACAAGATGGACCGCCCCGACGCAGACGCGAACCGGGTGCGCCAGGGACTGCTCCAGCACGAGCTGGTCGTCGAGGAAATGGGCGGCGACGTTCTCGCGGTCGAGGTTTCGGCCAAGGAAAAGACGAACCTCGACAAGCTCGAGGAAACGATCATGCTCCAAGCGGAGCTCATGGAGCTCAAGGCCAATCCGAATCGGCAAGCCGATGGGGTGGTCGTGGAGGCCAAGCTGGACAAGGGCCGGGGCACCGTCGCAACCGTATTGGTCCAACGTGGCACCCTGCGGGTTGGCGATATCGTAGTGGCCGGCCGGGAATGGGGCCGCGTCCGCAGGCTCCTCGACGAACATGGCGACTCGGTCGATGAAGTTAGGCCCTCCCAACCGGCGGAGGTGCTGGGCCTGAACGGCACGCCGATGGCGGGCGACGAATTCGGTGTGGTTGAAAGCGAATCGCGGGCCCGGGATATTGCCGAATTCCGTGACCAGCGCGAGCGGGCAAAGATCGGGACCGTGACTCAACGTTCGGTGGAGGACTGGTTCAAGAGTATCGAGGAAGGCAAGATCTCCGAACTGCCGATCGTTATAAAAGCGGACGTGCAGGGCTCCTTGGAGGCCATCGCGGGGGCGTTGGAGAAGTTGTCGACCGATGAGGTCGCCGTGAAGATTCTTCACGGCGCCGTCGGGGGCATCAATGAATCGGACGTAACGCTGGCTCAAGCGTCCACGGCCATAATTCTCGGCTTCAATGTGCGCGCCAACGCCCAGGCGCGGAGCCTGGCGAAGCGCGACAAGGTGGAGATTCGTTACTTCTCGATCATTTACGAGGTTGTCGACGAAATCAGGAACCTTCTTTCCGGGTTGCTCGCGCCGGCCGTGCAGGAGACCACGCTCGGCCGGGCCCGGGTCAAGGAAGTCTTCAATGTATCGAAGATCGGCATGGTCGCGGGCTGCGAGGTCCTTGAGGGCCTGGTCCGGCGCGGCGCCAAGGCCCGTCTCATTCGCGACGACGTGGTCGTCCATGAAGGTTCGCTCGGCACCCTTCGCCATTTCAAGGACGATGTACGCGAGGTCAAGGTGGGGTCGGACTGCGGGATCAGCTTCGAGAATTACCAGGACATTCAACGCGAAGACGTCATCGAGGCCTACGAGGCCAAGGAAGTCGCGCGTAGCCTCTAGGGAGGCCCCATGGCCAAAAGGGCGCGCCACGGCAGCAGCCAGCGTCAGCTTCGCGTCGGCGAATTGGTCCGCAAGGGCCTGTCCGAGGTCCTGCGCGGCGGCGATATCCACCATCCGGACGTGGCCGGGGCCTCGATCACTGTCACCGAGGTGCGCCTAAGCTCCGACCTGCGGAACGCCACGGTCTTTGTCTTGCCGCTGGGTGGCAAGAACGCCGAGGCCGTGCTGGAGGGCTTGGATCTTTGTGCGCCATTTCTGCGGGGCCGGCTCGCGCGCGAAGTCGAGCTTCGGCATGCCCCGGTGCTGTCGTTTCTGCTGGACGACTCTTTCGATCAGGCGGAACGGGTGGAGGCGCTGCTCGCGGCAACCGGCGACATAAACGGCGCTGGGGAAGATGGCGAGACGCCGGATGAGCCGGACTAGCCCGATCAGCTCAATTAGGATTTGACGTGGCCTCGAATATCGAACGAAAGACGATCAACGGTTGGCTCAACATCGACAAACCCGCCGGGTTGTCGTCGGCGGCCGTCGTGGCCCGGGTCAAGTACGCGACGGGCGCGCGCAAGGCCGGCCACGGCGGGACGTTGGATCCGCTGGCCACCGGTGTTCTGCCCATTGCCCTCGGCGAGGCCACGAAGACGGTCGCCTACGTCATGGACGGCGCCAAGGCCTACCGGTTTTCGGTCCGCTGGGGCGAGGCCCGCAGCACCGACGATCTCGAGGGCGAGGTGACCGAAACCAGCGCCGCGCGTCCAAGCGCGAAGGAAATCAAAGCCGTTTTGAGCGAATTCGAGGGCGAGATCGATCAAGTCCCCCCGGTCTACTCCGCCATAAAGGTCGCCGGGCGCCGCGCCTATCGCCTTGCCCGTGAGGGCAATCCCCCCGAGTTGGCGCCCCGCAAGGTCCGGATCGAGCGGCTGACGCTACTTAACGATGGCCCCGATTGGGCCGAATTCGAGGTCGACTGCGGAAAAGGGACGTATGTGCGTTCGCTGGCCCGCGATCTCGCCCGGCGGCTTGGCGGCGTTGGCCACATCATCGCCCTGCGCCGCACGCGGGCCGCCGGGTTCTTGGAAAAGGGGGCGATATCGCTGGATTATGTGGCGGAGTTAAGCCATAGTGCGCGCCTCGCGGAGGCCTTGCTTCCGGTTGAGACCGCGCTGGCCGACATCCCGGCTCTGGCCTTGACTGGAACAGACGCGAACCGCCTTAGGCGGGGACAATGTGTCCAGGTCTCTGGTACCGAAGACGGAACCGTATGCGTGATGGCCGATGGACGGGCCGTGGCGCTCGCTCGGGTGGCGGGCGGTGAGGTGCAGCCGGTTCGAGTCTTTAACCTCTGATTTCAGGAGACGCGATGTCGATTACAGCGGACCGCAAGTCCGAACTCATCAAGGAATACGCCACCAATAGTAACGACACTGGCTCGCCGGAGGTGCAAGTTGCAATTCTCACCGAGCGAATCGTTAACCTGACGGGGCATTTCAAGGATCATAAGAAGGATCTGCACTCCCGAAGGGGCCTGTTGATGATGGTCAACCGCCGGCGGCGGTTACTCGATTATCTGAAGAGTATCGACGCGCCGCGCTACGTAGGGCTGATCAAGCGCCTAGGTCTAAGGAAATAATTTGTCGCAGGGCCAGTTGCATCTCGCGCCGCGTTACGCCGCGGCACGGGGCAAGTCCTGCCCGCAACCGTGGGACCGAATACCGGTCCCGGCGGTTATCCGTGGCCCGAGTGAACTCGGGTCGAACCGTGGCTCGGGTTAGCCCGGGTCGAATTTGAATGCCGCCACGAAAGCATCGACGATTTACGGGTCCCCTTGGGGGACGCGCTTGCGTGGCGGGCTTGCCGCGGGGCATTGGGTTCCGCGGCCGCATGGAAGGAATAGAGATACATGTTTGATGTACGTCGAAAAGAAATCGACTGGGGCGGCCGCAAGCTCGTCCTCGAGACGGGAAGAATGGCCCGTCAGGCCGACGGCGCCGTCCTCGTAAGTTATGGCGACACCGTCGTCCTTTGTACCGCCGTCGCGCAAAAAACGCCGCGAGTCGGAATCGACTTTTTCCCCCTCACCGTCAATTACCAGGAAAAGACCTTCGCGGCCGGCAAGATACCGGGCGGGTTTTTCAAACGTGAGGGACGCCCCGCCGAGAAGGAAACCCTGACCTCCCGGCTGATCGACCGGCCCATCCGGCCCTTGTTTCATAAGAGTTTCCGCAACGAGACCCAGGTTATCTGCACGGTCCTGTCGCACGATCTGGAGAACAATTCCGATATTCCCGCGTTGGTCGGCGCCTCGGCGGCGTTGACGATTTCGGGGATTCCGTTCCTTGGGCCCATCGCGGGCGCCCGGGTCGGCTATGTGGACGGCGCGTACGTCCTCAACCCGCTGATCGACGACATGGCGTCCTCGGATTTGGACCTCATCGTCGCCGGAACAGCCGACGCGGTGCTCATGGTCGAATCCGAAGCCTCCGAGCTCAGTGAAGACGTGATGCTCGGCGCCGTGATGTTCGGGCAAGAGCAGTTTCAGCCGGTGCTCAAGATGATCATCGAACTGGCCGAGGAATGCGCGAAGGAGCCCTGGGCGCTTCCCGAAGAGGAAGACCATTCCAAGACCGCCGCGAAACTCGAGGAGGTCATCGGGGCCGACTTGCGCGCGGCCTACGAGGAAAAGGTCAAACAGCCCCGCACCGTCCTGCTTGCCGCGGCCCGCGAAAAGGCGGCGGCGGCGTTCGAGAACGATGAGGAGCTTGGGCCGAACGTGGTCAAGGACCTGGTCAAGTCGATGGAGAAGCACATCGTTCGCAGGCAGGTGCTCGACACGGGCGTGCGCATCGACGGCCGCGACACCAAGACCGTCCGGGAGATCGTCGCCGAGACGGATGTGCTGCCGCGCACCCATGGCTCGGCCCTGTTCACGCGCGGTGAAACCCAGGCGCTGGTCGTCACCACCCTGGGGACGGGCCAGGACGAACAGATCGTGGATGCGCTCGACGGCGAGTACCGCGAGCACTTCATGCTGCATTACAACTTTCCGCCCTATTCGGTCGGCGAAACGAAATTCATGGCCTCGCCCGGCCGCCGGGAGATTGGCCACGGCAAACTCGCCTGGCGCGCGTTGCACGCGCTCATGCCCGACCGTGAGACCTTCCCCTACACCATTCGCGTCGTGTCCGAAGTGACCGAGTCGAATGGATCGTCTTCCATGGCGACGGTTTGCGGATCGTCCCTGTCGATGATGGGAGCGGGCGTCCCCCTGAAGGCGGCCTGCGCCGGCATCGCCATGGGGCTTATTCTGGAGGACGATGGTTACGCTGTTCTGTCCGACATTCTTGGCGACGAAGATCATCTCGGCGACATGGACTTCAAGGTCGCCGGGACGGAGGACGGCATCACCGCGCTCCAGATGGACATCAAGGTCACCGGGATCACGCGGGAGATCATGCAGGCCGCCCTGGACCAGGCGCACGAGGGACGCAAGCACATCCTCCGCGAAATGGCCAAGGCGCTCTCCAGTTCCCGCGCTTCTGTGGCCGAATACGCGCCGCGGATCACGACGATAACGATCCCGAAAGACAAGATCCGCGAGGTCATCGGCACCGGCGGCAAGGTCATTCGTGAGATCTGCGAAACGACCGGCGCCAAGATCGACATCGAGGATGACGGTACGATCAAGGTGGCGAGCGCGGATACGGCCGCGGGAGAAGCCGCCATCAAGTGGATCAAGGACATCGTCGCCGAACCCGAGATCGGCGTGATCTATAAGGGCAAGGTCGTGAAAGTCGTCGACTTCGGCGCTTTCGTGAACTTCATCGGCTCTAAGGACGGCTTAGTGCACATCAGCGAGTTGGCGCCGCGCCGTGTCGGCAAGGTCACCGATATCGTCAACGAAGGCGATGAGGTCTGGGTCAAGGTCCTCAGTTTCGATGACCGCGGCAAGGTGCGCCTAAGCATGAAAATGATCGATCAAGAAACCGGGAAAGAAAAGAATGCGGCCCAGGAAACAAAAGTAGAGGCCGAAGCGAATACTTGAAAATCAGAAAGTGGTGGGGTGAACGATTTTCACTAGCGGGGGTTGTAAAATCCCCGCTGGACCACTTTTCCTTGTCTTGAATCATTCTATATTAGGGGGAGGCGCACCGGGCGCCTCGGCTTTTTCCTTGATGGTGACGGGCCTTGAAAGCGCTTAACTCAATCCGCATGTCGGGCCACGACGTGCTGCCCTTGGTCGAAGGGGGCAAGGGCGTCGCCATCACCAACGGCGAGTGCTCCGGCGCCTGGGCCGCCGCCGGGGGAATCGGCACCTTCTCCGGCGTCAACGCGGATTCCTATGACGACAATGGCCGCGTCATTCCGCAGATTTATAGTGGCCGCACGCGGCGGGAGCGTCACGAGGAACTCGTGCGTTATGCGATCGACGGCGGCATAACCCAGGCGAAGGCCGCTTACGAGCTCGCCCGGGGCGGCCCCATTCACATAAACGTTCTGTGGGAAATGGGGGCCGCGGAGCGCGTGCTCAATGGCGTGCTCGAAGGGGCCAAGGGTCTGATCAACGGTGTCACCTGCGGCGCCGGTATGCCTTACCGCATCGCCCAGATCGCGGCCAACTTTGGCATATCCTATTATCCCATCGTGTCGTCCTCGCGCGCCTTTCGTGCCCTATGGAAACGCGCCTATCACAAGTTCTCCGACATGCTCGGCGGGGTGGTCTACGAGGATCCTTGGCTGGCCGGCGGCCACAACGGCCTGTCGAACAGCGAAGACCCCGAAGTACCCGAAGATCCCTTTCCACGGGTCGTCGAGCTTCGTAACAAGATGCGGGAATACGGTCTCGGCGAAACGCCCATCATCATGGCGGGTGGGGTCTGGTATCTGCGCGAGTGGCAGGACTGGTTCGACAACAAGGAGTTGGGGCCCATCGCCTTCCAATTCGGCACCCGGGCCCTTCTGACCAAGGAATGCCCCATCTCGGATGCTTGGAAGGCGAAACTCGTGACCCTCAAGGAGGGTGATATCTTTCTCAATCACTACAGTCCGACGGGGTTCTGGTCCTCGGCGGTCGACAACAACTTCATCAAGGAATTGCGTGAACGAAATGGGCGGCAAGTCGCCTATACGACTCAACCCGTCGGCGAACACAACGCCGAGCTTCCGATCGGACCCCGAAAGCGGATCGTTTACGTCGCCGAACAAGACAAGGCGCGGGCGGAGGCCTGGATCGCCGCCGGCTTCACCGACGCGTTGCGCACGCCCGGTTCGACTCTGATCTTCGTCACCCCCCAGAAGGCCAACCAGATCCGAACCGACCAGATCGAATGCATGGGTTGCCTGAGCTCATGCCGCTTTTCGAACTGGTCGCAGGGCGAGGGCCGCGGTACGGGCCGGAAGGCCGATCCGCGCAGCTTTTGCATCCAAAAGACCTTGCAGTCGATCGCCCACTCCGATGATATCGAAGACCAACTGATGTTCTCCGGCCACGGGGGCTACCGATTCGCCACGGATCCGTTCTATTCCAACGGTTTCATCCCAACGGTCGGGCAGCTTGTGGAACGTATTGCCACGGGGGACTAGACCGGGACAGGGCCCACATGGACTTGACCTTTGGGGCATGACCCATTTGGGAGCGGCCGATGCCTCGAAAATACCCCCTACACTCTGGGGTTTTAGGCTAAGATAAGCCATGGCAAACACACAGGGTGCAAGCACACGCGGTGATGGCGGCGCCTTGAGATGTCTCAAGCAGGTTGGTCTGCGGCCCACGCGGCAGCGGCTCGCCCTGGCCGGCCTTCTTTTCGGCGACTCCCATCGTCACGTGACGGCGGAGGCGCTTCACGCCGAAGCGGTCGATGCGGGCGTTCGTGTCTCGCTGGCGACCATTTACAACACCCTGCATCAGTTCGTGAAGGTTGGCCTGCTCGATGAAGTGGTCGTCGATCCCGGAAAATCCTATTTCGATACCAACACGACCGAGCACCATCATTTCTATCATGAGGACATTGGGCGCCTGGAAGACATTCCCGGTAGTTCGGTCGTCCTCGGCCGGCTTCCCGATCCGCCCGCCGGAAAGCGGATCGCCAGCGTCGACGTCGTCATACGTGTTACCGGGGATAGATAATCCCCGGTCGTTTTGGCGCGTTACCGGGGATAGATAGTCCCCGGTCGTATTTGGCGCGTTACCGGGGATCGCTGACTCCCGGAAATTTCTGGCTCGTCGGTAATTAGAACGATTCTAATGTATTGACTCGCTGCGTGGGATGCATTAAATATCCATCATCGCGGCCGGGGCGCATGGCCGCGTGCTTTCTCGCCAGTCAATTGTCAATTGGAGGGCTGGCAAAACGGGGTGGCGCGCTCGCCATCTCGCCATATGAAACTCGAAAATCCAGATAGGAGGAGGAACGATGGCATCGCTTGCCGGTTCGAAGACGGAAAAAAATTTGAAGGATGCGTTTGCAGGTGAGTCGCAGGCGAATCGCCGCTATCTCTATTTCGCCCAAAAGGCGGATGTCGAAGGCTACAACGACGTGTCGGCGGTCTTCCGCTCCACCGCCGAGGGTGAGACCGGCCATGCCCATGGGCATCTCGAGTATCTCGAGGAAACCGGCGACCCGGCGACGGGAGAGCCCATAGGCAGTACGCAGCTGAACCTCAAGGCCGCTGTCGTCGGCGAGACCCATGAGTACACCGACATGTATCCCGGCATGGCGCGTACCGCGCGGGACGAGGGGTTCGAGGAAATCGCCGATTGGTTTGAAACCCTGGCAAAGGCCGAGAAATCTCACGCCGGCCGTTTCCAGAAGGCGCTGGACACGCTCGACTAGAACCACTCAACTGATCTTAGAGAAGGGGGCTTCATCGCGGCCCCCTTT
This sequence comes from Pseudomonadota bacterium, assembly GCA_022566715.1. Taxonomy (GTDB): domain Bacteria; phylum Pseudomonadota; class Alphaproteobacteria; order SHVP01; family SHVP01; genus JADFIH01. Next base: position 60,724 of record JADFIH010000001.1, on the reverse strand, counting down.
TTCCTCTCAGGCACGGGGTCGAACAGCGACATGAAAGAGGGCGGCACCGAAGCGCCGATACGCCATCCCATCGATTGGCGCAATCCCGATTTCACCGACACGGGCAAGCTCGACGCGGAGCTTCGGCGTGTTTTCGACATTTGCCACGGTTGCCGGCGCTGTTTCAACTTATGCGATTCGTTCCCGCGCCTCTTCGATTTGATCGACGGCTCGGAAACCGGCGAGCTCGATTCGGTGGACAGCAAGGACTTTGCTCCGGTGGTCGATGCCTGCACCCTGTGCGACATGTGCTTCATGACCAAATGTCCTTATGTGCCGCCGCACGAGTTCAACCTCGACTTCCCCCATCTCATGCTGCGCTACCGGGTCGCCGAAAAGAAATCCCACGGCATCGGTTTTTTCGACCGGCAGATCGCCAAGACCGACCGCAACGGGCGGTTGGCGGGCAAGGTTTCGGGTCTGGCGAACTGGGGCTCCAAGCGCGGCAATGGCCTGACGCGGCCCCTGCTGGAGGGGATCGCCGGGATTCACCGCGACGTGGAGCTGCCCCGATTCCACCGCAAGACCTTCGCCGGACGAAGCAAGTCGGCGCCGCCGCGGGTTGCGTCCGATGCACCGGCGTCCGCGCGCAAGGCCGTGCTCTACGCGACGTGTTTCGCGAATTACAACAGTCCCGGAATCGGCGTTGCGGCTCAGGGGGTTCTCGCCAAGAACGGCGTCGAAACCGAGGTGGTCTATCCAGAATGCTGCGGCATGCCGCAATTTGAGCAGGGCGATTTGGAGTCGGTTGCGAACCGGGCCCGCCGGATCGCCCGGGAAATGGCGCCATGGATCGGGAAGGGTTACGACATCGTCGCCTTGATCCCGTCTTGCTCTCTCATGCTGAAGTTCGAATGGCCGCTCATCCTGCCCGATGACCCGGACGTCAAACGGCTTTCGCGGGCGACGAAGGACATCACCGAATACATTGTCGATATTGCCCGCGCCGAGGGGCTGGCGGACGGCCTGTCGCCCTTACCGGGGGGCGTCGCGGTGCATCTCGCCTGCCACGCGCGGGCCCAGAATATGGGCCCGAAGGCGGCCGAGCTCCTGCGCCTGTTGCCCGACACGGATGTCTCGGTGATCGAACGCTGCTCCGGGCATGGCGGATCGTGGGGCATCAAACGTGAGAATTTCGAGGTCGCCATAAAGGTGGGCAAGCCCGTGGCCAAAAAGGCGCGCGAGGCCGGCAAGGCTTACCTCGCATCCGAATGTCCCTTGGCGGCCAAGCACATCGTTCAAGGGGTGGAAAAGCTCGGCCAGGAGCCCGTCCCTGGTGGCCGCGCCTACCACCCGGTGGAGCTCATGGCGCGCGCCTACGGCATTTCGGAGATTGGGTCGGAGAGTGGGGCGGAGTGAGGGTCGGACGGTGAGCGCTTTGAAACGGGAAATCACTCGCGCCGACATCATGCCGATGGCGGATTACGCCGACGTCCGCAAACAGCGGCGCGCCGAAGCGTCGGCCATCAAGAAAAAACGCCGGGTCGAGGTCGGTCCCTTCGCCACCCTCTATTTCGAGAGCTACGACACCATGTGGATCCAGATTCACGAGATGCTTCACATCGAAAAGGGTGGCGAGGCGCAGGTCGAGGGCGAACTTGCGGCCTACAACCCGCTCGTGCCGAAGGGGCGTGAACTCGTGGCGACACTGATGTTCGAAATTCCCGATCCGGAACGGCGCGGCCGGGAGCTGCGCCGGCTTGGCGGCGTCGAGGGCACGGTCACCTTAAAGGTGGGGCAGGAAACGATCACCGCCGTGCCCGAAGACGATGTCGAGCGCACCCGGAGCGACGGCAAGGCCTCGTCCGTCCATTTTCTGCATTTCCCCTTCAGCGACGCGCAGGTGGCCGGGTTCCGCGATCCCGCGGTCGAGGTGCTGGTCGGAATCGGCCATCCCAATTATGGCCATACCGCGGTCCTGCCCGCCGAAGCGCGTGAAGCGCTGGCCGGCGATTTCGAATAGAGCGCATTGCGGCGCCGGGTCGGCGCGCTAGTTTTTGTCGCTCACGGCTTCGGACGGGCCAATCTCGGATGAATTAAGGATGTCCGCGCCTGCGCGGGCGCGCCGGATAACCGGCGGGGCGCCTAGAGCAATATCCGAAGTGATTGAACCGGTCCGGTTCGATCACTCGGATAAAATTGCTCTACTTTTCAATATGCAAGAGCAGCTTTATCCGTTCGGTGAGCGGCGAAGGCGTTCACCTGAACGGATGCTGCTCTGGCGGCCTTGAACGATTCCGGATGAACCGGAATCGCGCTAATTGAAGTTTTCGTCGGGGTACACGCCCCAAAGGGCTTCGCGCGGGAGCCAACCCTTTTTCCCCCCGATCTGCAACTGACACCAGGCGTCCTGGCAGGTCAGGAGTTGTCCCTGGACCCCCTCCTCCGCCTGCAGCACGGGGGTTCCGTCCGGTTTGGGGTCGCGCCGAAGGATCCGAAGTTTGCCGGCGATGACCGCGGTGCGCCTGGCCGAGAGCAGGCGCCGGTGAACCCATCCCACGTCGCCGTCGGCGTACCGCACCTTGAACCAATTATCGAACTCGGCGATGGCTTCCACCGGAAGTCCGGCGCGGCGGAACACCCAAGAGATGGGATAGCGCATGCCCGGTCCTGCGCGAACGTTCACCTTGTCCGCGCGCAACGAGACGAAGTGCGGCAGGAAGCCCCCGTTTTCGCTGGCCCGGACGGCAGGGCTCTCCCAGGCCAGCACCACCAAAACGGACAGTACAACAAGGGCGGTTTGCCAAACGCGGCGCATACTAAAATAGGCGGTCGTGGCTCTAACCTCGACAAATCCAAACTGAACGGAACATTGAACCTTTGGCCGCCGCCGAAAGCTCCGCGCCTTTATGCCCAGGCACTCGAATAGCGGTCAAGCCCCGCGTTCCTTGGAGGGCGCCATTTGCCGCCATAGGGGGGATTTGCTAAGAAATGGTAGCCGTCTGGCCCCCGCAACGGTCGTCGAACCCGCCATGTCCACGAAAAAACCGGTCGTTTTCGTAACCCGTAAGCTGCCCGATCCGGTGGAGACACGGATGATGGAGCTGTTCGACGCCCGCCTCAACGTGGCGGACAAGGCGTTGTCGCGGGAAGATCTGATCGGCGCCGTGCAATCGGCGGATGTTCTTGTGCCGACCGTGACCGACCGGGTCGACGCCCAAATCATCGCCGAGGCCGCGCCGCGCCTAAAACTGATCGCCAGCTTCGGCACCGGGATCGACCACATAGACCTCGCCGCTGCGAGTGAGCGCGGCATTACCGTGACCAACACGCCGGGGGTCCTGACCGAGGATACGGCGGACATGACCATGGCGCTCATCCTCTCGGTCCCCCGGCGGCTTGGCGAAGGCGAGCGTCTGTTGCGCGCCGGAAAGTGGACGGGTTGGGCGCCGAACTTCATGTTGGGCCGCCGGATTTGGGGCAAACGCCTGGGCATCCTCGGGATGGGGCGCATCGGTACGGCCGTGGCGCGGCGCGCCCGCGGCTTCGGCTTGTCGATCCACTACCACAACCGCAATCGCGTGGCCGAGGACACCGAGGCCGAACTGGAGGCCACCTATTGGGAGAGCCTCGATCAAATGCTAGCGCATATGGACATCGTCTCGGTCAATTGTCCGCATACGCCCGCCACCTATCATCTCTTGTCCGGGCGCCGGCTCAAGCTGATGCAGCCCAGCGCCTACGTCGTCAACACCTCGCGCGGCGAGGTCGTGGACGAGGAGGTTCTGGTGCAAATGCTCAGGGACGGCGAATTGAGCGGCGCCGGGCTCGACGTCTACGAGCACGAGCCAAAAGTGAACCCCGAGCTGCTGGCGCTGGATAACGTGGTTCTTTTACCGCACATCGGTTCGGCCACCCTGGAAGGCCGGATCGATATGGGCGAGAAGGTGCTGATCAACATCCGCACCTTTTTTGACGGCCATCGGCCACCGGACCGGGTGCTGCCGCAACTGCTTTAGTCAGAAGACAGGCATCAGATTCCAGGGATCAGATATCAGTAATCAGAGGCGTTTCGCCTTCTCTGATCCCTGATTCCTGTTTTCGGCCCTCTGTCTGATCCCTGATCCCTGATCCCTGATCCCTGATCCCTGTCCTCTGTTCTCTGTTAGATGAACACCATGGCGCCATCGGCGCGGGCGTCGTTCAGGAAGGTCACGAGTCCGCCTTGCCGGTAGTCGATATCGTCGCGCAGATCGGCCATTTCGAGCCCGGTGGCGCGCAGCCCCATGTCGCAGATCATGAAGGCCGCGCCCAGGTCGCGGCAGGCCTCCAAGAGCTCATTGAAGCGGGCGACGCCGCGGCTAGCGTATTGCTCGTCGACTTCGCGCGCCCGCCGTCCGTCTCCCGCGCGCAAAACGTGCCAGCCCGGGGACTCTCCGCCGCCCGGTTTCTTGAGCGCGTGGATCGCTTCCATGGTGAAAAACAGGGTCGCCGGCACATTGACGGCCACCGCGGCGCTCGCCATGGCCAAGGCATAATGCACCTTGTCGAAATCGCCCGAAGAGACGACGAGCGAGAGCTTGGACGGGCGGGGCGGTTCGGAATCAGGCGGCATGGGCGGACAGGTCCGTAATGGTGGCCTGCGCCCCGCACAGCTTGCAGGCCGGGTCGGGGCGGACCCTCACCTTGCGGAAGGACGTTGCGAGGCCATCGTAGATCAATAGGGTGCCCGACAGGCTCTCGCCGATGCCCAGGAGTTCCTTGATGACCTCGGTGGCCTGCATTGATCCCATCGTGCCCGCCAACGCTCCCAACACGCCCCCCTCGGCGCAACTCGGGATCAGGCCAGGGGGCGGCGCCTCGGGGAAGATGCAGCGGTAGCACGGATGGCCGTCCCCTTCGTGGGATCTGAAGGTGGAAAGCTGACCGTCGAAGCGCAGGATGGCGGCCGAGACCAGGGTCTTTCCGCCGATATGGCAGGCGTCGTTGACGAGGAAGCGGGTCTCGAAATTGTCCGACCCGTCGGCCACGACATCGTAATCCGCGATCAGGTCCATGACGTTGCCGGCGTTCAGGCGCAGGGTGTGCCGGACGACGGATACGTCCGGATTGATGGCCGCCAGGGTCGCGGCGGCGCTTTCCGTCTTATTCTCGCCGATCCGGCCGCTCGTGTGAATGATCTGGCGCTGCAAGTTCGACAGGCTGACTTGGTCATCGTCGACGATGCCGATGGTTCCGACCCCGGCCGCGGCGAGATACATCAACACGGGCGATCCAAGGCCCCCCGCCCCGATGACCAGGACCTTGGACTCGAGCAGCTTGGCCTGCCCCGTGCCGCCCACCTCGGAAAGGATGATGTGCCGGGCATAGCGCTGGATTTGCTCCTCGGAAAAGTCCATCGGTTCAGCCATGAGGGTTTCGAACAGGGGCCCTAGAGATCGTCGAACAGGGGTGTCGATAGGTAGCGTTCGGCGAAATCCGGCAACACGGCCACGATCAGCTTGCCCTCCATGCCGGGGCGCGAGCCCACCTCCAGCGCCGCGGCGATGGCCGCGCCCGAGGAGATTCCCACCGCCAGCCCTTGCAGGCGCGCGGCGCGGCGCGAGGTCGTCCGGGCCGTTTCGTTGGCGATGGTCACGATCTCGTCAATCAGCTCCGCCTTCAATATGGCGGGCTTGAACCCCGCGCCAATGCCTTCGATGGCATGCGTCCCGGCGGGGCCACCCGTCAGGACAGCCGAATCCTCAGGCTCCACGGCGACGATCATAACCTCCGGCTTGCGCTCCCTAAGCAACTCCGCCACGCCCGTCAACGTGCCCCCGGTGCCCACGCCCGCCACCAGTACATCGACTTCACCCGCCGTATCCGTCCAAATCTCCTCGCCCGTCGTGGTGCGGTGCGCCTCCGGATTGGCCGGATTCTCGAACTGCTGCAACAGTAGCGCATCCGGCAGGTCCTCAACGATCTCGTGCGCCTTGAGGATCGCGCCGCGCATACCTTGCGAGGCCGGCGTCAGGCGAATCTCGGCGCCCAGAAGCTCCAGCATCTTGCGCCGCCCGGCCGTCGTATTATCCGGAATGGTCAGGATCAAGCGGTATCCCTTGGCGGCGCATATGAACGCCAGCGCCAGGCCCGTATTGCCCGACGTGGGCTCGACCAAGACCGTGCCGTCGCGAATGCGGCCCTCGCGTTCGGCGGCCTCGATCATGGCCCGGCCGATACGGTCCTTCACCGAGGCCAACGGGTTGAAATACTCAAGCTTGCCGACAACGTCGGCTTTGCAGTTCGCTTCGGCGCAGAGGGCGCGCAGGCGCACCAAGGGCGTCGCGCCGATGGTATCGACAACGCTGTCATAGATTTGGCCGCGGCACCATTTCTGGGCCTCCGGGCGGGGGTCCATACCGGTTACCTCCGAACGCGCCGGGCGCGCCTCAAATCGTGTAGTCCAGCCGTTTCCGGGACTCGCTTTCGACACCCGTATCGTGGGCGCGGCGGCATAAATCCTCAACGGTGATCGCGTCGAGGCGATTCATCAAACCGTCCTGGAGTTCCGCCCACATGGGTTGGACCACTTTCGTCCCCAGCGGCGACGCGGTGGGATAGGCCGGGCCATCGTCTTCATCGAGGTCGTACACCACCTGCGCGATTTGGCCGACGGTGACGCGCCGGCGCTCCCGGGCCAGGCGATAACCGCCGCGCGGGCCGCGCACACCCTTGAGGATGCCGGCACGGACAAGGCGTTGCATGACTTGCTCGAGGTAGCGTTGGGGGATGCCCTGGCGCCGCGTGATCTCCTTGGATTGCACGGGCTCGCTGCCGGCGTTATAGGCGATGTCGACCACGGCCTCGAGGGCGAACAGCATCTTTTTCGATAGATGAAGCATCGCCCTAGGACGCCTCGGTCACGGGGCCCGGTGCCCGGCGCGGCGTGGCGTCGCCGCCGGTCAACTTAGTCGAACCGTGTCCGGTCGAACCGAAACCCGCCGAACCACGTGAGGTCTCCGTTAGCGTGCTGGTTTCCCGCCAAACCGCGCTTTCGACCCGGCCAATGACGATCTGGGCGATTCGGTCGCCGCGCCGAACCGTGAAATCCCGGTCTCCCAGGTTGATCAGCACGACGCCCACCTCTCCCCGGTAATCCGCGTCGATCGTCCCCGGGCTGTTCAGCACCGTGACCCCGTGGCGCAGGGCGAGGCCCGAGCGTGGCCGGAGTTGGGCCTCGTATCCGGGGCTGACGGCCATTTTAAAGCCCGAGGGAATGAGCGCCCGTTCGCCTGGGCGCAGCACGACGTCTTGCGAGACGGCGGCGCAGAGATCGGCGCCGGCGCTGTCCCGCGTCGCATAGGCCGGGAGCGGCAGGCCGGCGGCGTGAGCAAGCCGCTCGACGTGAACGACGGCTTCGCTCATGAGCCGGCGATCTGGGTCGGGCCGTGCCCGGGGGTTGAGTCTTCCTTGCGGCCCAGCGTCCGGACGATGCGGGCGACGAGCCACTCCGCGACCTCCGTTTTCGACATGCTCGGCCAGCTTTCCGCGCCATCCGCGGTAATCAGATGCACTTGGTTGCGGTCGCCGCCAAAGGTGCCCGTGCCCGGCGAGACATCGTTCGCCACCATCCAGTCGCAGCCTTTCCGGACCCTTTTCTCCGCGGCATTCTCGACCACGCGTTCGGTCTCGGCGGCAAAGCCGATGACCAGCGCGGGGCGGGTCCGCGATGCCGCCAGGATGGCCAGGATGTCGGGGTTTGGGATGAGCTTGAGCTCGGGTGGCGTGGCGCCTTTTTTGAGTTTGGCGCCGGTTTCATTCTCGACGCGCCAATCGGCCACGGCGGCAACGCAGATGGCGATGTCGGCGGGCAACGAATCGGTGCTGGCGGCCAGCATGTCGCGGGCCGATTCCACCGGAACCACCGTGACGCCGTCCGGCGCCGCAAGGTCCGTGGGGCCCGTCACCAGGATGGTCTCGGCTCCCGCAAGCGCAAGGGCGGCGGCAATGGCGTAGCCCTGCTTGCCGCTCGACCGGTTGGCGATGAAGCGAACGGGGTCGATCGCCTCGTGGGTCGGCCCGGCGGTGACAATGGCCCTGCGCCCCTTGAGGGCGGTTCCCGGTCCCACAAACCGGTCGCGGCCGATCACCTTGGGACCGCCGAGGCGGGACTCGATCGCTTGCAGGATAGCGTCCGGTTCGGACATACGGCCCGTACCGTACTCGCCGTCCGCGAGTTCCCCCGTTTCCGGGCCGATCAGGGCGATGCCGTCCTCGCGTAGCTGGGCAATGTTGCGCTGGGTCGCCGGATGTTTCCACATGGCCACGTTCATGGCGGGTGCGATCAGGACCGGTTTGTCCGTCGCCACCAGGGTCGTTGTCGCCAGGTCATCGGCGAGACCCGCGGCCATCTTGGCGATGATGTCGGCGGTTGCCGGGGCGACCACCACCAGGTCGGCCTCCCGCGAGAGCCGAATATGGCCCATCTCGCTCTCGTCCTTGAGCGAGAACAGGTCCGAATACACCGTATCGCGGCTCAGCGCGCCCACCGACAGGGGCGTCACGAACCGCTCCGCCGCTTTCGTCATGATGCAGCGCACGGCGATGTCCGCGTCCGTCAGACGGCGGATCAGCTCCAGGCATTTATAGGCCGCGATGCCGCCCGAGATGATGAGCAGCACCCGTTTGCTTGCCGCCAATGTGGGAACCTCGATTAAGTACGGTAGTTAGTTGTATATTTAATATGGAGCTTCCGCGGGCACAAGACCCCAAGATCGGCTCGGATACCGATCCCAGGCCATGATTTTACGAGAGGATCGTGACCGCGAGCAGGATAAGTATCCCAATGACGATCAGGGTACGCTCGAAGGACCGGCCGCGGCTCTGGCCCGCGGCGATAAGCTTGGCGCTCTCGGGATCGAGCTTGAGGCCGTCCCCCGCCAGTTGGTCGATGACGCTCTCCACCCGCTCGACCAGGGCCGGCAGGCGCCGCACCAGCGCCACGGCTTGCTTCGCCGAATCGCGCAGCTGAGCCTGCGGGCCCAGGTTGCCGCGTATCCATTCCTCGATAACCGGCCGTGAGATCTCCCAGACCACGACGTTCGGGTCGAGGCGGCGCGACACCCCCTCCGCAACCACCATGGTTTTTTGCAGCAGCAGCAGTTGCGGTTGGGTTTCCATCTGAAACTTTTCCGTCGTTTGCAAGAGCTGGGAGAGCAGCCGGCCAATCGAGATCTCGGTCGCCGGTTTTCCCAGGATCGGCTCCCCAATCGACCGGCAAGCCTGCGCGAAGGCCTCGAGCGATTGGTCGGCGGGAATGTACCCCGCTTCAAAATGAACCTCCGCGGCGCGCCAATAGTCGCGCAAGAGGAAAGCGAGCAGCAATTCGGCAAGGAACAGGCGCGATTGCATGTCGAGGCGCCCCATGATCCCGAAATCGACCGCAAGGATGTTGCCGTCGGCGTCGGCGAAGAGGTTTCCCGGGTGCAGGTCGGCATGAAAAAATCCGTCGCGGAAGACCTGGCGCAGAAAGGCGTTCAACAGATTGGTGATGACCGTCTTGGGCTCGATTCCCGCGTCGAGCAGGGTCTGGCGGTCGCTGAGCGGGGTTCCGGTTATGCGCGCCAAGGTGAGTACGCGGCGGCTGGTGAGCGCCCAGTGAACGGTCGGCACCTGAAAGGTCGGATCGTCCTCGAAATTCTGGCGCAACTCGGAGGCCGCCGCGGCCTCGAAGCGCAGGTCCATCTCGATGTCGACGACATCCGAGAAGCCGCGGACGACCTCGACCGGTTTGAGCCTCCGCATTGCGGGCTGGGTGCGCTCGGCGGTCTCGGCGAGCCATAAGAGCAATTCGATGTCGCGCTGAAAAGCCTTCTCGATGCCGGGCCGCAGGACCTTCACGGCGACCTCCTCGCCCTCCATCGTCACCGCGAAATGGACCTGTGCGATGGAAGCGGCAGCGGTCGGCTGGTCGGTGAACTCGGAAAACAGCTCCTCGATCGGACGGCCGAGTTCCTTTACCACGGTTTGACGGGCCCGATCGGACGGGAACGGCGGCAGCCGGTCGCGCAACTCCCCCAGATCGTCGGCCATCTCTTCCCCGATGAGATCGGCGCGGGTCGACCAGGTCTGGCCGAACTTGATGAAGGCGGGTCCAAGTTCGCGCAGGGCGGCCGCCAGTCGCTGCCCTTGGCGCAAAGGGCTGCCCCGGCGCGGTCCGCGGAGAAAAAATCGGCCCAGGCGTGCTGGCGTGGGCCCCAGGCCGAGCAGATCGAGCACGAACAGGGCGTCGTGGCGCGCCAGAATGCGGGCGATGCTGATCAGCCGAAGAATATTACGGGCGGCGCGGAACACGAAGGATCGCGCCTAGAGGCGCCAACCCGAGTACAGCGCGACCACACCGCCGGTTAAGGCGCGGACCCGCACCTGCTCGAGGCCCGCGGCCTCCATGAGGGCGGTAAACTTCTCCGGTCCGGGGAAGCGGCGAATGCTTTCCACCAGATAGCGATAGGACTCGGCGTCGCCCGCGACGGCCCGGCCCAACGCCGGCACGACCGCGAAGGAGTAAGCGTCGTATAGGGGGCGCAGCAGGGGCCGCTCGACCGGACAGAATTCGAGGCAGAGGAACCTGCCGCCCGGCCGCAGAACGCGGCGGGCCTCCCTCAGAGCCTCCTCGATACCGGTGACGTTGCGAATGCCAAACCCAATGGTGTAGGCATCGACGGACGAGTCGTCCAGCGGCAGGGCCGTGGCGTCGCCGCAAACCCAGTCCAGCCCGGCTATAAGACCGCGGTCGAGCGCCCGGTCGCGGCCCACGTCCAGCATATGCTGGTTGATGTCGATGATGGTGGCGCGGTTCCGCTCGGCTCCGGCCTCCTCGCCGGATTTCGCGGCGCGGGCCTTCAGGCGCGCAAGGATGCGAAAGGCGATATCGCCGGTGCCGCCGGCCACGTCGACGAAATGCAGGGGCGGCCGGGGATCGAGCTTGGCGACCAGCGCGCTCTTCCAGAGGCGGTGGACGCCACCGCTCATGAGATCGTTCATGAGATCGTACCGGTTGGCCACTGAATCAAAGACGCCGCGGACCAGCTCCGGTTTTTCCGCGGCCGTCACGCGGCGGTAGCCAAAATCGGTGGTATCCTCGGCGTCCGCGCCGCCGTTATCCGACGCTGTGTCGGGCATTTCTTCGCTCCGCGTCATTAGAGCGATTCCAGTTCATCAGAACCCGCTCAAGGCTGCTGGAATCGCTCGAGGCCGCAAGGCGGCCCGCCGGTTATCCGGCGCGCCCGCGCAGGCGCGGACCTTCCGGTCCGCCGCCGCGAGTGACAAAAAGCTAGAGTGGTTCCGACTAAGTCGGAACCGCTCTAGTGGCGACCATAGCGCAGCGCCATCAACCGCGCTACTTTCGACAAGTTGTGCGCGCCCATCAAATGGGGCCAAGTGATGGGCGCCACCCACCTGACGGACAAAGGGTAATATGGACGAACGGGATCGGGAGTTGATCGACCGGGCGCGCGCCATCATCCGTAGCGCGTTCCGTGATGCGCGGCACAAGGTGGGCAGCGCCGTACGGATGCGTTCGGGCAGGGTCTACACCGCCGTCAACCTCGACACGCACGTGGGCCGCATCGCGGTCTGCGCGGAGGCGGTGGCGCTCGGCAAGGCCGTGTCCGAGGGCGAGGACGAAATAGAAACCATCGTCGCTGTGCTGCAAGTGAGTCCGGAGGACGAAACCCCGATGCTGGCCTCTCCCTGCGGAATGTGCCGCGAGATGATCAGCGACTACGGGGCCCGCGCCAAGGTGATCGTCCAAACCGACAATGGCCCGGAAAGCCTTCCGATTTCCGAGTTGCTGCCCCTGAAATTCCGGAATCCCACGCGGAAATAGGTGCGGCGGTGCCGGAACTTCCGGAGGTAGAGACCATTGTGCGCGGCCTGCGGCCGCGTCTCGAAGGGCGCACCCTGTCGCGCGTCATTGTGCGCCGGCCCGATTTGCGTATTCCGTTCCCGGAAAACTTCAGCCGCCGGCTGGAGGGCCGGACCGTCACCCGGCTCGACCGGCGCGCCAAATACATCGTGGCGCGGCTGTCTGGCGGGACGGCTCTGATCGTTCACCTGGGCATGTCGGGTCAGTGGGTCATCCACGACGGCCGGCCCGCCGAGCCGCCCGGCCCCCACGACCACGTCGAATTCACGCTCGATGACGGAACGACGCTGGTCTACCGCGACGTCCGGCGGTTTGGCCTGATGACCCTGGCGCTCCAGGCGGACCTAGCGGAACATCCCTTGCTGCGCGATTTGGGGCCGGAGCCCCTTGGCAACGCCTTCAATGGCCCCTCGCTGTCGGCGGCGCTGCGTGGGCGCAGGACCCCGATCAAGGCGGCGCTTCTGGATCAACACACCGTGGCGGGACTCGGCAACATCTATGTCTGTGAAGCTTTGTTCCGGGCGGGGATATCGCCCCGCCGGGCCGCCGCTTCCGTGGCCGGGCGGCGGGCCGAAAGGCTGGCGCCGGCCATCAAGGGCATCCTCAACGAGGCAATCGAAGCGGGGGGGTCCACCCTGCGCGATTACGTCCAGGCGTCGGGCGAGCTCGGTTATTTTCAGCACCGCTTCGCCGTCTACGGCCGCGAGGGCGAGAGCTGCGCCGGCTGCGACTGCGGCGGCGCCATCCAGCGAATCGTCCAGAGCGGCCGCTCGACATTCTTCTGCTCCCGCCGCCAGCGTTAGTGCGGACAAAACTTGTGAATCCCCTCCACATCAATAAGTTAGAGCGAAATATTCGGGTTGCCGGATTCGCTCCATGAACCGCCCCGCGCGGTGATCCCGGCCAAAATCGATCCGCACTGGGGAGGAAAGGCGCGCCATGCCCTATGAAAACATTCTTGTCGAGACCCGCGGCGCCGTGGGACTCATCACGCTCAATCGGCCGGACGCACTTAACGCGCTGAACGCAAGGCTCATGCGTGAGCTTGGATCGGCGCTCGATGCGTTCGAGGATGACGGCGCGATCGGCGCCGTCGTCATCACGGGCAACGAAAAGGCCTTCGCGGCCGGCGCCGATATCAAGGAGATGCAGGACAAGTCTTTTGCGCAGGCCTACTCCGAAGACTTTATTACTTCAGACTGGGAACGGATCACGACCTGCCGCAAGCCGGTCATTGCGGCGGTCGCGGGCTTTGCACTCGGTGGCGGTTGTGAAATCGCGATGATGTGCGACTTCATACTCGCCGGAGAAAACGCAAAGTTCGGCCAACCGGAAATCAAATTGGGCGTCATACCGGGATCGGGTGGCACACAACGTTTGACACGCTTCATTGGTAAATCAAAAGCGATGGAGATGGTCCTGACCGGCCGTACGATGGACGCGGACGAAGCCGAGCGGGCGGGTCTGGTCAGCCGAGTTTTGCCCGTCGCCGAGCTCGTCGATGAAGCGGTTCGGGTTGCCGGCGAGATTGCCGCGCTGTCGCGCCCTTCGGTGATGATGGCGAAGGAAGCTGTCAACCGCGCCTATGAAACGACTTTGTCGGAAGGCGTGCGGTTCGAACGGCGCCTTTTTCATGCGACATTCGCGCTGGCGGATCAAAAAGAAGGCATGGCGGCGTTCGTCGAAAAGCGAAAACCCGACTTCAAGCACGCTTGACCGGCGGGCGCCCCCTTGGGCCATCCGTTCGGTTTAGGCCCCCAGGCCGGCCCTTCGCCAAATTCTCCCCTGAAACGCCGCGGAAAACAGCCAGAAATTGGCATGTTGACGGTGGAGGCCCCAGGCGATATAAGGCCGCGTTCCAAACCAAACTCATTGTTGTAGCCATGGCGTATCATAAGTCAGCCCAAAAGCGCATTCGCCGCACCAAGACCCGCACCGCGATCAATCGTGCGCGCGTCAGCCGGATTCGCACCCATATCAAGAATGTCGAAACCGCTGTTGCAGGTGGCGACCGTGAAGCGGCCGCGGACGCGCTGAAGAAGGCCGAGCCAGAGCTCATGCGTGGTGTTCGGCGGGGCGTGATGAAACAGAACACCGCATCGCGCCGCGTGTCGAAACTGTCGCGCCGCGTTAAATCGATGTCGGTCTGAAAGTTTTTTTTCGACACAAAACCGCGCCCGGGGTTGGCGCGGTTTTTTTGTGCCTCGGGGCATGCCGTCGCCAAATCGCAGGGTTGAAAAATTTTCTGTTGTTCAAACAGGATGCCCAAACATCTTGGGACGGTGTGCCAACTTCAAGCAAAATGTAGTGTGTTGCCCATGTGCCTATGCGGCGAGGTAATTTCTCGTTCGCGGACGGCGAGGCAGTTGCATGGCGCCGGGCGGGGCATTAATGTGTTGCATACGACCCGGGGGCAAGGGAGGGCCTCCGAAGTATTACTTGATAATTTGAAGTGTACTGAGTGGGGCTGCGGTTCAATTGTTCAATTGATCTGTCGCCGCTAGCGTACTTCGATTCTTGAGTCACAATAAAATTTCGAGTCGTAAACACATACGGAAAAAATTAAAACGTGATGGTTTGAGGGGCCGCAATAGAACGAGCCATGGGCGGTGGATGATCGCTCGAAATAATCGGTTCAAAAAATAGTTCGATGCGAATAGCTCCAAGCCGAAGATTGGTAGATACAAATTCCGATGACGTACTCAGGCGATATTAGTGTCGAAGAAGCGTGGCGCCGATTGGGCGACGAATCCTCGGCGGTACTCGTCGACGTGCGCACGGCCGCGGAGTGGAACTTCGTCGGCGCCCCCGATCTTTCTGGAATCCGGAAACAGGCCGTTCGGGTGTCTTGGCAAACACTACCGAAGATGGAGCAGAACCCGGCCTTCGTCGAGGAGGTTCGGGCGCAGGCCACCGACACCGATGCGAGCATCTTATTTCTTTGCCGGTCGGGCGCACGGTCCCAAGCGGCTGCGGTCGCCATGACGGCGGCAGGGTATTCGAAGTGCTTCAACGTAGCCGGTGGGTTCGAGGGCGATCTTGACGGCGACCGGCACCGCGGCGTGACCGGGGGCTGGAAGGCCGCCGGCCTTCCCTGGATTCAGGCCTGATATGGTGGGGCCGGTGTCATCGTCTCAGGGGCTTTCGCCCGAGGATTCCCAGAGTTGGCAACGCCTGAGGGGGCGACTTAAAGCTGAGGTAGGTGACGCCGCATTCAACAGTTGGTTGCGCCAGCTCGACCTGACCCGTGGGCGGGATGGCCGGATGATGATGACCCTGCCGACCCGGTTCATGCGCGATTGGGTGATTTCCCACTACGCGGAAAAGATAAGATCGTTGTGGAACGACGAGTTCGATACGACCGCGGCGGCCGAGATTCACGTTCGTCCCGCGGGACCTCGGGTGTCCGAACCTGCGCCGGAGGCGGCGAAAGGGGCTGAGGCCGGGCGCCCGACGCCGGCCGGACCGATGTCCGCGTTGTCCGACCCGGGCGCACCACTCGACCCGCGCTTCACTTTCGAAAATTTCGTCGTTGGCAAAACCAACGAACTCGCGTATGCGGCCTCGCGGCGCGCCGCCGAATCTCCGACCGTGCCCTTTAATCCTCTCTTCCTCTACGGCGGTGTTGGGTTGGGCAAGACCCATCTCATGCACGCCATCGCCTGGCACATCCGCGAACGCGATCCCGACCGTAAGGTGATCTACCTGTCGGCGGAAAAGTTCATGTACCAGTTCATCCGCGCGCTGCGGTTCAAGGACGTGATGCAGTTCAAACAACTGTTCCGTTCGGTCGACGTGCTGATGATCGACGACGTGCAGTTCATTAGCGGCAAGGAATCCACCCAAGAAGAATTCTTCCATACATTCAATGCGTTGGTGGATCAGAACCGGCAGATCATTATTTCCGGCGACCGCTCGCCCTCGAACCTCGATGGGATGGAGGAACGCATGCGCTCGCGGCTCGGCTGGGGGCTCGTGGCCGATATCCATTCGACCGACTACGAGCTGCGCGTCGGCATTCTGCAGTCGAAGGTCCAGCACCTCGACGCCAAGAACGTACCGCTTCAGGTGCTGGAATTTCTGGCGCACCGCATAACCTCGAACGTGCGCGAACTGGAAGGCGCCCTGAACCGCGTGCTGGCCTATTCCAATCTGGTGGGGCAGGCCATCACGATCGACACTACCCAAGAGGTGTTGCGTGACCTCCTGCGGTCCAACGACCGCCGCATCACCATCGAGGACATCCAGAAACGGGTGGCCGAGCACTACAACATCCGTATCTCGGAGATGCATTCCGCGCGCCGGGCGCGGGCCGTGGCCCGGCCACGCCAGGTGGCGATGTTCCTGGCCAAGCAGTTGACCTCGCGGTCCTTGCCCGAGATTGGCCGCAAGTTCGGCGGGCGCGACCACACCACGGTCATGCATGCCGTCAAGCGGATCAACGAGTTGCGCGAGAGCGATAGCAATCTGGCCGAGGACGTCGATCTTCTGCGCCGCATGCTCGAGACCTAGGCGCCAAAAATACGGCTTGATTTCAGTGCTTTGCGCGCCAACCGGCGGCGTCCCGCGGGGCGTCGAGTCCTGGCCTCGGCGCGGTCCCTGTGGTATAATCGCCAACCAGGGCGGTGGCCCCGTGTCCCGCCCCTTTGGGGCAAAACTTGAGGCGTCCGGGGGTCGGTAAGGCCCCGCCAAACCCTGAATTGGAGGCTTGTCGTCAGGGCCCGGATTCGTAGCCGGGCAGGAGGCAGAATCAACGTGGACGAAACCGAAATCCAGGACAGGCCCACCGGGTCCGCCCAAACAAAAGCATTCAGAGACGCGATGAAGATAACCATTGAACGCGCGGCCCTATTGTCCGCGCTTGGCCATGTCCAAAATGTTGTCGAGCGCCGCAACACGATCCCGATTCTGTCCAACGTTCTATTGTCGGTCGAGGACGGCCGGCTCAGCCTGACGGCGACGGATCTAGATCTCGCGATCGTCGAGGCTGTCCCGGTGGACATGAAGCAGGGCGGTGCGACGACGACCCCGGCCCACACCTTGTACGACATCGTGCGTAAGCTGCCGGAGGGCGCCCAGGTCGAGCTTTCGCTTGACGAGGGGGGCGGCCGTTTGTCGCTGGTCGCGGGCCGTTCGGTGTTCACGCTGCCTTGCCTGCCGCGTGAGGATTTCCCGGTCATGAGCGAGGGCGAATTACCGCACGCCTTCACCCTGTCCGCCGAGGCGCTTCGCCGCCTGATCGACAAGACGCGCTTCGCGATCTCGACGGAGGAGACGCGCTATTACCTGAACGGAATCTACCTCCACGCGGCGGAAAGCGGCGGCGTCGCCATGTTGCGCGCCGTGGCGACGGACGGCCACCGGTTGGCGCAGGTCGAAACGCCGCTGCCGGAAGGCGCGGCGGGAATGCCTGGGATTATTTTTCCGCGCAAGGCCGTGACCGAGATGCGGCGCCTGATCGAGGGCCGTGACGACGACATCGAAATCGCACTGTCGGACACCAAAATACGGTTCGTCTTCGGTAGTACGGTTCTGACGACAAAGCTGATCGACGGCACCTTCCCGGATTATGAGCGCGTCATCCCCGTCGGGAACGACAAGATGCTCGATGTCGACAAGCAGCAATTCGCCGACGCCGTGGACCGGGTCTCGACGATCTCCACGGAAAAGTCGCGGTCGGTGAAACTAACGCTCGAAAAAGACAAGCTGCTGCTGTCCGTCACCAGCCCCGATAGCGGCAGCGCGACCGAGGAATTGTCGGTCGCCTATCCGGGAGAACCCATGGAGATCGGGTTTAACTCCAAGTATCTCCTTGATATCACTGGACAAATAGATGGAGAGGTGTCGCGGCTCGCGCTCGCGGACTCGGTCTCTCCGACCATCGTGAGCGACCTTAGTGATGAGCGTGCCCTCTATGTCCTTATGCCTATGCGGGTTTAACGCGTGACAGGATTGGGGGTTCTGGCGCCGCCCGCCAATGACACACCTGTCCGCGTGGCCCCGTCCGGTTTCGCCGTCCGGCGCCTGACCCTGACCAACTTCCGTAACTACGGCGGGCTCCGGCTGGAGACCGGGCCCGGGCCCGTGGTGCTGACGGGCGCCAATGGCGCCGGCAAGACCAACCTGCTGGAGGCGATCTCCTACCTGTCTCCGGGCCGCGGGTTGCGCCGGGCGCGGCTCGGCGACGTGACATCCCATAAGCCAAATGTCGGCCATGGCTCGGAGTCCGGTTGGGCGGTGGCGGCGCAGGTCCGCGATCCGCGCAACGGCGGCATGACCGAAATCGGCACGGGCACTGCGGACGGAGCCAGGGATGATGCGGCGGGCGAACGCCGCGCGGTGCGCATCGACGGGTCGCCGGCGCGGGGCCCGGCCTCCTTGGCCGAGGTCTTTTCGGTAAGCTGGTTGACCCCGCAAATGGACCGCTTATTTCAAGAGAATACGGGCGGGCGCCGGCGCTTCCTCGACCGCCTCGTTTACGGGTTCGATACCGCCCATGCGCGCCGCGTGACCGCCTACGAGCGGGCCCTGCGCGAGCGTTCGCGGCTGTTGAGAAGCGGCGAAGGAACCTCGGACTGGCTCGCCGCCCTCGAGGAGACCATGGCCGAATACGGCGTCGCCGTGGCCGCCGCCCGGCGCGAGGGAGTGGCGCGCCTCGAACAGGGCCTAACCCAAAACCCGGGGGTCTTTCCCCGCGCGGCGTTGGGTATCGACGGTTTGTTGGAGACTCTTCTCGATGGCATGCCCGCGCTCGAGGTCGAGGCGGTCTTTCGCGCCCAGTTGGCCGAATCGCGGCCGCGCGATGCCGAAACCGGCGGGGCGGCCATCGGCCCCCACCGCAGCGATTTGACGGTGCGGCATTTGGAGACCGGCTTGCCGGCGCAACAGTGCTCCACGGGTGAGCAGAAGGCCCTGCTCATCGCCATCGTCCTGGCCGACGCCCGGGTCAAGGGGGTTCGGGCCGGGGCGGCGCCCGTCCTCTTGTTGGACGAGGTCGTCGCCCATCTCGACGAAGAGAGGCGCGAGGCCCTTCTTGAGGAGATATTGGGACTTGGGGCCCAGACTTGGCTGACCGGGACGGACCGGACGTTGTTCGCGGCCCTGGAAGGCGCGGCGCAGTTTTTTGAGGTCGCCAAGGGGCGGGTGTCCCCGGGCGCACCGAAGGTGATGGGATGACCGATCAGGCGGAGAGTGTGAACCAGGCCGACGACTACGGGGCCGATTCGATCCGGGTCCTGCGCGGCCTCGATGCGGTCCGCAAGCGGCCCGGCATGTACATTGGCGATACCGACGACGGCTCGGGGCTGCACCATATGGTCTACGAGGTGGTCGACAACGCCATCGACGAGGCGCTGGCCGGCCACTGCGACCACATCGAGGTGACGCTCAATCCCGATGGTTCGGTCTCCGTTTCCGACAACGGGCGCGGCATTCCGACGGATATCCATTCCGAGGAAGGCGTGTCCGCCGTCGAAGTCATCATGACCCACCTCCACGCCGGCGGAAAGTTCGACCACAATTCCTACAAGGTCTCGGGCGGCCTGCACGGCGTTGGCGTGTCGGTCGTGAACGCACTCTCCGAATGGCTCGAGACGCGTATCTGGCGCGCGGGCAAGGAACATTTCATACGCTTCGGCGAAGGGGACGCCGAAGCGCCCCTGGCGGCGGTCGGCCCGTCCGGCGGCCGAACCGGCACGGAAGTAACCTTCCTGCCCTCCGACAAAACCTTCTCGGGGACGGAGTTCGACTACGCGACCCTTGAGCACCGGTTGCGGGAACTCGCCTTTCTCAATGCGGGAACGCACATTACGTTGAGCGACGCGCGCGGCGTCGAGGAAAAGACGGTGGACCTTCATTACGAGGGCGGCGTCGAGGAATTTGTCCGCTTCCTCGACCGCAATAAGCAAGCCGTCCATACCCCCGTCACCATTCGCGGCGAGCGCGAGGGTATCTCGATCGAAGCCTCGCTCCAGTGGAACGACAGCTACCACGAGAACGTGCTGTGTTTCACCAACAGCATCGCCCAGCGGGATGGGGGCACGCATCTCGCGGGGTTCCGGGCCGGTCTTACCCGAACCATCAATAACTACGCGGTTGCAACGGGGCGGGGAAAGAAGGAGAAGATTTCGATCACGGGGGACGATGCGCGGGAGGGTTTGACCTGCGTTCTGTCGGTGAAGGTGCCCGACCCGAAATTCTCGTCCCAGACCAAGGACAAGTTGGTCTCGTCCGAGGTGCGGCCGGTGGTCGAAAGCCTCGTGGCCGACCGCATGGGGCAGTGGTTCGAGGAGCACCCCAGCGAACGCAAGGCGATCGTCCAGAAGATCGTCGACGCGGCGCTCGCCCGCGAAGCGGCGCGGAAAGCCAGGGAACTTACGCGCCGCAAGGGCGCGCTGGACATATCAAGCCTGCCCGGCAAACTCGCGGATTGTCAGGAACGCGACCCCGCTCTGGCTGAGTTGTTCATCGTCGAGGGTGACTCGGCGGGCGGCTCGGCCAAGCAAGGGCGTACCCGGCGCACCCAGGCGGTGCTGCCGCTACGCGGGAAAATCCTCAACGTCGAACGCGCGCGCTTCGACAAGATGCTCAGCTCGAACGAGATCGGCACGTTGATCACCGCGCTGGGTACGGGAATCGGCAGTGAGGACTTCGACCTCTCCAAGATCCGCTATCACCGGATCATCATCATGACGGACGCGGATGTCGACGGCGCCCACATCCGCACGCTTCTGCTGACGTTCTTCTATCGCCAGATGCGCGAGATCATCGACGCGGGTTATCTCTATATCGCGCAGCCGCCGCTTTATAAGGTTTCGCACGGCAAGTCCGCGCAGTACCTGAAACGCGAAGGGGATCTTGAAGAGTACCTGATATCCCAGGGGTTGACGGACGCCGTGTTCGAGCTTCACTCCGGCGAGCAGTTGGCGGGCGAGGACTTGCGGCAAGTGCTCGAGGACGCGCGGAACTGCCACCGCTTGCTGGACGCCATTTCGCGGCGTTACTCGCGCGATGTGGTTGAGCAGACGGCGATCGCGGGCGCTTTGAACCCGGACGCCCTGGCGGATGCCGAGCGCGCCGATGGGGCGGCCGAATACGTCGCCAACCGGCTCGATCAACTCGCGCCCGAGATCGAGCGCGGCTGGAGCGGCACGCCGACCGAGGATGGCGGCCTCAGATTCACCCGAACCGTCCGGGGCGTCGAGGAAACCCATGCCATCGACGGACCGCTTATCCGTTCGGCGGACGCGCGCAAGCTGGACGAACTGGCGCCCTCGCTGCAATCGACCTATCTCAAGCGGGGCTACCTGAGGCGCAACGAAGCCGAGGTGGTCATACGCTCGCCGACCCAATTGCTCGACGCCGTGTTCGCCTTTGGCCGCAAGGGCCTATCCATCCAGCGCTATAAGGGCCTGGGTGAAATGAACGCCGACCAATTGTGGGAAACGACCCTGGACCCGGATGCGCGCAGCCTTCTTCAAGTAAAGGTCAACCAGGCCGATGAGGCCTCGCAGCTTTTCGAAACGCTGATGGGCGATGTGGTCGAACCGCGGCGCGAATTTATTCAGGCGAACGCGCTCAACGTGACGAACCTAGACGTCTGAGCGAGCCTCCGTGGCCACGGTGCCCACGTCTTCCCCGGGCCGTCGCCATAGCAGCAGGAGAAAGACCGCGAGCGAAAGGCTGGTCGTCAGCCCCATGACCGACGTCATGGGGATAACCGAGCCATCGTGCAGCACCCCGACCAGCACGCCGAACGCCGCGCCGGCGGCCGATTGCAGAAATCCAAGCAACGCCGCGGCGGAGCCCGCCATGTGCGGAAAGGGGCCTATCGCGCCCGCGGTTCCGAGCGGAAAGATGATGCCCATGGCGAAGGCGAACACGACCATCGGCGCGATGATTCCGGTGATGGATGCGATTCCGAGCCACGGCAGAAGGCCGGTCGTGATGCCCCCAAGGGCGGCTATCAGAACCGCGATCTCGAACAGCTTCTCCATACCGATCCGCCGCGTCAACCGGTCCACCAGCATGGTGCCGGCCACGAACCCGACCACTTGGACGGTGATCAGCCAAGCGAAGTTCTGTGGCGCCACGCCCAGCACTTCGATGAATACGAACGGCGCCCCGGAGATAAAGGCGAAAAAGGTGGCGAACGCGAACACCATGGTCAGCGTATAACCCAGGTACGCGCGGTTGCGCATGAGCTGGCCGAAGTTGCGGGCGATCTTTAGGGGCCGCATGGCTTGCGGGTCGGGGTGCCGATTCGATTCCTCGATGAAGAGGGCGAACAGAACCATGATCAGGACCGCCCAGGCCGCGAGAAACACGAAATTGGCCCGCCAGCCGATCCACACCAGCAGATAGCCGCCGATCACGGGCGCGATCGCTGGCGCGAGGCCGATCACCGTCCCCATGCGCGCGAGCATGGACGCGGCCATGTCGCGGTCGTGCATGTCGCGGATAATGGCCAGCGCAATGACGTAACCCGCCGCACCGCCCAGCGCCTGAATAAAGCGGAAGGCGATCAGCATTTCGATGGACGTCGACAGCGCCGCGCCGATCGTCGCGACGACAAACAACCCCGTCCCGGCCAACAGCGGAATTCGGCGGCCGTACCGGTCCGAGAGGGGTCCATAGAAGAGCTGCGCGAGCGCGAACCCGAAAAGATAGACGCTGAGCGTCAGCTGCACACGGCTCGTGCTGGTGTCGAAGAAGAACGCGAGCGTCGGCAACGACGACAGAAATATGTCCGTCGCCATCTCGCCGACCACGAGGACCGCCGCCAGCATCGCGATCAGCGGCAGGGTGTTGGCGCGAAGCGGGGCGAAACGGCCGGACAGTTTCATGGTTTTTGGAAACACCGTGGATCGGCGGGCGCAACTATAAGGGCGCCGGACTCAAGTGACAAATCAGCGCCCTGTGGCATTTTTGGGACCTGATCCGCAGCCGGCTCCCCCGTGGTCAAGACGGCAGGCGAGGGGGAACTCAGCCGTAACGGTGCAGGGTGGCGCCGTGGCGCTTCAACCAATAGCGCGGCACCTTGTTGCCCGGACACAGCTGGTCGACGAGCTTCCAAAACCGGCCGCCGTGGTTCAACTCGGCCAGGTGGGCGACTTCGTGGGCGACAACATAGTCGAGCACCGTCTCGGGCGCCAGAATCAGGCGCCACGAAAACGACAGGTGCCCGTCCTCCGAACAACTGCCCCAGCGCGAGCGCGTGTCGCGCACCGAAAGACGCGAAATCTTCCGGCCGACGGACCGTGCGCCAAGGTCGGCGCGCTTGCGAATCTCCTCGCGGGCGTATTTCTTCAACCAGTCGGTCACGCGGCGCGGCATGTGGGGCTCCGCCCCCGCGACGTGAATTTCATTGCCGCTCAGCCAAACGAAGCCGCGCGCGCCGGGCCGGTGACGCACAACGTGATCCGTTCCGAGAATGGGAATCACGGCGCCATCGACGAAAGGCACGCGGGCCGGCAGCGCATCGAGCTGGCGCAGGATCCATAGGGATTTCTCGTGCGCGAATTCCAGTCCCTCGGTTCGGGAGTTGCGGCCCGGCAGGATCAGGTCTACGCCGCCCCATTTTTCGTCCACCCGCAGGCTGATGTGCCGCGCCCTCCGGTTGAAGCACAGGCGCAAGGTCACGTCGCGCCCGTGCAAATTCACCGTTTCGAACTTCGTGACTTTGTTCAAGGGGCTGTGGCCGTCATGAACGACTCGGCTCTAAGGCCGGTCGCGTGCGTCTCGGGGGGTGTTGTTGGGCAAGGATGGGTCCGGGCCGGTCGAGCGGTCCGGTTGAAGGCCAGGCGCGGAAAACATGTAGGCCCATGCGCGTCACAAACTAACGTCCGTGAAAATAAACTCAAGCTTTTTCAAGCCTGCAGGGCTCTCCGCTCTCATGTGACACGAAGATCCCGTCCGCCCGGACCGGCTCAATCCGGCCACTCGACGACATGATCCTCGAGATCGCCGGCTCGTTTTTCGCTGATGGCGCGGCCGCGCACCGACACGCCCGCGCTGTGCACGGTTTCGGTGTTGCCCGAAACCAGGGGATGCCACCAATAGAGTTCGCGGCCCTCGGCGATCAACCGATAGGCGCAGGTCGCCGGCATCCAGGAAATCTGCTCGACAGTGCCGGGCGTGAGGACGACGCAATCCGGCACGAAGCGTTTGCGTTCGCCGTAGCGCGTGCACCGGCAGGTCCCCAGGTCGAGCAACCGGCAGGCGACGTTGGTAAAGTCTATGTGCCCGGAGTCCACATCCTCGAGTTTGAGGAGACAGCAACGGCCGCAGCCGTCGCACAGGGACTCCCACTCTTGACGAGTCATTTCGCCAAGGGATTTCGATTTCCAAAACGGCGCGGTCCCGCTATCCGGGGAAATTTTATTTTGCGGCATTGCGGGGATCGACACCTTTCCGTCCGGTCGTCTGGCGGCCGCATTTCATCACCGCCGGCCCGATCCGGCAACGAACAAGTTTGCGAGTCACGGCCCGTACCACTAGGCCAGAATGCCATAGGCGACACCCGCGACGACGGCGGGCCAGGCGAAGGCCGGGTTGGCGATCAGGCGAAGAGGACGGCTGACGCGCCAGTGAAATCCGATCAAGGCATTGCCGATCGCACCCACCACGAGAAGGGCGCCGAACAGACGATCGAGAATGGTTCCCTTGCTCCCCAGAATATCCGGATCACGCAATGCCGCGGCCACCGCCACCAGGGCAAGCGCTATGGAAACGTAGGTGGGCCAGCCCGCCCTTCCGGTGCCTGGAAGGGCCGGGAGCTCATCGTTCGGGTTCGCCACGGTCCGTCTCCCCACCTAAAGCAAAATCCACCCTGGGCCATAAGTCATAGCACCCCCTAAAGCAGCATCCGTTCACTTGGAATCGCCCCATTGAGATCTCTTGTGGCGATTACCGAACGGATAAAGCTGCTCTAACATCTTGAAGAGACGAGCAATTCTATCCGATATGATTGAACCAAGCTGGTTCTATCATATCGGATATTGCTCTGGGCGCCGCGCGGTACACCTCCGGTTTACCTCTGGGAGCGAAACTCTCAGGCGCCTCCCCAGGTGCCTTCCTGGGGGCTTCCATGCGGAGCGCCGGACCCGTGTGGGCGGGATACCAAAATGTTCGACCGCCTGATGGATTTGGACCTCGATTTCAGCCTGGCGGCATGGGCGCCGGGGCCCGATCCGATATTTATCTTCTTGTTTGCGGTGGCCCTCGACGCCGTGCTCGGCTCCCTGTTGCGCCGCCTGCCCCTGCCGCACCCCGATAGGTTCATCACCGCCTTTACGTTCTGGCTGGAGCGGCGCCTCAACCGCGACATGCGCAGCCCGGCGACGCGTCTCATCCGGGGACTGATTCTGGTTCTGGTTCTCTTGGCCGTTGGCGGCGGCCTGGCGGCGGCGGTGTCTTTCGCGGCCGCCACGCTGCCGTTTGGCTGGATCATTGCGCTCGCCGTCCTGCTCGCATTCATCACCCAGAACCGGCCGTTCGGCGCTGCGCGCGAGGCGGCGCGCCGGGCGGCGGGAAAACGCGGACCCGGCGGAAAGGAGCTCGAGGTTCGCTCTCCCGTCCTGACGGCGCGCAAATTGTCGAAGGGGTTTTCGCGGGATCCGCACGCGGTGGCGCGCGGCGCGGTCGAACACCTTGCGGGGCGCTTCAGCGAGGGCTTGATCGCGGAGTCCTTCTGGTTCGTCCTCTTGGGACTGCCCGGCATCATCCTCTACCGGATCATCAATGTGTGCGGCGAGGTGTTGGACGACGCGCTGCCGCGGCGCGAACAGTTCGGTTTCGCGGCGACGCGCCTCAACGAAGCCGTGACGTTCCTGCCGGCGCGTCTGGCGGCATTGCTGTTGTCCCTGGCCGCGCTCTTCGTTGCCGGCGCCAGGCCCCTGCGCGCCCTGGCGGCCATGTCGGACTCGGGCCGCGGGTCGGCGTCACGCGGTATCGCCTGGCCCATCGCGGCGGCGGCGGGTGCTCTCGATCTTTCGCTGTCGGGGCCGCCCCTTGCCGCCGAGGGGCCGGAGCGCACCTGGCGTTGGATCGGCCCCAAGGGCGGGCGGGCGCGGGCAACCGCGCTCGACGTTCACCGCGGTCTTTTCCTCTACGCGGTCGGTTGCGTTCTGAACGTCGTTCTCCTGCTGCTCATCGTGATCGGCTCATCGCTCATCTAGGCTCGTCACGCCGGCAAAAAAACCGGCGGAGCCTGCGCACCAGGTCGCGCTGTTAGGAATCTAGTGGAGGATACGGTACCGTTCGGGGTCACCCGTGTGCCCCAAAACGCACCTACTCGCCGCAAGATACGCGATGGCTTCGAGACTTCCCGCTGAGATCCTTGACGATGTCTTGGAGCTTATGAGCACGGAACATCAGCTACTTTCTGAATCCGTGGATCGGATAACATCTGCAATAGCTTCGCAAGACCTGCCCATCATAAGGCGCGAACTATTGCACCTACAATCATCCGAGCAAATCCATTTCCGCCACGAAGAGGAAGTGATGGAGCGTTGTAATTATCCGAGCCTTGTTAGTCACAAGGATCAACATAGTGCCATGGCAAAGGTTTTGAGTAGTGTTATTAGACTTGTTGTTGTCGAAAAACTTCGTAATATTTCAGACGACTTAGGGAAGTACCTTGAAAGGTCTCTAAGACATGCGCTGGAACACGATAACGATTTCAGAGACTTTCTTTTGAAGCTCCGGGAATATGCCGGTTGATGCCAGATTCTGAGTATCGGCCGCCGGACTGGCGCGGAGTACAACTCGGAACCCGGATATGCAGTGGGTTCGCCATGGATATGGGGTCTACTATCGTGGCTTCGTAGGGGTTAACGGCCGGGCCGCGGCCTGTCGCATTGACCCGGTTCCGCCGCGCGCCACATCGGGCTAACCGGCAGGCAGCGACGTTCAGTCGTCGTCTTCGTAATCCTCGGGCAGCTTGTGCGCGACTCCCTTGTGGCAATTGATGCAGGTCTTGCCCGCCTGCGCGGCGGCGGGATGTTTTTCCCGCGGGCGTCGCGCTTGCTTCGAAAAATCCATGGCCTCGAAGGAATGGCAGTTGCGGCATTCGCGCGAATCCGAGGCCTCCATGGAGGCCCAAACCTTCTCCGCCATCTCCAGACGTTTGGCTTCGAACTTCTCCGGCGTATTAATGGTGCCGACGACCTTGTGATAGAGCTCGTTGGTCGCCCTGATCTTGCGCAGCAGCTTAGGGGTCCAGTCCTTGGGCACATGGCAGTCGGAGCAGATGACGCGCACGCCCGTCCGGTTGGTGAAATGGACCGTCTTCTTGTATTCCGGAAACACGGTATCGCGCATCTCGTGGCACCCGATACAGAACCCAAGCGTGTTGGTATATTCCATGAACGTGTTGAAACCGCCCCAGAAGATTACGCCCGCGGCACCGCCGACAATGAAAATCGCACCCCAGCCATATCTGGTGGTTGGCCCCCAGAACCAGGACCACAGTTTACCGATCATGGCGCTATGAAGTTTTCCCTTACCTGTGGGGGCCCCGAGCCTGCCGTTATTTCTCTTTCGGCAGGGTTGCCAGATAGGCCATGATATCCGCCGGAACCTGGCGGTCGAACATGTACAGCGCGGGCATCTCCTCATCGGGCTGGCCGAAGGTGATCTTGTGCATGATCTCCCAGGGATTCTTCATCAGCCCCCCCAATGCTTTCATGTCCTTGATCTTCGTGCCCTGGGTGCCGTGGCAAGCGACGCACAAGGTCTCGAAGAAAGCCTGACCCTTGACCTTGTCGCCCTTCGGGGCATTGGTGGCGCGGTCGATGTAGCGCTCCATATCGACCTGCCCTTTGCTAATGAACAGCGCCAAGTCTTCAAGGTCCCGGTCGTCCATGAGGTCCCCAAGACCGTGGGTCCCGTCCCTCATGACGGCGATGATTTCGGTTGGATCGGCCCCGGCCGACCCGCGAACACCCGTTATTCCGGTCTTGTAGGAACCGCTGGAATAGGCACCGTCCGCACCCAAATTGTCCCAGCCGTGACAGGACTTGCAGCGCCAGGTGGTGTTGCCTTTCTTATTGGTATTGGAGGCGGGCCAAGCTGAATGGGTTTCCTTCGGTTTCTCGGCGCCGATGACGGCGAACCACTTGTCGTAGAGTCGCGCGCCGCGAGCGATCCGACCCGCTTCCGAACTTACCGCCTCGTCGGCCGATGCCCGTTTCGAATCGACGACGGCGGTGCCACCGAGGAAGATAAGTGCGGTTGCCAGCACGACCAAAACCGAACGCGAACGACGTACCATGCGGTCAATTATTGCAACAGAATCGAGCATATTGTCCCTCCATTGTAGGGCTTCGGCGGTCGCCACGAAGGCCCGTCGCTCCACACCCCCACAGGCGGACAGTTAGTGCGTTTGGCCCTCCATGTCTCTGCGTCCCATTGCCGCGCGGCATTTTGCGCCGGCGCAACTTTCTAGCGGGCGATAAGGCCATCCAGCGAAGTCCGCAGGCGGTTGGCGTTGGGATTGTCGACGGTTCTTCTTATGACAATGTCTTCCGGCGAAACCCGCCGCCCGTAGTAAGCCCGATTCAGCTTGCCGCGCTCGGTGATAACGGCGCCCTCGAAGGAAATGCCGGCAAACAGGCCCTTGCTTTTTGCGTAGGTATAGATGTCGGCGCGCAGGTTGGTGGCGATGGCGGTCTCCACGCCGCCACCGAGAGGCCCCGCAGCGACGCCCACGTCGGCGCCGAGTTTGACTTTGTTTTGCAGAACGGCATCGAGGGCCCGGTCGGTCATGAGCACAAGCACCACCTCCGACGTCTGTCCGCCGATCTGAAAACCGATGCTGCCCGCCGCCATGGTGTAAAAGGCAGGCGCGCTCCAGCCGCCTTCGCGGGTCAAGAGCACGCCGGTGCCGCCTTCGCCCGCGAAGATGAAGCCGCCCTTAATGAGTTGGGGCACGATAAACAGCGCTTTTGCGTCCTTGGCGAGCGCGCGCAGCGCGGCCATGTTCGGGTCGTCGCGGAAGGCGTCCACCGTAATCCGGGCCTTATCGACCAAACGCTGTGCGTCCTCCGCCTGGCCGGCCACGGCGCCGGGCGAAAGCACGAGCCCGATCCCGGACAGGATCATAAGTGCGGGGAGCAGGGCCCCCAGCCGAAATCGAAGCCGGAGCCGAAGCGAAAGGGCGCGCATGGCGAACCTCCATTGTCGTTGTGGTTTAGGGTTTTGGGGTCAGGGTCTGGCGTTCAGTCTAAACCGGCCAACCCATGACGCAAGCGCCGGGCAATTTTGTTACCGGAATCGCCGGCTCTCCCACTCACCCGAATGGGCTACTCACCCAAATTAAGCAGCAGGCCGCGAATTCGGGCGGCGCGGAAAAAGGCGGAAAAGGCGGCAAAGCCGACCGCGATATACACCACGTTGAGCAGGGCCGCCTTGAGCATGAGATCGCTCCGGTAGGTGTTGTCGACAAGGATCGAACGCATACCCTCGAACACGTGGCTCGCCGGCAAGGCCTGGGCGACCGGCTGGATCCAAGCCGGCAGCACGTCGAGCGGATAATAAATGCCGCTAATGGGCGCAAGTGCGAAGATCGCGACCCAAGCCAGACTTTCCGCCCCCAGCCCGAAGCGCAGCACGACGCCCGCCATGATCAGGCCGATGGCCCAGCCCATGATGATCAGGTTGGTAAAGAATCCGATCAGCGCAAAGCCCAGGGAGTAGATCGAAAAGTCGAAAAACGCAATCGCCAGAAAGGTTGCCGGCACGACGCCGATGATGGTGCGGATGAAGCTGATGGTTATCAGCGCGATCGGAAGCTCGTAGGGCCGCAAGGGGCTGACGAACAGGTGCCCGAGGTTTCGCGACCACATTTCCTCGAGAAAGGAAATAGACACGCCAAGCTGGCCGCGGAACAGGACATCCCACAACAGGACCGCCGAGAGCAGGACGCCGAACGCCTGAACGAAGTAGCTCGAATTCTGGGCCAGGAACTGTGTCAGGAACCCCCACATGATGACTTGCATGGTCGGCCAATAGGCGAGCTCGATGATGCGCGGCCACGACCCCCGCAGGAGATAGCCGTAGCGCAAGACCATGGCGCCGATGCGCCGGAGCGACACGGGCGCGAAGGAGGCGCGTGTCAGGATCGAGTCCTTGCCGTGGATACGTGGGTCGCCGGTCATCGGGTGGCCGGTTATTGCGCGGCCGTGGTCACGGCGCCGGGTTCGTCCGCCCGGCCCCTTCCGCGCGCGATGTCGAGGAATACTTCCTCGAGGGTCTTGCGGCCGTACTTCTTGATCAAGGCATCGGGCGTGCCGCGGTCGACCAAGGTTCCCGCGCGCAACATGATGACATCGTCGCACATGCGCTCGACCTCGCTCATGTTGTGGGAGGCGAGCAGGATGGTCGCCCCCGTCTTTTTCTGATAGTCGCGAAGGTAATCGCGTACCCACTCGCCGGTGTCGGGGTCGAGCGACGCGGTCGGCTCATCTAACAACAACAGATCGGGTTCGTTCAGCAGCGATTTGGCAAGCGCGACGCGCGTCTTCTGGCCCGACGACAGATTGCCGAGCGGGCGCTTCATCAGGCTGGCGATGTCGAGCGCCTCGCCCAACTCGCGCAGGCGGCGATTGACATCGCGCAAGCCGTAAAGGTGTGCATAGACCCGAAGGTTCTCCGCCACGGTCAAGCGGCGCGGCAGGTCGACATAGGGAGACGAAAAATTCATGCGCGGCAGCACGCGGTGGCGGTGGCGCAACATGTCCTCGCCAAGGATCGAAACGCGCCCCTCCGTCGGCAGCAGGACGCCAAGCAGAATGGCGATCGTGGTGGTCTTGCCGGCGCCGTTTCCGCCCAACAAGGCGGTCGTGGTCCCCGCCGCAACGTCGAAGGTAAGCGATTGAATCGCCAATACCTTTTCGTAGCGCTTGGTGAGGTTCTCGACCGAAATCGCGGCCCGGGTTGCGCTCTCGTGCATGCGGCCAATATGGAGATTGCATGGCGTGAAGGCCAGTTTTTTCCCAGGCGCCGCGCTTGTTCGCTAGACTCAGGCACGTGAGGCGCGGGGCACGAACCCGGCCGGCGCGGTGGCATGATGAGGGAACGCGACCTTCCCGCCGACGCACGCGGGTCCAATCAAATGAAAAATGGGCAAGGGGAAAATGGCCGAGTAGGAAAGGGCCGGGTGACCAAGGGCCGGGTGCGGCTACAGACACTCGTCCTGATCCGCTGGGTCGCCATTGCCGGTCAGACGGCGGCCATACTCGTGGTGCGGTTTGGTTTTGGCTTCGACATGCAGTTGGCGCTGGTGCTGGCGGTGGTCGCGGCGTCGGCCATCGTCAATATCTTCCTCGCCGCGCGCTATCCGGCGTCGACCCGGTTGAGCGATTCGGAAGCCGCGTTGTACCTCGCCTTCGACACCCTTCAGCTCGCGGTGCTGTTGTTCCTCACGGGCGGCGTGCAAAACCCGTTCTCCATTCTGGTTCTCGTGCCGGCGATCATCGCGGCCACCACGCTTAGCCTACGCAGCACGATCTGGCTCGGCGCGGTGACCCTCGTCAGCCTCACCATTCTTTCCTTCTTCCATCTGCCGCTCCCGTGGGACGAGGGCGGCTTCGCCATTTCCGAGCGTTACATCTTCGGCATCTGGTCGGCGCTTGCGCTCAGCATGATCTTCATCACGGTTTACGCCTTTCGCATCGCGGCAGAAAGCCGGCGCATGTCCGATGCCCTGACCGAGACCCAAATGGCGTTGGCGCGCGAGCAACGTCTCTCGGCGGTGGGCGGACTGGCCGCCGCCGCCGCCCACGAACTGGGAACGCCGCTCGGCACCATCGCCTTGGTCGCCAAGGAACTGAGCCGCGAACTCCCCGAGGGAAGCCCGCTGGCCGGCGACGTGGACCTATTGATCACCCAGAGCGACCGCTGCCGCGATATTCTGAGAGAGTTGTCGCAGCGGCCCGAAGGGGGCGACTATGGCGACTCGCCGTTCAATCGCATGCCCTTAAGCGCACTCGCCGAGGCGAGCGCGGCGCCCCACCGCAAGGACGGGGTCGAATTGTCGGTCGAAGTCGATCCCGCGAACCGGACCGGCGCAACGGGTGACGGCGGCGCATCCGAGGGGGCGCAACCGGTTGTGGCGCGAAATCCGGAGATATTGCACGGCCTTGGCAACCTGATCGAGAACGCGGTCGATTTCGCCGAGAGCCGGGTCGCCCTGCGGGTCGGGTGGACCGACAACGAAATCAGCATCGAACTGGAAGATGACGGTCCCGGATTCGACCGGGGAATTCTCGGCGCCCTCGGCGAGCCCTATGTCACGACGCGGCGCGAGGCGGATGGAATGGGTCTTGGCGTCTTCATCGCCAAGACCTTGCTGGAGCATACCGGGGCCCGCGTGGTCTTCAGCAACCGGGGCGGCGGCGGGGCCAGGGTTGCGATCACGTGGCCGCGTGCCATACTGGAGCAGGATGAGGTCTAGCCCCGGGAACGGGTCACGCATGACGATCGCCGAGGGAGAAAAGGACGAGATGGACGGCACGCCGGAGGGTGGCGCGGCCGCGGACCCCGAGGACCGCTCTCTTCTTCTTGTCGATGACGATCTGCCGTTCCTGAACCGCCTGGGGCGGGCGATGGAGCAACGGGGCTTTTCCGTGCGCACCGCTCCCACCATCGCGGAGGCGGTCGCGCTGGCGACGGATCAAGCGCCCGCCTATGCCGTTCTCGACATGCGGCTCGATGACGGCAACGGGCTCGACGTGGTGCCCGTGCTGCGAAACCTGCGCAACGATATGCGCATCATCATGCTCACGGGCTATGGGAACATCGCAACCGCGGTCGCTGCCGTAAAGGCCGGCGCGGTGGATTATCTGGCCAAGCCGACGGATGCCGATGCCGTCGAGGCCGCCCTGCTTGCGAGCGCCGGGACCAAGCCGCCGCCGCCCGAACGTCCAATGTCGGCCGACCGCGTGCGTTGGGAGCATATCCAACGCGTTTACGAGTTGTGCGACCGCAACGTTTCGGAGACGGCGCGCCGCCTCAATATGCACCGCCGTACTCTGCAGCGAATTCTTGCCAAGCGCTCGCCGCAATAACGGCCCCGGCCCCGGTCCCGGTCGCGTGGCGCGGATAAACCGCCCCAAATGAGCGATCAAAGCCATCTCGCCAGGTACCTCGGGGACTTCCCCCGTGGCCGCATCGCGTGCGTGGGCGACGTGATGTTGGACCGCTTCGTCGCCGGTTCGGTGGAGCGCATCTCGCCCGAGGCGCCCATCCCCGTGCTCAAGGTGGCCCGTGAGACCGCCATGCCCGGGGGCGCCGGTAATGTCGCGGTCAATGTCGCCAGCCTGGGCGGCCAGGCGCGTCTTCTCGGCGTCGTCGGGGACGACGGCGCGGCGCGCGAGTTGGGGGCCTTGCTCGATGACACGGACGGAGTCGAAAGCACGCTCGTCACCGATGCCGCGCGCCCGACGACGGTCAAGACGCGCTATGTCGCCGCGGGTCAGCAACTCTTGCGCGCCGATTACGAGGATACGGCGCCGGTCGCCGCCGCAACGGAAGCCGAGCTGCGCGCCGCGGTGGGCCGGGTGATCGGTGAGGCGAATGCGGTGGTGGTGTCCGACTACGGTAAGGGCGCGCTGACAGATGCGGTTCTTGCCGAAGTCATGGAAAAGGCGGGGGCCGCGGGTGTCCCGGTTATCGTCGATCCTTCAGGCCGTGATTATGGGCGCTATCGCGGCGCCGCCGTGGTCTCCCCCAACCGGGCGGAGTTGGAGGGGGCGACCGGGCTTTCGTGCGAAGAGGACGCCGACGTCGAGCAGGCGGCGCGCACGATCATCGACTCCTGTGGTGTCGCCTCGCTTCTTGTCACGCGTGGCGCCAGCGGGTTGAGCCTGATCACGGCGGATGGCGCCCACCACGTTCCCGTGCAGGCGCGCGAGGTCTTCGATGTGTCAGGCGCCGGTGACACGGTGCTTGCCGCCTTTGCGCTCGCCGGCGCTGCCGGCGCTTCGCCCCTCGACGCCGCACACCTCGCGAACGCGGCGGCGGGCATCGTCGTCGCCAAAGTCGGCACCGCCGTGGTTCGCACGGACGATCTTGCCGAGGCGCTGCACAGCGCCGATGTCCTCGCCAGCGACGCCAAGGTCAAGACCCGCGCGCCCGCCCTCGACATCATTCAGCGTTGGCGCGCCCGCGGCGACCGCATCGGCTTCACCAACGGCTGCTTCGACCTCGTCCACGCGGGGCACGTCTCTCTTCTTGCCCAAGCAAAGGCCGCCTGCGACCGCTTGGTCGTCGGCCTCAACAGCGACGAGTCGGTGCAACGGCTTAAGGGCGAAGGCCGCCCGCTTCAGCCGGAGGCGTCGCGCTCGCTCGTTTTGGCCTCGTTGAGTGGCGTTGATCTGGTTGTCGTGTTCGCCGAGGACACGCCACAGGCCCTTATCGAGGCGATCCGGCCGGACGTGCTCGTGAAGGGCGCCGACTACAGCGTCGATGATGTCGTGGGGGCCGATATCGTGCAGGGTTACGGTGGCAAGGTTCTGCTGGCCGAAATCATGCCCGGACACTCGACGACCGATACGATCGCCCGAATGACGGCCCGAACCTCTGGTTGACCGGGCGGCATGATCATCGTCACCGGCGGCGCCGGGTTCATCGGCTCCAACATCGTCGGCGCGCTGACCGGCCAGGGGCGGGACCGGGTCGTCGTGTGCGACACGCTCGGCGCCGGCGACAAGTGGCGCAACATCGCCAAGCACAACATCGCCGACCTGATCGCGCCCGCGCGCCTGTTCGACTATCTCAACGGCCTGACCCGTTCGGCCTGGATTTTCTCGCACCCCGTCGATGCCGTCGTTCATATGGGCGCCATCAGTTCGACGACCGAAACCGACGCGGACCTCATCTATGATACGAACGTGCGCCTTCCGCTGGACCTCTGGACGTGGTGCGCGCGCCATGGGGTGCGCTTCATTTACGCCTCGTCGGCGGCGACCTATGGCGATGGCGGCCAAGGATTCGACGATGCGTTCACGGCGGACGATCTTGCCCGCCTGCGCCCCTTGAACGCCTATGGCTGGAGCAAACACCAGTTCGACCGGCGGGTGGAAAAATTGCGCCGTGGGCTCGACAGGCCCCCGCAATGGGCCGGACTCAAGTTCTTCAACGTCTACGGGCCGAACGAATACCACAAGGGATCGCAGCGCAGCGTCGCGATACAGATATTCGAGCGTGCGATGGCGGGCGAGCCCATGCGCCTATTCAAATCGCATCATCCGGACTATCCGGACGGCGGCCAACGGCGCGACTTCGTTTACGTGGCCGATTGCGTTGATGTGGTGCTTTGGCTGCTCGACCATCCCGGTGTAAGCGGCCTTTTCAACATGGGGACCGGGCAGTCGCGCACGTTCCTCGATCTCGCCAACGCGGTCTATGCGGCGCTGGGCCGCGACCCAAATATCGAGTTTGTCGACACGCCGCCGGGGCTTCGGGATAAATACCAATATTTCACCGAGGCCCGCATGGAGCGGTTGCGCGCGGCGGGGTACGCCAAGCCCTTCACGTCCTTGGAGGACGGCGTGGCCGATTACGTCCGTAAGTACCTCGCCACGGACGATCCCTACCGCTAGAGATTACCCTCGGCGTCAGGTGGCGGATTCGAGCGCTTGGCGCACCGCCGCGAGTTTTTCCTCGATCTCGGTTTCGCTCAGTGCGCCGGTTTCGACGGTCAGCGCCTTGATCGCCAGTATCCAGCTTTCCGATGTGCTGCGCGCGGGATCCTCGAACCGGTTGTAGTGCTCGATGGCGCGGCGCTGAAGATCGGGATCGTATTTGCCGGTCCCTTGCCCCGTGATCAACGACAGGATCGCGTCGACGCGGCGGTCGAAGAAGGCCATGTTGCGGCTGCCGTCTTCGGGGGCATGGGTATGATCCGCCATGGGCCGCCTACTCCGCGGCGCGGGCGCGGTGCGCCGCCACCGACTCGAGTCGCTTGACAATTTGCCCGGTGGTGAGCACATCGCAAAAGCCGCCAAACAGATTGCTCAGCGCGACATTGTGCTGGACGTCGCTGGCCGCGGCGGTTCCGTCCGCAACCATGATGGTCTTGTAGTTGAGCATGGCGGCGTCGCGGGCCGTGGACTCGCAGCACACCGTCGTGACCGTGCCGGTAATCAGAAGGGTATCCACGCCAATGCCCTTAAGAATGTCGTGCAGGTCCGACGCGCCCTGAATGAAGGCGCTGTAACGGTTCTTCTCGACGGTCAAATCCTCGGGCAGGACGTCGAGCTCGCCATAGAGGTCATGCCCTTCCGTTCCCGCGGTCAACCCGCCGATGGTGGCGGCGCGCATTTCCGGCGTGTTGAAATAATCGAAGAAGGTCGACCACGATCGCGCGATCTTCTCGCTGAACGTCGTTTTTATCCAGACCACTCGTCCGCCCGCCGCGCGCATGGCCGCGGCAATACGGTTGATGTTGGGAACGATCTCGCGGGCCACCGGGAGCGCGCCGAGCTGCCCCTCGGCGCAGAAGAAATTCTGCATGTCCACGACAATCAACGCGGCTGTCGAGGGCTCGAAGTCCTCGAACACGTGCTTACGCCCGCGCCGGCGCTGCACCGCCTCCAACACGTTCGGCAATATCTCGAACTTGTGCATGACAACCCTCCCGGTCCGGTTCCCGCCGCTCAAGGGTAGACCAGCCACGGGCCGCGCCGCGACAAAAAAGTGTGAGGCCACGACTCGGCTAGGCTCAGCTAGGCCAAACTAGGCCCAACTACGATTGCGCGAAGGTAAAGGGCGTCAGCCGCCGGATATGATCTTCGATGCTCAGGCGGTGGTTGATGGGCGGATAGGCGCGCTGGCTACAGTCCAGGCGTTCGCAAAGACGGCAGCTCACACCGATCGGCGTTGCCGCGTCCAAGTTCTTGAGGTCCACGCCGTCGGCATAGACGAGCTTGCCCGCGTCCTTGATATCGCAGCCCAGCCCGATCGCATATTGCGGGCCCGGGCCTTGGCTCCATCCGGCGATGGGATCGACGGTTCGGGCGAGGGTGAAGAACGCGCCGCCGTCAGGCAGCTGGACCACCTGCGTCCGAATGGCGCCGGGGCTGCGAAAGACGTGGTGTACGATCCAGCGCGGGCAGGCGCCGCCGAAGCGCGCGAACTGAAAGCCGCCTCCGGACAGCCGCTTGGACACATTGCCGGCGGCATCGACGCGCAGGAAAAAGAACGGGATGCCACGGGCGGCGGGACGCTGAAGGGTCGTCAGCCGGTGGGCGACCTGCTCGAAACTGGCGCCAAAGCGGCGGCACAGGATGTCGATGTCGAAGCGAAGCTCACGGGCCGCCGTCAGGAACGCATCGTAGGGCATCATCACGGCCGCCGCGAAGTAATTGGACAGGCCGGCCCGCATCAGCTTGCGGGCATCGTCGCTGGTGAAATCGGCACCCTCGCCGATGCGGTCCAGCATGTCGCTGTGGTCCAGAAGCGCGATCTGCGCCGCCAGATGGAAGATGCGGCCCGAGGGCGGCAGGATCTCCGACAGCAGTACGCGCCGGCGGTGCTGGTCGTGACGCCGTATCGTGTCCTGGAGCACGTCGACGGGCATGATCTTGACGCCGAGGCCGTGGACTTGCCGCAAATGGTCCACCAAGCCTTGATAGAGGTCGTCCTGCGATCCGCCGCGAAGTTCTTCCGCCGCCGTCTCGAGTTCCGGGAAATGGTTGGAGCGCGATTCCTGATAATCGCGGACCTCTTGCAAGGGCTGGCCGCGCTGACCGAGCGCTTGGAGTGCGTCGTCGTCGGCCAGTTGGTGGGCCAGCGCCTGGGCGTCCTCGCGGATCGACCGATAGGCGTTGTAAAGCGTAATCACCGAGCGGGCGGCCGCGGGGCTGGCCGCCGCCACCGCGCGGATGTCCTGCTGGCCCGGCGCCTGCCCCTCGAACAGGGGGTCGCCGAACACCTCCGCCAGGCCCACCGCGTGACGCGCCTCCTCATCCTCCGCGAACTCGCGCAGGTCGATATCGAAGGACTGACTGAGCCGGAACAGCAGCGGCACGGTGACCGGGCGCTGGTTGTGCTCGATCAGGTTGAGATAGCTTGGCGATATCTCGAGCTGTTCGGCCAGTTCCGATTGGTTCAGGCCCAGATCCTGCCGAAAGCGGCGGATTTTATGGCCAAGCATCGCTTTCTTATCCGCCACGGTCGCGCCCTCGAACTTTACAAATTTTACAAAATCTCTAATAATAGATTTGCAATATATACAACATAACTCTTTTACTTTCAATGCATTGCGGACTTCTCTCGATAGTTTGTCAATATGGATAAGGTTCGTGGAGGCTGGTCTGTTGCCTCCGTGGAGATTGGGAGGACGGAAGGCGGCGCTAAACCCAAGATTTCCGCCACCCGTGGCCCGAAATGGGCCGGTCGGGCGGCTTCGTGGCCCGACAGGCGTTGGGCCCCGGCTATCTCATCTTTGGTAACCGGGTTACCCTTATGGCGAGGCTGCGGACAAGGTGCTTAGCCCCGATCCGTCACTTGAGACCGGCCTGCCGCGCCGGTCTAGTGGGTCGTATCCGTAGCCCGGACATCCATCCGGAACGGGTCTTTCGCTTCGTTCCGGGCCACGGAACCACGCGAATGAGGCAGGGAATGAGCATTGAGACCAAGCTGATGGACCCCAAGAATCCCAACCCGAGCAACGGGGTCGAACTCGTTGGCGACCTGCCGCCGGGCGGCGATCAGATCCTTACGCCCGAGGCGCTTGGCTTCGTCGCCGACCTCGAACGGCAATTCGGCGCCCAACGCAAAAAGCTGCTCGAACGCCGCCAGGAGATTCAAGCCCGCTTGGACCAGGGGGCCAAGCCGGATTTCCTCGCCTCCACCGCCGACGTTCGCGCCGGCGACTGGAAGGTCGCGCCGGCCCCGAAGGACCTGCGGGACCGCCGGGTGGAGATCACCGGGCCGGTCGAGCGAAAAATGATCATCAACGCGCTGAATTCGGGCGCCAAGGTCTTCATGGCCGACCTCGAGGACTCGCTGTCGCCGACTTGGCGCAACATCGTCGAGGGGCAAATCAACCTGCGCGATGCGGTTCGGGGCGACATCAGCTTCGACGATCCGAAATCCGGCAAGCACTACGAGCTCGCCGAAAAAACCGCGGTTCTCATCGTCCGGCCGCGGGGCTGGCACCTCGAAGAGGTTCACATGCGGGTGGACGGCGCGCCGGTGTCGGCGGCGCTGTTCGATTTCGCGCTGTATTTCTTCCACAACGCGCGCGCGGCGCTGGATAAGGGAACGGGTCCCTACTTCTACCTGCCGAAGATCGAGAGCCACCTGGAAGCGCGTTTGTGGAACGACGTCTTTGAATCGGCGCAGGCGACCCTGGGCCTGCCCACGGGAACCATCAGGGCCACCGTCCTCATCGAGACCATTCTCGCGGCCTTCGAGATGGACGAAATTCTGTACGAGCTGCGCGACCACATCGCCGGGCTCAACTGTGGGCGCTGGGACTACATCTTCAGCTTCATCAAGCGCTTCCGGAATAACCCGGACTTCGTGCTGCCGGACCGCGGCGCCATCACCATGACGCGGCATTTCCTGCGGTCCTACAGCTTGTTGGCGATCAAGACCTGCCACCACCGCGGCGCGCACGCCATCGGCGGCATGGCGGCGCAGATTCCCATCAAGAACGACCCCGACGCCAACGAGGAGGCGCTTGCGAAGGTGCGCGCCGACAAGGAGCGCGAAGCCGGCGACGGCCACGACGGCACCTGGGTCGCCCATCCCGGTCTGGTGCCCCTTGCCATGGCCATCTTCGACGAAAAAATGCCCGAGGCGAATCAGTTGGCGCGCGTGCGTCAGGATGTCGACGTGAAGGCGGCGGACCTGCTCGCGGTGCCCGAGGGCGACATCACCGAGGCCGGCCTGCGTCTGAACCTCAACGTCGGCATTCAGTACACCGCCGCCTGGCTCGCCGGGTCGGGCTGCGTCCCCCTCAACAACCTGATGGAGGACGCGGCGACCGCCGAAATCTCCCGCACCCAGGTCTGGCAGTGGCGCCACCATGGGGCGAAGCTCGACGATGGACGGGTGATCGACGAGGACCTGATCCGCAAGGTCTTGGGCGAGGAGCTCGAGAAGGTCTCGAGTAGTCCCCAAGGGGTGTTTGGCGAGGGGCACCTAAAAGACGCCAGCGAACTGTTCGAGACCCTGATCTTCGAGCCCGAGCTCGCCGAATTTCTGACGCTGCCGGCCTACGAGCGGCTTGTTTCCACCACCGATACTTGAGGCGATTAATCATGGCTGACGCGACACTTGACATGGCTGCGCTTGATTGGACGACGGCGCCGGTTCCGGCGAACCGCTGGGACGGCATCCGGCGCGGCTACACCAAGGCTGACGTGGCCAAACTGCGCGGCTCCGTTCACGTCGAGCACACGCTTGCCCGCATGGGTTCCGATCGCCTGTGGACGCTTCTGCATGAGGAAGATTACGTCGCATCGCTAGGCGCGCTGTCGGGCAACCAGGCCATGCAAATGGTGCGCGCGGGTCTCAAGGCCATTTATCTCTCGGGCTGGCAGGTCGCCGCCGATGCGAATTCGGCGGGCGCCATGTACCCCGACCAGAGTCTCTATCCCGTCGACAGCGGCCCCGAGCTTGCGCGGCGCATCAACAACACCTTCCAGCGCGCCGATCAAATCCAGCACATGGAAGGCGGCGGTGCCACGCACTGGTTTGCGCCGATCGTCGCGGACGCCGAAGCGGGCTTCGGCGGCGTGCTCAACGCCTTCGAATTGACCAAGGCCTACATCGAATCGGGCGTGGCCGCGGTGCACTTCGAGGACCAGCTGGCTTCGGAAAAGAAGTGCGGTCACATGGGCGGCAAGGTGCTCATCCCGACCCAGCAGCACATCGCCAATCTTTCCGCGGCGCGGCTTGCCGCCGATGTGATGGGCGTGCCCACGATCATCCTGGCCCGCACCGACGCGGAAAGCGCGAAGCTGCTGACCAGCGACGTGGACGAGCGCGACCGGCCGTTCATTACCGGCGAGCGCACGGCCGAGGGCTACTACCGGCACAAGGAGGGGCTCTCCTTCGAGCGCTGCGTCGCGCGCGGGCTCGCCTACGCGCCTTACGCCGACCTTCTGTGGATGGAGACGTCCACGCCCAACCTCGATCAGGCGCGGCGCTTTGCCGATGCGATCCACGCGGAATTTCCCGGCAAGATGCTGGCCTACAACTGCTCGCCGTCGTTCAACTGGTCGGCCAATCTCGACCGCAACGATATCGCCCGCTTCCAACGCGAGATCGGGGCCATGGGCTATAAGTTCCAGTTCGTGACCCTGGCGGGGTTCCATGCCCTCAACTACGGCATGTTCGAATTGGCCACCGGCTACGCCGAGCGCGGCATGGCCGCCTACTCGGAGCTGCAAGATGCCGAGTTCGCCGCCGAAGGCCGGGGCTACTCGGCCACCCGCCATCAACGCGAAGTCGGCACGGGTTATTTCGATGCGGTGTCCATGACGATCAGCGCCGGGCGGTCCTCGACGACGGCGCTCAGGGACTCGACCGAAGACGCCCAGTTCCACCAAGGGGCCCTGGACACGGCCGCGGAGTAGTCCGCGGCCCGGAAGGCCCTCCGACCTTTCAACCATTGCGGCGCCTTCGGGCGCCGCTTTTTTTTGGGAATCCGTTCGGACACATTTGCCCGATTTAGCACTTTACTTTCGGACATTTTACCCGGCCTCTGTGTAGGCTGTATTCGCCCGCATTTGTGACCAGACTTCCTAAGCAACTGCGAGCAGATCCCGCCAAATTCCGAGGACTGACGATGGCGAACCCGACCTTTGCCTTTCCCGCGGACCTCGAGGAATCGCCGTCCGGCACCATGATCGTGAGTTTCCCCGATTTGCCGGAGGCGCTTACCGAAGGCGCCGATGTGGCGGAGGCGATCGCGCGCGCCGCCGATTGCCTTGAAGAGGCGATTGCCGCGCGCATGGCAAACCGTGAGGATATCCCTGAACCTTCACGCAATAGCGCGGGAGAAATTATCGTCATGCTGCCCGCCGTTACGG
Source organism: Pseudomonadota bacterium (assembly GCA_022566715.1). Lineage (GTDB taxonomy): Bacteria > Pseudomonadota > Alphaproteobacteria > SHVP01 > SHVP01 > JADFIH01. The sequence goes on along the minus strand of JADFIH010000001.1, from coordinate 18,787 downwards.
CTTCAAAGGCCGCGCTTTACGTCGCCACGGGTGAGGCCGCCGGGACCTCGAACGTTGCGCTTGGCCACAGCCTTGAAACTGAGCCCGGACCGGTCGAGACCGGCGTTTCCAAATCTCAAGCGACCGGAAAAGTCCGCAAAGCTCCGACGCGTCGAACATTGGTCCAAAAAACGGCGTTAAAACGCAAGACGCCGCTGAAGCGTAAAACGGCGCTTCGAAGGACGCCGTTTCGCCGAAAACCAAAATGAAACCGGTAACGACGGCGCCTTTATTCCCCCCTCATACTTCGACAAGCTCAGCATGAGGCCATCAACGTGCTCAGGCGGAGAACCTCCTAGAGGGAACTCCCCCATACTTCGACAAGCTCAGCATGAGGCCTCGTCTTGAGCCTGTCGAAGGACGAGTTCACCGGCTCAAAAACAACGGCTCGGCCTAGCCCTCGACGACCTGAAACTTGCAGGCATCGCCGTCCGCGCGAATGTGCCCCGCCGTCGGCCCGCCGAAGTGCGCGGCGAAAAGCATGACGTCCGTATCGGCGTATCGGTCGACGAACTCGATGCGCGTCTCGCGGGACCGGTCGGGGTCGTTGCAGAACTTGCTCGACCAGTCCGGCCGGTTGATCTGCACCGGACTATGGATGAGATCGCCGGACAGAACGCCCTCCCGGCCTTTCGAGGACAGATGGACGGCGTAATGGCCGGGCGTGTGCCCCGGCGTCGGCTCCACGCGGACCGCGTCGTCGAACTGAAAGTCCTTGTCCACGAGTTGCGCCTGTCCCGCCTCCATGATCGGCAGGACACTGTCCCGCAGGGCGGCATAGCCGGGATCGCCCTCTTTCAGGTCTTGGAAGAAGTTCCAATCGTCTTTTGAAAACAAATACTTGGCGTTGGGAAACGTGGGGACCCAACGGCCATCCCGAAGCCGGGTGTTCCAGCCGGTGTGATCGGCGTGCAGATGCGTGCACATGACATAGTCGACCGATTCGGGCGCCACGCCGGCCGCGCGCATGTCTTCGAGATAGGGCCCGTCGCGCATATGCCAGTGCTCGAGCGGCCGCTCCTTGTGGTTGCCGACGCAGGTATCGACAAGGATCGTGTGATGCGGCGTCTTCAGGATAAAGGTATGGAAGCTGAAGATCAGGAGATCGGCCGAGTAATCGAAGAAATGCGGCGCGAGCCAATCCCGGTGGGCGTCGAAAACCTCGCGCGTGGACTCGGGGAGGGCGTATTGCCGCCCGATGAACGGGGTTTCGAATTCCACCAGTTTCGAAACCGTGACATCGCCCAGGGTTTGCGGTTTCAGAACTCTTCCCCTCGCCGTATTGGCGGGCGGGACGCCGGTGCGCCTTACCTGGCGCCGGCGTTCTCCGTCTGCGTGGCCTTTTGGATGAACCGGGTGATCACGTCCGCATACTCGCGCGGCTTCTCCATGTAGGGAATGTGGCCGCACTCTTTCATGATGTCGAGCGTGGCGTCGTCGAACAGCTTCGCGTATTCGGGCGCGAACGCCATCGGCAGCAGGCGGTCGTGATCTCCCCAAATGATGTGAACCGGAATCTTCACGATGTGCGCCCACTTCTGGATATCGGGATTGTAGGTCGGCGGCTTGACAAGCTTGCCGATGGTGCGCCGGTTTTTCTGGTGAACCGGGTCCTGTTCCGGGTTCGCCGGCATCGTGGCGATCATCTTCTCGGCCAGCACCTGGTTGTAGATCACTTGGCGCATGGTCTCCTGCGGTCCCCATTCGCGTGATTTGCCGCGCTCGACTCCCTCGACATGGATGCCGCCGGCGCCGACCAGCGTGAGCGTTTTCAGGCGTTCGGTGTTGCGCAGGGCGACCTCCATGGCGAGCCAGCCGCCCAGGCTCGTTCCGCCGAGATGAACGCCGCGCAGATCCAGTTGCTCCATGAATTCGAGATAGAAATAGGCCAGGTCCCCCATCCCCTCCAGCCAATCGGGTTCGTCCGAGTCGCCGAAGCCCGGATGCTGCGGGATGATCACGTCGAAGGTCTCGGCCAGAAATTCCATGAACGGCATAACGCTGCGGACAACGCCCGCGCCGTGCAGGTGCAGAAGGGGCTCACCCGCGCCACCGCGGAACACGCTCACTCGGCACCCCGCGACCGAAATCATTTCCTGTTGGAACTTCGCCACCCCTGCTCTCCCTCGTGGCCGGCTAGGTCGTCACCGATCACTCGCCCCCGCGAGCCCGGCCCGATCTTAAACCCTCGCTCGCCGTCATCAAACCGTCGCTCTCGATGGATTGTCCGAACTGTGGACTCTTAGCCCCAGGGCGTGGAATCGCCAAACGCTTTGCTGTAACGCTGAATGAGCCCGCAGGGCGCGTGCGGCGAGGCCGGGCGTTGGGGGGGGGGCATGAAGTTCGCGTACTTTCATTTGATGCCGTACACGGAGAGTCCGGAGCACACTCAGGACTGGCCGGTGCCCAACAAACGGTTCGATCCGCGAACGGGCGAGAAGCTCTACAACGCCTACCTCGACAATATGGTGTATGCGGAGGAGTGCGGCTTCGATTGGGTGGGCTGCAACGAACACCACATGAGCCCGTTCGGCATGATGTCGAACCCGAACCTCATCGGGGCTTCGCTGATCCAGCGCACCACGCGCATCAAGATCGCCATGGTCGGCAACCTGATCCCATTGCTGAACCCGCTGCGTGTCGCGGAGGAGTACGCCATGCTCGACGTGCTGAGCGGTGGCCGGCTCGTTGCGGGCATGTTCCGCGGCATTCCGCACGAGTACGTTGCCTACAACATGGCGCCGAGCGAGTCCTATGGCCGCCTGATCGAGGCGACGCAGCTCATCATAAAGGCCTGGACCGAGCCAGAGCCCTTCGGCTGGGAAGGCGAGTACTACCAATACCGGGCCGTCTCGATATGGCCGCGCCCCATCCAACAACCGCACCCGCGGATCATCATGTCGGGCAGTTCGCCACGCTCGGCGGAGATCGCCGGTCGATTCGGTGCGATGTTCGGCATCGCGCAATTGAAAACGTTCGATGACGCGCGGAATCTGATCGACATCTATCGAGAGTCGGCCAAGGCACACGGATTCGATCCGAAACCGGAAGACGTTCTCGTCAGCTTGACGCTTTCGCTCGCGGAAGACGCCGACGAGGCCAAGGAAACTCTCACCAACGGCCGGCGGTTCTTCGCCGAGGTATTGGGTGGCGGGCTTCGCACGGCGCAGAAATTGGTGCTGCAAAAGACCCGTTATTACGGCGACGAGATGAAAGGCAAGTTCGTCGATGCGCGCAAATCCGCTCAAATTTCGGTGGACGACCTGCTCGATCAGGGCACCATCCTCTGTGGAACGCCCAAGATGGTGGTCGACCAGCTCAAGCACGTGCACGCGGCCATGGGCCATGGCGTGACGAACATCAACATGAAAGTGGGCAACATACCCGATGAAACAATCTATAAGGGCATGGACCTGTTCAAAGACCAGGTGCTGCCTCACGTACGCGATTTGTGAGAACATCCTCCTCGTGAAACAGGTGTTGCAATGACCTTTCAGGAAAAAGAAGCCAAACTATCGGCCGGGGCCGTCAAATATTTTGTCGGCGGCGACGGACCGCCGGTCCTCTATCTGCACAGCGGTGGCGGCGTGCGGCTCGCCAGCAAGCCGATCAACGACTGGGCCGAATCCTTTAAAATTTTCATGCCGGTGACGCCCGGGTTCGACGGCACGCCGTTTCTCGACGGCGTCGATTCGATGCAAGGGCTGGCGGATCTCGCCGGCGAATTCATCGACACGGTGATCGGCGGTCCGTGCGACGTCATCGGCTACTCCTTTGGCGGCTGGACCGCGGCGTGGCTCGCCGTCCTGCATGGCGGCAAGATTGGCCAGATGGTTTTGGAGGGGCCGGCCGGATTCAGGCCGGACGGCGCCGTCGGTCTGGCCAGCGATCCCGCGGAATTCGTCAAGCAGATGTACGCCCACCCGGAAAAGATTCCGGAGGACGGCAAGCCCGAGGAGACGGTGGCGCACAACCGTAAGGCCATGGGCCACTATCACGATGCATCGCCCATGGACAAGGCGCTCGTCGCGCGGCTGGGCGAGATCGAGACCCTGACCCTGATCCTCCACGGCACCGAGGACGGCGCCATCCCCGAGGAGAGCCCGCGCCTGCTCAAGAGCCTCATCCCGCGCTCCTTCTTGGTCTACGTCTATGACGCGGCCCACGTCATGGAGATCGACCAGCCGGAGCGGGTTTCGCTTTTGGTTCGCGACTTCCTGACCCGGGCCGAAGGCTTCTTGGTGAACTGGGGCGATGAAGCGGCCGGCCTCGACGCGGCGGCGGCGACTGCATAGGGGGAAAGACCGTGCGTTATTCCTATACCCACCACATGCCCTACACCGATATCGACCGGGCGGGTCAGGACTGGCCGGTGCCGAACAAACAGTTCGACCCGCAAAAGGGCGTGAAGATGTTCAAGGCCTACATCAAGGACAAGATCTACGCGGAGCAGGCCGGCTTCGACTGGATCGGCTGCAACGAGCATCACATGAGCCCCTATGGCCTTATGCCCAACCCGAATCTCGTGGGAGCGGTCCTCGCGCACCAGACAACCAAGGCGGGCATCTTGCAGTCGGGCAATATCCTGCCGATCGCGAACCCGATCCGCGTCGCGGAAGAGTACGCCATGATCGACGTGCTCAGCGGCGGCCGGTTGATCGCCGGGTTCATGCGCGGCATCCCGCACGAATATATCGCCTACAACGAACCGCCCAGCGAATCCTACAGTCGCATGAACGAGGCGGTGGAACTGATCAAGAAATGCTGGACCGAAACGGAGCCCTTCGGCTGGGAAGGCGAGCACTATCAGTTCCGCGCCGTCTCCATCTGGCCCAAGCCGGTGCAGCAGCCCCTCCCGCCGATTCTCATGTCCGCGGCGAGCGAACAATCGGCCAAGCTGGCGGCCAAGCACCGGGCCATCGCCGGCCTTCTTGCCCTCTCGGACATGGACGATGGGCGCCGCAGCATGGAACGGTATCGCACCTTCGCCCGGGAATATGGCTGGGAACCCGGGCCGCTCGACTTCACGGTTGGCTTGAACTGCTGCATCGCGCCTACCAAGGACGAGGCCATCAAGATTCTAAAGAGCGGACAGGAATATTTCTTTGGTGTGCTCGGCGGTGGTATCCGCACGGCGCAAAAGCTCGTGGTGCAGAAGACGCGCTACTACCAGGACCAGAAGACGGCGAAGGAACAGGCGAAAAAATTCGTCAACATGCGCATGGGCGGCTTGTCCTTCGAGGAAAAGATGGAGTGCGGCCTAATGATCTGCGGCACGCCCGACATGGCGATCGAGCAAATTCACACCGTGCACAAGGAACTCGGCAACGCGCGCATCGGGCTCAGCATCAAGATCGGCAACGTTCTCGACGAGCACGTAACGCGTACCCTCGACTACCTGCGGGATGAGGTCTTCCCGGCGACGCGCCACCTCGGCGAGGAGGAAGCCCAGGCCGCGCAGTAGACGCCTGAGACAATGCTATGCCCTCATGCTGAGCCTGTCGAAGTATGAGGGTTTGCCACCTGTCCTCGCCCCCAAAGTTTTAGCCGGAGCGGCTTTGCTCCGGCAGGGCGACAGGCTCAGGGTGAGGACTTCGAAAGATAAATTGGGCACGGCTTAGGACGGTGAGACGTCGGCGGCAGCGCCCGCGCCGACCTCCGACAAGACCTCCGCGAGATCCTTGCCCTCGGGATCGGCAAGGGCGGAGTCGCGTGCCCGGCGCACGGCCTTGGCGGCGTCCCGGACGTGGCCTGCGATCGCGGGCCGGATGACCGCCTCGGCGATGCGGGCGAAGTTCTCGGCCCCCCGGGCGTGGGTATCGCCATACCCCTTGAGCAGGCGGGCGCACTCGGTGGTTTCGAGGGCCAGCGCGTAGTCGGCTGCGGCGGCCTCACGGACCAGCGCCAACCAGTCTTCGATCAGCTTTTGCTCCTGCTGGAAGCGGTATCCGCGCCGGCGGACGCGGCGCAAGCCCGCCACCAGGCGCAGGTTGGCGAAACCGAACACCGTATCCGTCCGCACGTGCATGCCGATCTGGAGTTTGGCCGCCCGGCTTTTCTTTTTGCCGGCCCAGGAAATGATTCGCCGCGCCACGAACGGCGGCAGCACCGAGGCATATTCCTCGACGCCGGGCTTCAGGAACTCGGTGATCTTCACGAGCTGACCCGGTTCGGCCTCGACCTCGCGGCGCACGCGCTCGAAGCGCGACCGCCGCGTCTTCAACTGCGCGACCCGGATGATGTCCTCGTAGGTCATGCGCAGGGCCAGGTGGCGGCCCACCTCGCGCGTCAATTCGTAATCCGAATCGGCGCGCGCCTTGTCGACGGACAGGAAATCGGCCAATCGGTCGAGATAGAGAGCGGCGTAGCGGGGGTCCTGGTAATCGAGAACCCGGCCCGCCGCCTCCAAAAGAATGGTGTGCGTTTGCGCCGGAAATTCATTCTCGACACGGGCCCGCAGGGCCAAGGCCGCGCCGTTCAACGTGGGCGGCTTGGGGCGGGAGTCCTTTGCGGGGGGGTCCTCCATGGCCTCGCCGCGCGCATAGGCAAGGCCCGCGGCGAAGCCCGCCAAGTTCGCCTCCACGGCCTTTCCGCCGGTTCGTATCCCCTCCTCGAACACCTCGGGCGCGATCGGGAGCAGGCCGCTACCGGCGATGGCGCCAAGGATTATGGAGTTCATCGGGCATCCGACCCGGCCCGCGGCGCGCTCCATATCGAACATGATGCGGCGCTTCGCCATCTTGCCCGCCGCCGCGATGATGCGGTCGCCGTCGTAGCGCGCATCGCCCATCGACATCTTCTCGAGGATCGAATAGACGCGGTGGGTGGAGGCGATCAACGTGGTGCGCGTGGGACTGACGAACCCTCTCTCGATGGCGCGCGCCGTCTCGACCAATTCGCTGGAGATCATGAGATCGATATCGCCGACGCCCGGATACAGATCCATGACCGGCTCCGGCGCGTCGTCCGCTTGGCGGGGCGTCTCCAGGAGCTCCACATAATAGGTCGTGGCCCCGGTGCGTTGCGCCACGCCCGGAACCGACGTCGCTTGCACGGGCAGGTTCAGGGATCGCGCGGCCCTGACGATCCAATCCATGAGGACGCCGCCGCCTTCGCCGCCCATCGCGGCGATGAGCACCGTTACGGGACGCAGCCCCTCGCTCATGCGGCGGCCCGCGACTCCTCGGCCTCGAGGACACCGGCCACGGGCTCGGCCAGGCGCACGGCCTCGCGGCTGTAAAAGCGGCCGATGACGGCGCGCCGCGCCCGGCTCAAGGCGCGCTCCAGTAAATTCGGATTGTAGACGATGTCGGCTTGGTAGAAGGACGGGCACAACGCCGCGGCGTGCGCGATCTCGCCGCAAAGGCCGCAGCCCACGCAATCCTCTTTGATGTGCGCGACCGGGTCGGTGCGCAAGGGGTCGGGATTGGGCTTTATAGTCAGCGATGGGCAGCCCGACAGCCGGATACACGAGTGGTCGCCGGTGCATACGTCCTCATCGATGCCGAAGCGCGGCCGCACGGCGCGCTTGCCGGCGGCGAGCTTCTTGGTGCGGTCGGCCTTCACGCGGCGTTGTTTTGCAAGCTGGCACTCGGCCTCGGCGATGATGACCTTGAGGCCGGCCCGGCTGGTGGTCATCGCCTCCCGCAGGGTCTTGACCATCTTCCCCAAGTCGTAGGTGTGGACCTTCTTCTGCCAGGTGATGCCCAGTGCCTTGATGGTCTTTTCGATCGACATGCGGGTGTCCGACATGTCGCCATCCTTGGGGCTTGACGGCAGGTACTGCCATCCCGTGGCCGAGGTGTAACCGTTCTTCATGACGATCAGCACCGAATCGGCCTGGTTGAAGGCGGCGCTCGCCACACCGCTCGTCAGACCACCGTGCCAGAATCCGCCGTCGCCCATGATGCTGATCGTGCGCTTTTCGAAATTGGGGGCGATGCCGGTCGAGCTCGCAAGTCCCGCGCCGTAGCCCAGCACGGTGTTGCCCAAGCCGAAGGGCGGCAACGCGGCGAAGGTGTGGCAGCCGATGTCGGCGCTGATGTGCGTCGGTCCCAGCTCGCGCTCCAGCAATTTGATTGCGGTGAACACGGGCCGCTCGGGGCAGCCGGTGCAAAAGGTTGGGGGGCGTCCGGGCACCGTGCCACCCAGCAGGTCCGCCGCTTGCTGCTTCAGGGCCGCCGTATCCGCAAGCGCCCGCGAAACCGCGCTCAGGTCGGCGCCGCGAGGTTCCGCCTTGCGGATGAACTCGGCGACGCCCGTGAGCATCACGTCGTTGGTGTACTGGCCGGCGGCGGGCAAGACATCCTTGCCGCTCACCTTGGTGTTCACGTCCGCCTTGCGCAGCGCCACATGGATGGCCTGCTCGATGTATTCGGGCGTCCCCTCCTCGACCATGAGAACGTGGGATTTGCCGGCGCAGAACTCGACGATCTCGTCGTCGATGAGCGGATGCGTCACGTTGAGGACATAGAGGGGCAGCCGCGAATTCCCGTTCAGATCGGCGAGCCCCAGGCGGCCCAGCGAGCGGATGAGCGTGTTATAGAGGCCGCCCTGGACGATGATGCCGACCTCCTCCATGTCGCCCGGGAACATCTCGTTCAGCTTGTTGTCCTTGACGAACTGAATCGCGGCGGGCAACCGGCGCGTAACCTTGTCGCGCTCCTGCTGGTAGGTGAACGGCGGCAGGGCGATCCGCTCCACATTGAACTCAGGAATTTTGATCGGGTTGTTGCGCGAATATTTAGGCGTCGCGTTATCCTTACAGACGAAGCGCCCCTGAACGTGGCAGGCGAGGATACGCAGTTCCAACATGACGGGCGTGTTGGTCGCCTCGGACAGCTCGAAGCCCTTTTCCACCATGTTGGTGATCGATGTGAGATTGGGCCGGGGGTCGAGCAGCCAAATTTGTGATTTCAGCGCATAGGCGTGGCTGCGCTCCTGAATGATGCTGGCGCCCTCGCCGTAATCCTCGCCGATGACCACCATGGCGCCGCCCTTGACGCCGGTCGAGGCCAAGCTGGACAACGCGTCGGCGGCGACATTCGTGCCGACGATGGATTTCCACGTCACCAGGCCACGAATCGGGTAGTTGACCGAGGCGCCCAGCATGGCGGCGGCGCCCGCTTCATTGGCGCAGATCTCCAGGTGGACGCCGTATTCGTCGAGGATATCCTTGGCCTCGGACAGCACGTCGACGAGGTGCGAAACGGGCGATCCCTGATAGCCGCCCACATAGCTGACCCCGGCCTGCAGGGCCGCCTTGGTGACGGCCAGGATGCCCTCGCCCTCGAAGATATCGCCCTCGCCCAGGCGCAGAAGCTTCACCTCCTTGGCGAAGGAGCGTTCCCCGCCAGCCTGCCGCTGAGCGCCGGTTTTCCGCGGTTTTTGGGTCGTTTGTGCGGTCATATTGGAAGCATTCTAAGTGTTGATCGAAGGCCAGGGTAGGACAGCCGGTTCGAAAGTCAAATTCAAAGTCGGATACAGGGCCAAATGGGGGTGGCGGCGGCCAGAGTCCATCTTGCAACGGCCCGCTCATTCCGCGTTAGAATAGCCGCCGTTGGAGCGAATCCGGGTCGATCGGAGCCGCTCCCGGTTGATCCGCCCAAGGCGGTCCATCAACCCGGAGAATTTGCTCTAACGTATTGATTTGCTTCAGGGGCGCAAGGCGGCGCGCTTCCGGCCGGGGAGAAAAATTCATGCGCGATCATACGGTTGCGGTCGATACGTCGGTGACGCCCAGCGAGATTGAATTTTCGCCGGTGTACAACGCGGCGGTTAGTTTCATCGACCGGCACCTCGAGGAAGGCCGCGGCGCCAAGGCCGCCATTCTTGGCGAGGGCGGCAGCGTCACCTACGCGGAGCTGGCCGAAAACGTCAACCGCTGCGGCAACGTGCTGGCGGACCTCGGGCTCGCGCGGGGAGAGCGCGTCGTCATGGTGGTCAAGGACTGCGCCGAGTTCTTTTACCTGTTTTGGGGCGCGATCAAAGCCGGGTTCATTCCGGTTCCCATCAACACCATGTTACGCGCCCAGGACTTCCAGTACATCTTCGAGAACTCGCAGTGCGGCGCGGTGGTTTATTCGCCGGAGTTCGCCGATGACGTCGCTTCGGCTTTGAAGGAAACAAGCCACGCGCCCACGCACCGCCTTCCGGTCGATGGGGAGGGGACGACAATCGTCTCGCTGATGGCCGGCGCGCCGCCCGGCCTTTCGCCCCTCGCCGCGGGCCCCGACGACGACTGCTTCTGGCTTTATTCGTCGGGATCGACCGGTGCGCCCAAGGGCGTGGTCCACTCCCACGCGGCCTTCGCGGCGACCTGCCAGTATTACGCGGTCGAAACCCTCGGCATGACCGAAGACGATGTGTGCTTTTCCGCGGCCAAGCTTTTCTTCGCTTACGGTTTGGGCAACGCAATGACGTTTCCGTTGTGGCTTGGCGCGACCGCCGTGCTATTTGCGGGCCGGCCGGCGCCCGACGCCATATTCGAAAACATCGAAGCCTACAAGCCGACCATTTTCTTTGGCGTGCCGACGCTCTATGCGGCGCTGCTGCGCGCCATGGAAACCGACTCGCCCGAGTTGTCTTCGGTGCGCGTTTATGTCTCGGCGGGCGAGGCCTTGCCGCCCGACATCCTGGAGCGCTGGCGCGCCAAGACCGGCCGCGACCTCTACGACAGCATCGGCACCACCGAAATCCTGCACATCTTCCTCTGCAACACCGCCGATCACCTGCGGCCGGGTTCGAGCGGCCGCCTGGTCACCGGTTACGAGGCGAAAATCGTCGACGATGGCGGCAAGTATGTGCCGCAGGGCGAAACGGGACGCCTGATGATTCGCGGCGATTCCCTGTTCAAGCATTACTGGCGCAATCCGAAGAAAACGGCGCAAAGCCTCCTCGGCGGCTGGCTCGCAACGGGCGATACCTATTACCAGGACGAGGACGGCTACTTCGTCTGCTGCGGGCGCAACGACGACATGCTGAAGGTCGGCGGTATCTGGTGCTCGCCGATCGAGATCGAGGCCAAGCTCGTCGAGCATCCCAAGGTTCTCGAGGCCGCGATTGTCGGCCGGGCCGATGACGACAACCTGATCAAACCCGAAGCCCATGTGGTCCTCAACGACCCGGCGGACGCATCGCCCGATCTCGCCAAGGAGTTGCTGCAACACTGCAAGTCCGGCCTCGCTCCCTACAAGTACCCGCGCTGGTTCAACTTCATCAGCGACCTGCCGAAGACCGCGACCGGTAAGATTCAGCGTTTCAAGTTGCGCGAGAACGCGTAGGCGTCACCGCCGCGCCAGAGCCGGCCGCAAAAGGGGAGGACACCATGGCAAGAAACGTCACCGTCGGGGCCGCGCAAATGGGACCGATCGCGCGCAACGAATCAAGGCAGGTCGTCGTGAGCCGCCTGCTCGAACTTTTACGCCAGGCCCACGGCCGCGGATGCGACCTCGTGGTCTTTCCCGAACTCACGCTCACCACCTTCTTTCCGCGCTGGTGGATGGAGGACCCGGCCGAGATCGAGTCCTTCTTCGAGCGCGAAATGCCGGGTCCCGCCGTGCAGCCGCTGTTCGATGAAGCGAAGCGGTTAGAGATCGGGTTTTCTTTTGGGTACGGCGAGCTCGCGGACGAGGGCGGCAAGACCCATCGCTATAACACTTCGATCCTGGTCGATAAATCGGGCGCCATCGTCGGCAAGTACCGCAAGATTCACTTGCCGGGCCACGCCGATCACCGCCCGGAATGGCCCTTCCAACACCTCGAAAAGTATTTCTTTGAGGTCGGCGATCTCGGCTTCGGTGTTTGGGATGCCTTCGGCGGCAAGATGGGCATGTGTATCTGCAACGACCGGCGCTGGCCCGAGACCTATCGCGTGATGGGCCTCAAGGGCGTCGAGCTCGTGATGCTGGGCTACAACACGCCGACCCATATCCCGTGGGAGCCCATCTACGACGACCTCACCGGGTTTCACAATCACCTGTCGATGCAGTCGGGCGCCTACCAGAACAGCACCTGGGTGGTGGGCGTCGCCAAGGCCGGGATGGAGGAGGGCTGCAATCTGCTGGCCGGAACGTGCATCATTGCGCCGTCGGGCGAGATCGTGGCGCTGACGGCGACCAAGGACGACGAGCTCATCAGCCACGTCTGCGACCTCGACCTCGCGCAGTACAACAAGAAGGCGATGTTCGATTTCGCGCAACACCGCCGGCCGGAGCACTACGGCATCATCACCGAGCGTGCCGGTCCGGTCTAGTATTTGTGGGGAGCAACGATGACGCGGGCCGCGGACATCGAGACGCCATCGGCAACGAAAGCGGTAAAAGTCGCGGCAAAGCGTGCGGGCGACGAAAACTTTCCCGTGGGCTCGCGCCTGATCGCGGCGCGGCTGCGGCCCCACGTCGCGGCCTTCTATGCCTTCGCCCGCGCCGCCGACGACATCGCCGACGACCCGAACCGTTCGGCGCCGGATAAGCTCGCGCGCCTCGACCGGGTTGAGGCGGCCGTGACCGGCCGGGACCGGGACTCGCCCGACCTCAAAAAAGCCCACCTGATGCGCGAAAGTCTCGCCGCGACCGGCCTGACGGATAAACACTGCGTCGATATTCTCACCGCCTTCAAACAGGACGCGGTCAAGCGGCGCTACGATGACTGGTCCGGCCTTCTCGCCTACTGCGAATATTCGGCCAATCCCGTCGGGCGCTATCTGCTCGACCTTCACGGCGAATCGCGGAAGGATTACGCGGCGTCCGACGCGCTTTGCACGGCGCTCCAGGTGATCAACCACCTACAGGATGCGCAAGCCGACTACCGCGGCCTCGACCGCGTGTATGTGCCGCTCGACTGGCTCGGTGCGGAGGGCCTCGACGTGACGGCGCTCGACGAACCGCGGCTCGACCCCGCCTTGCGCCGGGTCTTCGACAAGTGCCTGGACGGCGTGGACGACCTCCTCGTTGCGGCGCGGCCTTTGCCAAGGTTGCTGGAAAGCCACCGCCTGGCCATGGAGTCGGCGGCGATCCTCCGTCTAGCGGAAAGCCTGTCGCGGCGGCTGCGCAAGGACGATCCCCTTGCGGAACCGGTTCGCCATTCGAAACTCGCGTTTGCGGGGACCGCGTTAGTGGGCGCGCTCGGTGCGTTGGGCTGGCGGGCCTTGCCCGGGCGCCGGCGCGGCGACGCCCATAAAAACGCGCCCGCCGGGGGACCGCATGGCTGAAGATACCGGCGCCGGCGTTCTCGACCGCAAGGACCCACAGGCCCGTTCGAGCGAACTCGTGCGCCAATCGGGTACGTCCTTCCATTGGAGCATGCGAATCCTGCCCAAGCCCCGCCGCGACGCCATGTACGCGGTCTACGGGTTTTGCCGGGTCGTCGACGATATCGTGGACAACCCGGGCGACCGCGAGGATCAGGCGCGGCGGCTGGAGGAGTGGCGGACGGAGATCGGCCGGCTCTATGCGGGCAAGCCGGGCACCGCAATCGGCCGCGCGCTTTTGCAGCCGGTCCGGGCGCACGATCTGCCGCGGGACGCCTTCCTCGCCGTCATCGACGGCATGGAGATGGACCTCAGGGGCGTCATGCGCGGGCCCAGCCAATCCGAACTGGAGACGTATTGCCGGCGCGTGGCCGGCGCGGTGGGGCGGTTGTCCCTCAACATCTTCGGCGCGGATGAGCCCGAGGCGCCCGAGATCGCCCGTTGCCTGGGCGAGGCTTTGCAACTGACCAACATCCTGCGCGACTTGACGGACGACGCGGCCATGGACCGGCTCTACCTGCCGCGCGAATCGCTGCGGGCGCACGGCATCGAATCGGTCGATCCGCGGGACGTGTTGACCCATCCGGCGTTGCCGAGCGTGTGCAAGGACCTCGCGGCGGTGGCGCACCGGCGGTTCGATGAAAGCCGCGCGTTGATCGCCCGCTGTAACCGGCGGCGGCTCAAGCCGTGCATCCTGATGATCGAGATCTATCACCGCGTTCTCGAACGGCTCGAACGGCGCGGTTGGGAAAACTTGAAACAACCCGTGCGTGTCTCGCGTCCGGAAAAATTGTGGATCGCCCTGCGCCACGGGCTTGTGTGACCCTTGGCGGTAACGCACATTGCCGGCGCCGGCCTTGCCGGGCTTGCCTGCGCCGTGACCCTCGCCAAGGCGGGGCGTGCCGCCGTCTTATATGAGAGCGCCGCGCATGCCGGCGGGCGTTGCCGCTCCTACTTCGACGCGCAACTCCAGCGTCAAATCGACAACGGCAACCACCTGCTGCTCAGCGGAAACAAGGCCACGATGTCTTATCTCGACGACATCGGCGCGCGTGGCACGCTGACCGGGCCGGAGACGGCGGGCTTTTCTTTTCTTGATTTGCGAACGGGCGAACGCTGGACCCTGCGGCCCAACCGCGGCGTCGTGCCGTGGTGGATTCTGTCGCCCAAACGGCGGGTCCCGGGGACCCGGCCGCGCGATTATCTATCGGGTCTGAAGCTTGCCCGCGCCCGGCCCGGCGCAACGGTGCATGCGGTGGTTGGGGCCAACGGCGATCTATACGAGCGCTTCTGGAAACCGCTGGCGGTCGCCGCCCTCAACATCGCGCCGGAAGAAGGATCGGCCCGGCTTCTCTGGTCCGTGCTGTGGCGCACCTTTGGCCGGGGCGCCGCGGGATGCCGCCCGCTGGTCGCGCGGGACGGCCTTTCGCCAAGCCTGATCGATCCCGCGCTCGATCTCCTTGCCGATCATCAGGTTCCCGTCCGCTTCAACTCTGGCCTCAAGGGTATCGAACTCGGCGAAGGCGGTGCGTGCGCGTTGGAGTTCGCCCAGGGCCGCATCGAGCTTGGCGCCGGCGATCACCTGGTGCTCGCCGTTCCTCCGGCCAACGCACGCGAGCTGGTGCCCGAGCTCACCGTTCCCGAGGGAAGCCGCACCATCGTCAACGCACACGTCACATTGCCCGCGCCGGCGTCCCTGCCGGACGGCGGCACCTTCCTCGGCCTCATCGGCGGCACGGCGGAATGGCTCTTTCTGCGCGGCGACATGGCCAGCCTGACGATCAGCGGCGCCGATGCGCTGGCGGAGAGACCGTCCGGCGAGATCGCCAAGCTGGTTTGGGCGGACACGGCGCGGGCGCTCGGCCTCGAGGCAAACGAGCAACCCCCGATCCGCATCATCAAGGAACGCCGCGCCACCTTTGCGCAGACCCCCGAACAGGCCGCGCGCCGGCCCGGCACCCGGACGGGCTGGCGAAACCTGTTTCTCGCCGGCGACTGGACGGACACGGGACTGCCGGCGACGATCGAGGGAGCCGTGCAATCGGGACGCGCCGCGGCCCGCGCGGTGCTGGCAGGTTAGGACCTGTCTTGAGGCGGGGAGCTAGGCTGACGCCGGGGTCAGGACCTCGTGATCGCGGCCCAGCGCTTGCGTCGCCGCCGCGACGATGCTCGCCGCATCCAAGCCCGCCGATGCATACTGACGCTCCGGCTTATCATGGTCGATGAACCGGTCGGGCAGGCACAGGGGGCGGAACTTCAGGTGCGAATCGAGAAGCCCCTCTGTCGCGAGAAAGTGCATGACCTGGGTGGCGAAGCCGCCGATGGCGCCTTCCTCCAGGGTGATGAGGAGCTCATGCCCGGCCGCGAGGCGCCGGATGAGCGCGGTGTCGAGGGGTTTTGCAAAGCGGGCGTCGGCCACGGTCGTCGACATGCCGCGGCCGGCAAGCTCGTCGGCGGCCTTGAGCGCCTCCCCCAAGCGCGTTCCGTAGGACAGTAGCGCGACGCGGCTTCCCTCGCGCAGGACGCGGCCCTTGCCGATCTCCAGCGGAACGCCCCTCTCGGGCAACTCGACGCCGCCCGCCTCGCCGCGCGGAAAGCGCAGCGCCGAGGGCCTGTCGTCGATCGCCGCTGCGGTCGCCACCATGTGCATCAATTCAGCGCCGTCGCTCGCGGCCATCAACACGAAGCCGGGCAGGCAGCCGAGATAGGCGATGTCGTAGGAGCCCTGGTGCGTGGCGCCGTCCGCCCCCACCAAACCGGCGCGGTCCAGCATGAAGCGTACCGGCAGCCGTTGGATGGCGATGTCGTGGACCACCTGATCGTAGGCGCGCTGCAAGAAGGTCGAGTAGATCGCCGCAAAGGGTTTGTATCCCTCGCAGGCCAAGCCGCCGCAAAACGTAATGGCGTGCTGCTCCGCAATGCCGACATCGAAGAAGCGATCCGGGAACCGGTCCTCGAACTTGTTGAGGCCCGTGCCCGCCGGCATGGCGGCCGTGACGGCGACGATCTTTTCGTCGGCTTCCGCTTCCACGATCAGGGCTTGCGAGAACACGCTGGTGTAGGAGGGAGCGCTCTGCGCCGGCTTGGCTTGGCGCCCCGTCACCACGTCGAACCGGGTCACGCCATGGTATTTGTCCTTGGCTTCCTCCGCGGGCTCGTATCCCTTACCCTTTTGGGTGACGACGTGGACCAGGATCGGGTGTTCCCGTCCCAGCCGGTGAACGTTTTTCAACACCGGCAGAAGGTGGTCGAGGTTGTGCCCGTCGATCGGTCCCACGTAATAGAAACCCAGCTCTTCAAAAAGCGTGCCGCCCGTCAGCAAGCCGCGCGCATATTCTTCGGCGCGTTTTGCCGTCTGCTCCATGGCGCGGGGAAATTTTTTCGCCAGCGCCTTCGCCACATGCCGCATCGAGCGGTAGGACTTGCCGGTGATCAGCCGCGATAGGTATGCGCTCATGGCGCCGACCGGCGGCGCGATCGACATGTCGTTGTCGTTCAAGATGACGATCAGGCCGCTCTTGCGCGCGCCCGCGTTGTTCAGGGCTTCGTAGGCCATGCCCGCGGTCATGGCGCCATCGCCGATCACGGCGACGACGCGGTTGTCTTCTCCCGCAAGGTCGCGGGCGACGGCGAAACCGAGGCCCGACGAGATCGAGGTCGAGCTGTGGGCCGCGCCGAACGCATCGTATTCGCTCTCTTTCCGGTTGGTGAAACCGGAAAGCCCACCGCCTTGCCGCAGGGTACGGATGCGGTCGCGCCGGCCCGTCAGAATCTTGTGGGGATAGGTCTGGTGTCCCACGTCCCAGATAATCTTGTCGCGCGGCGTATCGAAGACGTAGTGCAAAGCAACCGTCAACTCGATCACGCCGAGGCCCGCGCCCAAATGTCCGCCGGTAATCGATACGGCGTCGATCGTCTCGCGCCGCAGCTCGTCCGCCAATTGGCCGAGCTGGCTTTCCTCGAGCCCGCGTAAATCCGCGGGACTGGAAATCTTGTCGAGCAGGGGGGTCTTGCTCGTTTGGGTCACGCTTACCTCCGCGGTGTTATTCGTCATCCGTTCACGCCGGTCGGCTCGTTGACCGCACGGCGATTTCGCCGACCCCGCCCCCTTACGAGGTCGTCGAATAAGAGACGGTTGGGACGCTGTTTGTCCAGTGGGATTTCAAGGGCCATCGGCCATGCGGTCCCGGCGCCCCCTGAATGCGATCCCGGCACGCGCGGCCGCCGCACGGTGTCCGCCCCGGCCCTTTTCCGCACTGGCGGTGGATCGCGTATTTCTCATGGATTCCAGCGCCATGGCATCCCAGATTCGCCCTAAGGCCCGCGGGTCACCCCGCCGGGGTGCGTGCCTCGCGCGCCAACTGTTTCGGCAGGCCGAACCGGATGTTTTCCTTGGCGCCTTCGATTTCAGTGACGTCGATCTTCCCAAGGCTCCCGAGGAACTCGACTAGTTCCTTAACAAGAGATTCAGGCGCCGAAGCGCCCGCCGTAATACCCACCGACCGCGCCCCGTCCAGCCACGTTCTGTCCACGGCGGCGGCGTTTTCCACCAGGTATGTGGGGACACCCATGGACTCGCCGATTTCGCGCAGCCGGTTCGAGTTGGAGCTGTTGCGCGCGCCCACGACCAGGATCACGTCGACCGAACCCGCGGCTTCCCGCACCGCCGTCTGGCGGTTTTGCGTCGCATAGCAGATATCCCGCATGTCCTGGCCCTCGATGTCCGGGAAGCGTCCCTTCAATGCGGCGATGATGTCGCGGGTATCGTCGACACTCAGGGTTGTCTGAGTCACGTAGGCGAGTTTCGCGGCGTCATTCGGCGTCATGCGCGCGACGTCGCCGACGCAGGTGACGAGATGCACCCGGCCCGGGATCTGGCCCATCGTGCCCTCGACTTCGGGATGGCCGCGGTGCCCGATCAGCACCACCTCGAATCCTTTCTCGACCGAACGCTGGCCTTCCTTGTGCACCTTACTCACCAGGGGGCAGGTCGCGTCGATGACGTGAAGATCGCGGGCGGCGGCATGCGCTTCCACGGCTTTCGAAACGCCGTGGGCGCTGAAGACCGTGACCGCGCCCACGGGAATCTGATCCACGTCGTCGACGAAGCGCGCGCCCTTCGCCCGCAGGGCCTCCACGACGTGCCGGTTATGGACGATCTCATGCCGGACGTAGACCGGCGTACCATGAATTTCGAGGGCCCGCTCGACGATCTCGATGGCGCGTTCGACGCCGGCGCAGAAGCCGCGCGGATTGGCCAGCAGAACACGCATTACGGGCCCACCATCGAGTTTAGCCGGCATATCCAGGGTCCGCTTCGTCTCTCGTTGGTCCAAGGAGCTGTTTGGAATGATACCAGATTAGCGGCCCGGCGGCGACGGCCACGGCATAGGGGAAACATGCCGGGGGGAAACCTGCCGGGCCCCTTGACGGGCCCCTGAAATGCGCCCGCCCCGATGCTGGCCCCGGCGCCGGCCCCGATGCCGGCCCCAATGCCGG
>JADFIH010000126.1 GCA_022566715.1 Pseudomonadota bacterium | reverse complement strand
CGGATTTTCCAATATGCCAAGCCTTCTGCGTGGTGCATCTGTTGCGGTTCCGTCGCGCCGATGAACAACCGCGCGGGTTGTCGAAAATTGCAAGGGAAGTTACCGGAGCGTCAGTCCTTTGTAGTTCACTGCCTCCACAACCTCCCGCAGTCCGGCTACGTCGATCCCCTCGGGATTGTAGACTCGGAACGTGAAGCCGCGCTCATGACCGACGATTTGAGCGGCCCTGTCACGGTCCACCTTGGCCAATTCAAGCGCCAGGACGAAGTTCTTTCGGAACGAATGGAACGCGATCCGTTCCCGCTCGACTTTTCGATCACGACGGTATGCAGGGAACCGCTTGGCTAACGTGTGACCCCGTTTCTTGTCGGGTCCACCGGGAGTGAGGCCAGGGAACAGTGGGCCGCTGCCAACGTGCTTCACATATTTTAGGAAGCCCAGCCCGATCAATTCTGAGTGTATGGGGACGCGGCGAACGCCCGCCTCGGACTTGGCCGCCGTTACGTCGAAATAACAAATACCATCCTGCCGTCGTACATCTTCGCCTTCCAAACCGCAGACTTCACCTTGGCGCATACCGGCAAAGAGCGATATCGCCATGACCCATGGCCGGGCCGTCGCCAGAGAGTGATTGGAAGGCCGGACCTCGAAACTTTCACCCTTGAACAGGCGGTTTAGCTCGGCAACTGAGAACGGCAGCCAAGTAACCTCCGATTGTCGCGCTTTGGTTCGCGCCAGGTCCGCGAAGGGGTTTTCTCCTTCGACCATCCCCCGCTTGCGTGCCCAGCGGAAAAGCGTCTTGAGGGTGGACTGGTGGCGATTGAGCGTCTTGTTCGATAGCCCGTCACCGTCGCCAGCAGGATACTTCTCCAACAATTCCTTGAGTGGAATCTTGGCCGCGCCGGGCCGCCTTCCGTAGTGCCTGTGAAGACCGGCGATGGCATCTAGGAATGACGCGGCATCTTCGCGACTGATCGAGTCCAGGGGTACATTCCCCACATGGTCCACGAAGAGGCGATAGGTCGCTCGCATCTGGTTAGCGGTCTGGGCCGTGAGCCTCGCGGTCTTGTCGCGCTGGCGTTCGGCTAGGAACGTATCCGCCGCTTCCGACACCTTGGGGGCCGAACCCTTTCGAGTGCGGCGGATACGTTGGCCATTGAGGGGAGGCGGTTCGATGCCCCTTTGCAGCATGGCAATTGCGGCGGCTTGGGCCTTCAAGACTGCTTGGCTTAGAGCCGCTATGGATGCTTCGCTCTTATCCGCTCCGATGCGGTCCAAAACCTCTTCGGCGTATTCCGTCGTGGGTTTGCCGAGAAGACGGTTTGTCTGCCAGCTTGCGCCGATCAGGTCGCTAGCGTCTTCGGCGACCTCAAGGGAAAGATCGGGAAGCCTGCCATGGGCATCCAAAAAGTCCGCCGCCAGGGCAGCGTAAGTCCGCCGTAGCTCGGATTCAGCTTGCGATTTCAATTCGCCGGAACGTATTGGGCCGCCTTCGCGGGCTCGTTCGAATGACGCCAGAATCTCCGCCACGGCTGCCGGTGCTTTGGCCTTGGCCGTAGTCCGGTCGCCGGTTCCCAGATAGGTTTCGACCGTCCATCCGAACCTACCTCGCAGGTCCTTCGGGACGGCGATTTGAACGTAGTACCGGTCACGACGCTCGCGGAGATAAGGAACGTGCCCACTCCCCTTATATTCGCGGCGGGATTTCTTTGCTGGCCGTTGGGTTCCGTCTGGCATCGCTGGACCTCCATTTGCGAGGGTCCAGCTTGCGAAATGCGGGGTAAAGATTCCCCTAATTCTTGCCCCTATTTTTTCCCTGACCCATCCAAAAAATGGCGGAAAACTGCGGGTATTAGGGGCTGGCTGGGGGACCTGGATTCGAACCAGGGTCGCGCGGGTCAGAGCCGCGAGTTCTACCGCTAAACTATCCCCCAGCAGGGGCGGGGCCCGGGCCCGGTCCAAACTGTCACCCATGTACGCGGTTGATCAGCCCCGGACGGGGCGCGGGCCGCAAATTCGTATATGGGCCGTACTTGGGCGCTACATAACCGGTACATAAGTGGGCCGCCCGCGGCTTGTCAACCGGAGTACGGTAATCAACCGCTGGCGCATAAGGGCGCGCCCTGGTCCAGCCCGGCGCCGGGCCTCATGCGCGGCGCGGCGTTGAATCAAACAGCTCCGCCAAATCCGCGTCCAAATCTGTATAATGGCCTTTAGGCCAGGGTTAGGCCGACATGAGGGATCGGGACCGCGTCGCGATGGCGAATCATCATACTCATTGGCGGGGCGGCAAGGTGCGCTACCGTCGGGGGCGGCGGCGCCAGTCCAGCGGGCGCTGGGATCACGTCTATGCGGCCGTCGATCTGGGCACCAACAACTGCCGGCTTTTGGTCGCGCGCCCGGAGCGCAACGGTTTCCGAGTCATCGATTCCTTCTCGCGCATCGTGCGCCTGGGCCAGGGGCTGGGCCTGAGCGGCCGCCTGGCCGAAGACGCCATGGAGCGCACTATCGCCGCCCTGCGGATTTGCGCCAACAAGATGCGCCGCCGCGGCGTGACCATCTCGCGCGGCATCGCCACGCAAGCCTGCCGTGAAGCGGACAACTGCGACGAGTTCCTGGCCCGCGTGTCCGAGGAGACCGGCATCGAGCTCGACATCATCGAACCCGCCGAGGAGGCCGCGCTGGCGGTGGCCGGGTGCGCCCCGCTGCTCGATCAGGACTGCGAAAACGGCCTGGTCTTCGACATCGGCGGAGGCTCGACCGAGGTCATGTGGCTGCGCCTGTGCCCGGACAAGAGCCCCGAACTCCTGGCTTGGACGTCGCTGCCCTGTGGCGTGGTGACCCTGGCCGAAGCCTATGGCGGGCGCGACGTACCGGCGGAGACCTATCGTGAAATGGTCGACTCCATCTTCGATATGCTGGAGCCCTTCGAGGCGGAGCATGGCCTGCGCGGCTCGGTCAGCCGCGGTCAGGCGCAGATGCTCGGCACCTCGGGCACCGTGACGACGCTGGCCGCGCTCAAGCTCGGTCTCGAACGTTACGAACGGCGGCGTGTCGATGGCGCCTGGCTGGCCGCCGCCGACATCGGCGTCGTGTCGCGCGCTCTCGCCGCCATGAGCTACGAGGACCGGGCACGGCACCCTTGCATCGGCGAGGGGCGGGCGGACCTGGTGATCGCGGGTTGCGCCATTTTCGACGCCATCTTCCGCACCTGGCCCGCGCCGTGGGTCCGGGTGGCCGACCGCGGCGTGCGCGACGGCATGCTGTTCCACCTGATGGAGGGCGCGGACGCCGCGGCATCCTGCCCCGCCAGCTAACGTGACGCGCTCGGGCAAAGGCCGCGGGGGTGGGGGTGGCCCAACTCGCGGCCCAGGGGACGGCGGAAGGGACAGCATGACCGGGGCGCATGGCGGGCGGGGCCTGCATGTCCGCGTCAAGACGGCGCGCGGGCGCAAACTCTCCTCGACCCGATGGCTTCAACGTCAGCTCAACGATCCCTTCGTGCGCGCCGCCAGGGAGGCCGGTTACCGGTCGCGGGCCGCTTATAAACTCGTCGAACTCGATGACCGTTTTCATTTTTTGAAGCCGGGCGCCCGCGTGCTCGACCTGGGCGCGGCGCCGGGCGCCTGGACGCAAGTGGCGCTGGAGCGGGTCGGCAAGGGCGGGCAGGGCGGCAAGCACGGCGAGGTCTTCGCGCTCGACAGGGTCGAGATGGAGCCGCTGGAAGGCGCCACCGTTCTGACCCTGGACGTGGAGGACGAAGGCGCACTCGAGGAGTTGCGCCGCGAACTGGGCGGGCCCTTGGATGCGATCCTGAGCGACATGGCGGCGCCCGCCACCGGCCATACGGGAACCGACCACCTGCGGATCATGGCCCTGTGCGAGGCCGCCTGCGACCTCGCCTCGCACCTCTTGCGGCCGGGCGGCACCCTCGTCGTCAAGGTGCTGCAAGGGGGCGCCGAAGCCGGCCTGCTCGCGCAAATGAAAAAAGACTTCGCCATCGTCAAGCACGTTAAGCCTAAGGCAAGCCGGTCCGATTCGGCGGAAATTTACGCTGTTGCAACGGGGTTTCGCGGTGATCCTAAAGTAGAGGATTAAGACGGGCGGCGAAACTTCGCCCTACCATTCGCGATTCAAAGGTGGCATATTGCGGCCCCAATTGGCCGGGAGGATTCATGGCGATACGCGAAGCGTTGACCTTCGACGACGTAACTCTCAGGCCCGCTGCGTCCGCCGTTCTCCCTGCCCAAGCCCAAACCCGAACCCGCGTTTCCAAAAACATCGAGCTCAACATCCCGCTGCTGTCGGCGGCGATGGACACCGTTACCGAAAGCGCGATGGCGATCGCCATGGCGCAACTCGGCGGCATGGGCGTGATCCACCGCAACTTCGAGGTCGCGGAGCAGGCCGAGCAGGTGCGCAAGGTGAAGCGGTTCGAATCCGGCATGGTGATCGATCCGTTGACCATTACGGCGGGCGAGACCCTGGCGGACGCGCTGGCGATCATGCAGCGCCACAACATCTCCGGAATTCCCGTGATCGAGGACGGGGGCGGCAAGCTCGTCGGGATCGTGACAAACCGCGACGTGCGGTTTGCCACCAACATGGCCCAGCCGGTTCGCGAACTGATGACCAAGGAGGGCCTGGTCACGGTTCGCCGCAATGTCGATTCGGTGGAGGCCAAGCGCCTTTTGCACCAGCACCGCATCGAAAAGCTGTTGGTCGTGGACGACGAGTTCCGGTGCATCGGCCTGATCACGGTCAAGGAC
This sequence comes from Pseudomonadota bacterium, assembly GCA_022566715.1. Taxonomy (GTDB): domain Bacteria; phylum Pseudomonadota; class Alphaproteobacteria; order SHVP01; family SHVP01; genus JADFIH01. The sequence goes on along the minus strand of JADFIH010000126.1, from coordinate 3,970 downwards.
ATGGAGAAGGCGCATCTCTATCCCAACGCCTGCAAGGACGAGCAGGGACGGCTCCGCGTTGCGGCGGCCACCACGGTGGGCGAGGCCGGGCTGGAACGCGCCGAAGCGCTGATGGATGCGGACGTGGACATCGTCGTGGTCGACACGGCGCACGGCCATTCCAAGCGGGTGCTCGACGCCGTGACCGCCATCAAAAAGAAAAGCAACCGCGTGCAAATCGTGGCGGGCAACGTGGCGACGGCGGAAGGGGCGGGGGCCCTGATCGATGCCGGCGCGGACTCCGTCAAGGTCGGGATCGGGCCAGGCTCGATCTGCACCACCCGCATCATCGCCGGCGTCGGCGTGCCACAGCTCACGGCCATCATGGATGTGGCGGAGGTGTGCCATAAGCGGGGCGTGCCGGCCATCGCCGACGGCGGCATCAAGTTCTCCGGCGATCTGGCCAAGGCCATCGCGGGCGGCGCCGATTGCGCCATGGTGGGCTCGTTGCTGGGCGGCACCGACGAAGCCCCCGGAGAGGTCTTTTACTATCGGGGCCGATCCTACAAATCCTATCGTGGCATGGGTTCGGTCGGCGCCATGGCGCGCGGCTCGGCCGACCGCTACTTCCAGGAAGAAATAGAGGACACCATCAAGCTGGTGCCCGAAGGGATCGAGGGCCGGGTGCCCTACAAGGGATCCGTCGCCGGCGTCGTCCATCAGTTGATCGGCGGCCTGCGCGCGGCGATGGGGTACACCGGCAACGCCACCATCGGCGACATGCAACGCAACTGCGAATTCTACCGCGTCACCGGCTCGGGCTTCCGCGAAAGTCACGTGCACGATGTCGCCATCACCCGCGAGTCGCCGAACTACCCGGACTCCTCGTAGAGTGTTTCCGTCTTGGTCGGAACCACTCTAACTTTTTTTCGCTCACGGCGACGGACCGTAAGGTCCGCGCCTGCGCGGGCGCGCCGGATAACCGGCGGGCCGCCTCGCGGCCTTGGGCGAATCCAGCATCCTTGGGCGATTCCAGTTGAACCGGAAACGCCCTAGAGCGGTGGGGACCGGGCCATGAGGCCGGGCGCCCGCGTGGCCGCGGCCATCGATATCCTGAACGAGATCGAGTCCGGCACGGCGCCCGCCGACCGGGCCTTCGCCGGCTATTTCCGCAGCCGCCGCTACGCCGGGTCGAAGGACCGGAGCGCTGTTTCCGATCTGGTCTACGGCGTCCTGCGGCGGCGCGGCGAACTCGAATGGCGCCTGTCCCAGGCCGGCCCGGCGGCGGCGGACGAGGCGGCCGGCCGCGCCCGCCGGCTGGTCATGGCGGGGCTGGCGGCGGAAGGCCACGGCGCTCCCGAGATCGCTGGCTTGTTCGACGGGACGGATCACTCGCCCGGGGTCCTCGATGGCGGGGAGCGCGACCTCCTTGCCGTGCTCGGCCGCCGCCCCGATGGCGCGGCGCCGGATTGGGTGTCCGGCAATTACCCTGAGTGGCTCGACGGCGCCCTGCGCGCGCGCTTTGGCGCGGACCTTGCGGCCGAGATGGCCGCGTTCAATGACCGGGCGCCCTTGGACCTGCGCGTCAATACGCTGAAGGCGGAGCGTCCCGACGTGATCTCGCGCCTCGCCTTGGATGGCATTGAGGCCGTGCCGTGTCCCTATTCGCCGGTCGGCGTCCGTCTCCCGGACGCGGCGCGCGTGACCTCCCAAGCGATTTTCCGTGACGGCGCGGTGGAGGTGCAGGACGAAGGATCGCAGATCGTGGCGCTGCTGGCGGGCGCCGAGCCCGGCATGCGCGTCATCGACCTGTGCGCCGGAGCGGGCGGCAAGGCCCTGGCCATGGCCGCCGCCATGAACAACCGTGGGCAGATTTTCGCCTGCGACATAAGCCGCCGCACCCTGGACCGGCTGTCGGTGCGGCGCAAACGCGCCGGCGTGCGCAATCTACAGACCCACCTGTTGCCGGACGAAGCCGGGGTGGCGGCTTTGGCCGCGGCCCATGGCTTGGCCGACCGCGTGCTCCTCGACGTGCCCTGCAGCGGTTCTGGGGCCTGGCGCCGCAATCCAGACGCCAAGTGGCGCCTCACGCCGGACATCCTGGAGGCCCACACCGCGCGGCAAGGCCGCCTGTTGGAGGACGGCGCCTCGCTGGTCCGTCCCGGTGGCCGGCTCATCTACGCCACATGCTCGATCCTTCGCGCCGAGAACGAAGACCGGATCGAGGCGTTCCTGGCGGCTCACGGGGAGTTCCTCTTGCGTCCTGCCGGGGAGATTTGGCCGGCGGCGCTTTCGGGCGGCTTTCCCGCGAACGACTGGCCGGCGGGAGATGGGGCGGCGCAGGCCGAAACGCTCGTTCTCACACCGCACCGCACGAACACCGACGGCTTCTTCGTCGCCATCCTGGAGCGCCGCTGAGCGTGGTGGACCGGCTCCGGACCAGCGGGTAGGTTGCCGCCATGCACGACCGCGTCCTGATCATCGATTTCGGCTCCCAGGTGACGCAGTTGATCGCGCGCCGGGTGCGCGAGAGCGGGGTCTATTGCGAAATCGCTCCCTTCAACGACGCCGAAGAAAAAATCGCGGAGTTCGGTCCGCGCGCGATCATCCTGTCGGGCGGTCCGGCCTCGGTTCTTGGGGAGGATACGCCGCGTGTGCCCGACCGCGTTTTCGAGCTCGGCGTTCCCGTTCTGGGCATCTGTTACGGACAGCAGGCGATGTGCGCTCAACTCGGCGGACGGGTCGAGGCGGCGCGCCATCGCGAATTCGGCCGCGCCATGGTCGAGGTGACCGCCTCGTGCGGCCTGTTCAACGGCCTGTGGACGCCCGGCATGCGTGAGCAGGTCTGGATGAGCCATGGCGACAGCGTGATCGAACTGCCTCCGGGCTTTACGTCGGTGGCGGTGAGCGAGGGCGCGCCCTTTGCGGCAATCGCCGACGACGAGCGGCACTTCTATGGCGTGCAATTTCATCCGGAAGTGGTGCACACGCCGCAAGGCGCGGCGCTGCTGCGCAACTTCACCCACAAGGTCGCCGGATGCTCGGGCGATTGGTCGATGGCGGCTTTCCGGTCCGAGGCGGTGGCCCGCATCCGCGACCAAGTGGGCGGCGGGCGCGTGATCTGCGGACTGTCCGGCGGGGTCGATTCCTCCGTCGCCGCCGTTCTGTTGCACGAGGCCATCGGCGATCAACTGCGCTGTATTCTCGTCGACACGGGCCTCATGCGCGAGGGGGAGGCTGCCGAGGTGGTCGAACTTTTTCGCGGCCATTACAACATTCCGCTGGTGCTGCGCGACGCCGCCGATCTTTTTCTCGCTAGATTGGAGGGCGTCAGCGATCCCGAGGAGAAGCGCAAGATCATCGGCGCCACCTTCATCGACGTCTTCGAGGAGGAGGCGGCCAAGACGGGCGGCACCGATTTCCTGGCGCAGGGCACTTTGTACCCCGACGTGATCGAATCGGTATCGGTCGCGGGCGGGCCCAGCGCCACCATCAAATCGCATCACAACGTGGGCGGCCTGCCCGAACGCATGAATCTGAAGCTCGTCGAGCCCTTACGCGAGCTCTTCAAGGACGAAGTGCGCGTGCTTGGACGCGAGCTCGGCCTGCCCGACTCGCTTCTCGGCCGCCATCCGTTTCCGGGTCCGGGGCTGGCCATCCGCCTACCCGGCGCGGTCACCAAGGCCAAGCTCGCCATCCTGCGCCAGGCCGATGTGATTTACCTCGACGAGATCCGCTCGGCGGGCCTCTATGACGACATTTGGCAAGCCTTCGCCGTGCTTCTGCCCGTGCGCACCGTCGGCGTCATGGGGGACGAACGCACTTACGAATACGTCTGCGCGCTGCGCGCCGTCACGTCGAGCGACGGCATGACCGCCGACTTCTATCCCTTCCCCATGGACTTTTTGGGACGGGTGGCGACGCGCATCATCAACGAGGTGCGCGGCATCAACCGGGTCACCTATGATGTGACCTCCAAGCCGCCCGGCAC
>JADFIH010000125.1 GCA_022566715.1 Pseudomonadota bacterium | reverse complement strand
GGATAAAATTGCTCTACTTTTCAAGATTCTAGAGCAGCTTTATCCGTTCGGTGATGGCCGCTTGGATTTCAGTGGGGCATTTCCAACCGAACGGATGCTGCTCTAGCGGCCTTGAGCGATTCCAGCACCCTTGAGCGGTTTCAGACGAACTGGAATCGCTCCACGGATGCCACAGAAATGCCGCGCTGGCACGGCCTGGCGCCGGACTAAGGTTCCGCTATCGAACCCGCGTCACTGGAGGGAGAATTCACATGACCGAACTGGTCATCGTCTCGATCATATTTGTCGTCGTGAACTTCCTAATCTGGAAGGTGGCCGCGTAACGACGCCGGAATTGGAGCCTTAACCCCCGACCTCGATCTCACGTCCCTCGACGCCCTCGGGATCGCCGACGATCACGGTCAGCATGTTGCCGGAGTCGAACAGCCGGTCGGCCATGCGGCGGATGTCGCCGATCGTCACGGCGTCGATGATCCCGGCCCGCCGGTCGAGATAGTCGATGCCAAGATCGAAATCCTGCAAGACGACGAGCGTGCGCGCGATGCGCGCGTTACTGTTGAGACTCAGCGGGAAAGACCCGGTGATAAAAGTCTTCGCCGCCTCCAGTTCGGCTTCGGAAATCGCGTTTTCGGCGATATCGGCGAATTGTTCGCGAACGAGCGCGAGCGACTCCGCGACACGGGCATTGGCGCTGCCGACGCCGCCAATGATCAAACCGGAGTTTTCCAGCGGGTACACCGAACTGTAGACCGAGTAGGCGAGCCCGCGCTTTTCCCGGATTTCCGTGTAGAGCCGCGACGAGAAGCTGCCGCCGCCAAGGACGTGGTTGAGCAGGACCGCGGCGAAGTAGTTGGGATCGTCGCGCTTGATCCCCGGCATGCCGAACATCACGACGCTTTGCGGGATATCCTTGCGCAAGATCAGAGTCTCGTCCGTGTCCGCCGGCATGAAATCGGGGACCTCGAAGGGCTCCGCCTTGGCGGGCAGTCCGCCCAGCGCCGAGTCGAGCAGCAGGCCGAGCTCCTCGGGCGTGATGTCGCCGACGGCGCCGATAATTAGGTTATCGCGGGCGAATCGGCGTTTTACGAACCGGCGTAGATCGTCCGCCGTTACATTCGAAACCGACTCGACCGTTCCCCGCGTGGGATTGGCGTAGGGATGGCCGGCGAAGGCGGTTTCGAAAAACAGGCGGCCGGCGAGGCGGTTGGGATTTTCACGCTGACGCACGATCCCGGCGATAATCTGGCCGCGGATGCGGTCCACCGGCTCCTGGTCGAAGCGCGGCTGCGTCAAGGCGAGACCCAGCAGGCGGAAGGCCTCGTCGCGGTTCTTGGTCAGGGTGCGCAGGCTGCCGCCAAAGGAATCCCGCCCGGAATCGAAACTGAGCGAGATCGCGAGATCTTCGAGCCTCTCTTGAAACGCTTGGGAGTCGAGCTCACCGGCGCCTTCATCGAGCACGCCGGACAACAGGTTCGCCAGACCCTCCTTGCCCCCGGGGTCGAGCGCCGAGCCGCCGCGGAAGCTGATCTCCAGCGCCAGCATCGGGATGGACGGTTCTTGAACCAGCCAGGCCTTGATCCCACCGGGGCTTGTTACCTCGGTGATCTTGGTCGCGTTTGCCGCAGTGGCCGCCAGGAACAGAACCGAAAGGGCGAAGGCCGCAACGAACGCCGCGGCAAGCCGATTCAGGGAGAATCGCGGGTATGTCACGGGTTAACTCTCCGGCATGGGGAGAAGGACGGCGGTGACGGATTTGGCGCTATCGAAAATGTAGCGGGCCGCCGCGTTGACCTCCTCGACGGTGATCGCCTCGACCCGGTCGGGCCAGGACTCGACGTCCTCGACGGTGCGGCCGATGGCCAGCGCCGCCCCAAAGGTGCGTGCCGCGCCCTGTACATTGTCGCGCGCGTAAATGGCCGACGCGAGCATGCCGTTCTTGGCGCGCTCCAACTCCTGCTCGGTGATGCCGTCTTCGACCACGCGCTCGATAAGCGCCAGCAGCTCGGCCTCGACGTCCTCGACGCTGCCGTCGTTGACCGGCACACCGACCAGGAAGAAACGGCTTGGCCCCAAATTACTGGAGCCATAGAACGCCGACGCCTGCGCGGCCAGTTTCTTTTCGACGACGAGGGAGCGGTAGAACCGGCTGGTCGCGCCGCCGCCCATGATCTCCGCGAGCACCGTCAGGGGGAGCACGTGTTGGCTCTCCCCCCACATGACGCTGGGTGCGAGGTAACTGCGCCGCCAGATCGGTTGCGGCACACGGGGATGGCTCATTTCCAGACGCCGCGCCACGAGTTGGGGCGGCTCATCGGTGCGGATGCGGGGTGGAACGTCGCGGGCCGGAATGACGCCGTAGTACTTCTCCGCCAGCGGACGGACTTGGTCGACCGTGACATCGCCCGCGATGATGAGGATCGCGTTATTGGGCGCATAGTGGGCCCGGTAGAAATCCAGCGCGTCCTCGAGGGTCAGCCGGCTGACTTCGCTCTCCCATCCGATGACGGGCTGCCCGTAGGGATAGGCGAGGAACTGCGCCGCCGTCATTTGCTCCATGAGTTGAGAGCTCGGACTGTTGTCGACGCGGGAGCGCCGTTCTTCCAGGACGACCTCGCGCTCGGACCGCACCTGTTCTTCGGTCAGGGTCAGGTTGATCATGCGGTCGGCCTCGAGCTCCATGACCGTCGCCAGGCGCTCGACCGCGACCGTCTGGAAGTAGCCCGTATAGTCGGTCGAGGTGAAGGCGTTCTCGCGGCCGCCATTCCTTGCCACGATGTCGGAGAATACGCCCGCGCCGAAACGCTCGGTCCCCTTGAACATGAGATGCTCGAGCACATGGGCGATGCCGGACTTGCCCCGCGGATCGTCGGCCGCGCCGACCTTGTACCAGACCATCTGGGTCACCACGGGCGCGCGGTGGTCCGAGATCACCACCACCTGCATTCCGTTGGCGAGCGTAAAGGAGGCCGGGTTGAACAGGCCCGCCCGGGCCGCGCCGGCCGGAAGCACGACAAGCGAAAGGAGGGCAAGCGCCAGGGCGAGCCCACGGAGCGAGGGCCGGGCCAACCATGCCCGGCGGACTGCGGCGCGGACCACGCGGGTCGGCTTAGTCTTCATTGGTTCAGGCCCCTTGGGATCAGGCCCCTTACGAGAAGGCGTCCATCTAAGTAAGGACGCGCAAACCGAATTTGCAACCCTGCGCGGGCTCCGGTCCGGTCACAAGCCCGTCAGGCCGCGACAACGGCCGCCGATCAAAAAATGCCGCCCAGTAGCGAGCGGCCGCGCCGCCGGATGGTGGGCGTCTCCCCGCCGAGGTCCGTGTTGCCGCTATTGAGGGCGGCCTCGCGCAACCGGCGCGATTCAGCCGTCGCGTCGAGAATGTCTTCGTCCTCGACCTCCGGGTCACGCCAGAAAATCAGGCGCTCCACCAGGCTCTTGTCTTTCACGCTGAGTTGCGTGGTCTCGGCCAGCAAAACCTTCCGGATATCCGGCTCGGCCCGGTTCGTCCCGGCCTTGCGAAGCAGCGCCAGCTCCCCGACCGTGGGCGCGGCGGACCCTTGACTCGTGCTATTGCCCGTGAGCGCGCGCCTTGCCACCTCGGTCGCCGCCAGGGAGCGGTCTTGCGGCGCCCCGGGGGTGGGTGGGCGAAGATTGAAGTTTGGCGGCAGCACAAGGGGCGCCTTCCGAACGACGGTAAACTCGTCCGGCGGCTTTTTGGTCAGGCCAAGCTGATCACGCACGCTGGAACAGGCGGTCAAGGCGAAGGCCACCAGCACCAGGGCGGCGCTGCCCCGCCTAAAAGATAGGCCAACGGACTTCATGACGTTCACTCGTTTTGGCTCTTCTCCGGGCCCGAGAATAGCCCATCCAGGACGATAAAGGCCACCCCGCCGACGATGGCCGCATCGGCGACGTTGAAGGCGAACCAATGGAAGCCGAAAGCGTAGAAATCAAAGAAATCAGCCACCGAGCCAAGCCGGACCCGGTCGACCGCATTCCCGAGGGCGCCCCCGATTATGAGGCCGATCGCGGCGCCGAGCCATTTCGACTCGACGCGGCGCAACCACAAGACCAGCCCGGCCGCGACCGCCACCGAGAGAATCGAAAGAATCCAGGGGCCCGCCGAGGAGCCCGCGTTGAACAGCCCGAAGCTCACACCGAAGTTTTTAACATAGACCAGATTCAGGAAACCGGTCACGGCGATCACCCGGTCGGGATCGGTCAGGAGGGCGATCAGCAGGACCTTGACGGCCTGGTCGACCACAAGGGTGATGGCGGCCAGGGCGAGCCCAATCACCAGCATCAGGGGCTTACTTCCATCGGTTGGGCGACGGCGTCTTCGCAGCGGCCGCAAATCTCCGGGCCCGGCGTCCCTTCGGGAGCGACTTCGGGCAAGACCTTCCAGCAGCGCTGGCATTTTCCGCCCTTGGCCAGGCCGGGCACGGCCCCGACCCCGGGCACATCCTCGAGGGTGAAGGCATCTGCGGGCGGCTCCGCTTCAACGAGCGTGATGCCGGACGTGATGCAGACATCGGCGAGGTCGATGTCCCGGCAGACTCCGGCAAACCCTGCGTTCGCGTAAACCGCCGGGTGCGCCTGCAGGCTCGACCCGATGCGCTTTTCCCGGCGCTCGATTTCAAGGGCGCCGGTGACGACCCGGCGCAGGTCGCGAACCTTCGACCACTTCGCCGCCAGGGCATCGTCCCGCCAAACCTCCGGCGGCTCCGGAAACAACCTGAGATGGACACTCGAATCGGGCCCGTCGAAGCGCGCGAGCCAGGCGTCTTCCGCGGTGAAACAGAGGATCGGCGCGAGCCACGCCGTCAGGCAGCTAAAGACATGGTCGAGCACGGTTCGGGCCGCACGCCGGCGCGGCGAATGGAACTGGTCGCAGTAAAGCGAATCCTTGCGCACGTCGAAGTAGAAGGCCGACAGGTCGGCGGCGCAGAAGCCGTTCAAGGCGAGATACACGGCGTGGAAATCGAAGTCGTTGCAGGCCCGCCGGACGGCCACATCGAGTTCCCACAACCGATGCAAGACCCAGCGCTCCAATTCCGGCATGTCGGCGGGCTCGACACGCTCGGCGTCGCTGAATCCATTGAGGTTGCCGAGCACGAAACGCAGTGTGTTGCGCAGTTTCCTGTAGGCGTCGACCTGGCGCTGAAGAATCTCCGGACCGATGCGAAGGTCTTCCGTGTAATCGGAACTGACAACCCAAAGGCGAAGGATGTCGGCACCGTGCTTGTCGGTCACCTCCTGCGGGCTCATCACGTTGCCAAGCGACTTCGACATCTTGCGGCCCTCGTCGTCCATGACGAAGCCGTGGGTTAGAACCGCGTCGAAGGGCGCGCGGCCGCGCGTGCCACAGGATTCGAGCAGCGAGGAATGGAACCAGCCGCGGTGCTGGTCCGAGCCCTCGAGATAGAGCGAGGCGGGCCACATCAGATCGTCGCGCTGCTCGAGCACGAAGCTGTGCGTCGAGCCCGATTCAAACCAGACGTCGACGATGTCCTCGACCTTCTCGTAGTCCTCCGCCGCGTAGCCGCTGCCCAGGAACCGCGCGCTGCCGCTGGTGAACCAAGCATCCGCGCCTTCGGCGGCGATGGCGTCCACGATGCGCTTGTTGACGGCCTCGTCGCGCAGGGGCTCGCCCGTCCGTTTGTCGACGAACACCGTAATGGGAACGCCCCAGGCGCGCTGCCGCGAGACCACCCACTCCGGCCGGTTTTCGATCATCGAATGGATGCGGTTGCGCCCTTGCGGCGGCACCCAGCGCACGTCGCCGATGGCGGCCAGCGCCTTTTTCCGCAAATCGTTCGCCGACATGCTGATGAACCACTGCGGCGTGTTGCGGAAGATCACCGGCGCCTTCGAGCGCCAGGAGTGCGGATAGGAGTGGACGATGGAGGTCCGCGCAAGCAGGGCGTTGGATTTCTTCAACGCCTCGATCACCGCCCCGTTGGCGTCGCCGTCCTTGCCCTCGGGCGTCAGGATGACCCGTCCGGCGAAGAGCGGCACGTGCTCGAAATAGACGCCCTCGCCCGATACGGTTTCCGGCACCTCGATGCCGTTGCGGCTGCCCAGATCGAAGTCGTCCGCCCCGTGGCCCGGCGCGATGTGTACGAAGCCGGTGCCCTGATCCATGACGACGAAGTCCGCGGCGAGCAACGGCACATCGAAGTCGTAACCCTGACCGTGGAACGGATGGCGGCAGACGGCGCCCGCGAGGTCCGATCCGGGGAAGGTTTCGATGCACCGCCATTCGGCGATGCGCGCTTCCTCCCGCACGGCGTCGGCGAGGTCCGCCGCCAGAACGAGCCGTTCGCCGGGAACGGCCGTGCCGCCCTCCTCCACGGCGCTCACCTCGAACACCCCGTAGTCGTGGGACGCGCCGAGGGCGATGGCGCGGTTGCCGGGGAGGGTCCAGGGCGTCGTCGTCCAGATGACCACGCTGGCGCCAAGAAGGCGGTTCAGGAGTTCATCTGTTTCCACCAGGCCGAGCTTCTTCTCCCTCGTCGGGGCGACGGGAAAGCGCACCATGATCGTCGGCGATTTGACGTCGTGATATTCGACCTCGGCCTCGGCCAGCGCGGTTTTTTCGACCACCGACCACATGACCGGCTTCGAGCCCCGATAGAGGCCTCCGTTCATGAGGAACTTGCAGATCTCGCCGGCGATATTGGCCTCGGACGCGTGGTCCATGGTGGCGTAGGGATTGTCCCAGTCCCCCTCGACCCCGAGGCGTTTGAACTCCTCACGCTGAATATCGATCCACTTTTCGGCGAACTCGCGGCATTCTTGGCGGAACTGGATGAGCGGCACCTCATCCTTGTCCTTGCCGGCGTCGCGGTATTTTTGCTCGATCTGCCATTCGATCGGCAGTCCGTGGCAGTCCCAGCCGGGGACGTAGTTGGCGTCCTTGCCCATCATCTGCTGCGAGCGGTTGACCACGTCCTTGAGGATCTTGTTCAAGGCGGTGCCGATATGGAGGTGGCCGTTGGCGTAGGGCGGGCCGTCGTGCAGGATGAACTTCTCGCGGCCCTTGGAGTCCTCGCGCAGCTTGCGGAACAGACCCATGGCGGCCCAGCGCGCGAGCAGTTCGGGCTCGCGTTTGGGCAGGCCCGCCCGCATGGCGAAATCGGTCTTGGGCAGCATGATCGTGGATTTGTAATCGGTCGGCATGGCTTGGCAGCCTCGAGTTTCAGCGGCCTCGAATAATGGTCGAGTAAAGGGTCCCGGCCCTCAAAGGAGGGTCGGGCCGGTAATTCGCTGATCGCCTATCGGCTGAAACTCGGGTCCGGCTCGCATTACGGATGGTCTTGTATCAGGCGGACTTTGGACTGTCGAGGCCCGGGGACCGGACTCGAGCGCCCGAATCCGCCATTAACACAAAATTAAGGCTGGTCGGATCAGGTGGCCAGCAGGGGGCTCTTCAAATGATGATTGACGCTCCACTTTGCCTTCCCAACGAAGGCGCCTACCACGTCCTTGGCGACACCGACGTAACCCGGCAACTCGTTTCAATTATTGAGGCGGTCCGCCCAGGCGCGCGCTTTGGCGGCTACGTCGACGCAGCGCACCAGGTGACGGGTGCGCCTCTGATCGTCTGCGACCTTCGGATAGAGGGGGCAAAGAGGCTCGTGCGCGAGGGCAAATCGGCGGACGTCCTAGTAATGCCGCTCCCTGTCAGCGACTACTGGAGTTATTGGGAATTTTCCAAACGCGTCCTCCACGAGATCGGCTTCGATGGCGGCAGCGTGACCATGCGCGACGGCGCCTTCACCGATATGCTGCTAAGCACGAAGCGGGCGGAAATCGACAAGGAAACCGGGAACCTATTGGAAACTCCTGACCTGTATATGTCGCAGAATCCCGAAATCCTCGTGGCCAACAAAGAAAAGATACGCCGCGTGATCGAGACCTTATCCGATCATTCCAGCCGCCAAGCGTACAGCACCATTGTTACAGGTTCGCCCGCGGCTTGCTGGTCATTCTACCTGGATCGGGTGTTTCGCTCTGTCCAATATTTCGAACATATCGACTACGGGCGCTGCCACATGGTGATCAACGGCGGCGTATTTGACGGCCACGAGATACCGTTCCTCGTCACAAAGCTACCCGCCGATGCCACCATCCACAATTTCGACCCGCTTGGTCACGATCACCTCACCGATTACGTGGCCGCGTGGATGGCAGCAGGATCACAGGACTTTATCGAACATCGATTCGCGCTTTGGCATGAGGACGGAAAGCAAACTTTTGCCATGTCGGGAGATGGGCAAATATATGCCCACGTATCCTCGGAAACCGGCGAGACGACGGCATACCCGTGCAGAACCATTGACTCATTCGTCGAGCAGACGGGGCTGGATTGCGTTGATCTCATCAAACTCGACTTGGAGGGGGCGGATCTTCACGCGCTCTTCGGCGCGTTTTATACGATCCGGAAATACCGCCCGCAACTCGCGATTAGCATCTATCACCGGCTGGAGGAGATTTGGAAGATACCCATCGTCCTTTTCCAGCTTTGCGAGAATTATGATTTCCACCTGGGGTACTACAGCTTCGAGCGCTTCGAGGCGATCCTCTACTGCATTCCAAAAGAGATTTCGCAGGAACAATCGGCGGCGGGCCAGCTCTAGAGCGGTTTCAATTTACTCGGGTTCATATCCTGCAGCGACGAAATAATTTCGGCATTGGGTGGGGGTGAAGTCGTCGAGGGATTGAGCGATGACCTCCCATAGATCGTCGATGGTTCGCGCAGC
>JADFIH010000124.1 GCA_022566715.1 Pseudomonadota bacterium | reverse complement strand
GGACGAGAGAGGGCCGGTAGGCTGGCGCCTGCCGGCGGCCCTGATGGCGCTGTTCTGGGAGCGTCTTTGGCCGGCCCTGTCGATGGGCGCCGGCGTGGCGCTGCTCTTTGCCGGACTGTCACTGCTCAATTTCTGGGACCTGTTTCCTGGTTGGTTGCATCTCGTCCTTCTCGTTTTGTTTGGCGTGGCCCTGGCGGCCGCTCTATTTCGGGGCCTTCGCCACCTGACCCTGCCCCGCCGAACGGAAGGGCACCGCCGGCTCGAGCACGCGACGGGGCTGGACCACCGGCCCCTGGCGGCACTCCGTGACCAGCTCGCGCTTGCCCCCGGGGCAAGCGCCGAAGCCGGGACCCAGGCCCTGTGGGAGGAGCACCGCCGGCACACGCGGCGCAGGCTGCGCTTTTTGCGCGTCGGTTGGCCCGCCGGCGGCCTGGCCCGCAAGGACCCCTGGGCCCTGCGCGCGGGCGTGGGCCTTCTGCTGGTCATCGGTCTGGTGGTGGCCGGTGGCGATGGACCGCGGCGCCTTGGCCACGCGTTCGCGCCCGACTTGTCCTTTGGGGACGAGACGGAAATCGTTTTGGACGCCTGGATTACGCCGCCCGCCTACACGGGCCTCGCGCCGACCTTTCTCAGCAAGGGTGCCGGGACGGGCCGGAAAACGATTCGCGTGCCGGCCGGCAGTGAATTTTTCGCCCGTGTTCATGGCGGGCGGGATATCCCCGACCTTGTCGTCGACGGCGGCGCGACCGCGTTCAAGGAGATCGGCCGCGAGAATTTCGAGATCGAGCGCACGATGACGGCCGGCAAAGCCCTGTCGATCGAGCGGGATGGCGACACCCTGGCGGCTTGGCCGCTCGATGTCGTTGCGGACGTGGCGCCAAGCATCGCCTTCCACGAGACACCGTCGCCAAGCGCGCGGGACGCGCTCCGCCTGAGCTACGACGCGCGCGACGACTATGGGCTGGTGTCCGTCGAGGCGCGCCTGCGCCGCGCCGAAGGTTCGGAGGTCATGACCTTCGACCTGCCGCTTGCGGCGGAAGGGCGCACAGAGGCCAGCGAGACGAGCTTCCGCGATTTGACGCCGCATCCCTGGGCCGGTCTTCCCGTCATCATCCAGCTCGCGGCCCGAGATGAGTTGGACCAGGAGGGCGTCTCCGAGGAGATCGAGATAATCCTGCCGGAGCGGGAGTTCCGGCACCCCGTCGCTAAGGCGATCGTCGAGCAGCGCAAGGTGCTTGCCATCGCGCCGTCGCGGCAGGACGCCGTCGCGCGCACCTTGTCGCGCATCTCGGCCCAACCGCAGGACTACTACGGCGACGTGGTCGCCTTCATGAGTCTTCGTTCGGCGGTCTGGCGTCTGGTCAACCTGGAGCCGAGCGCGAAGGTCGTCGACGGCGTCGTCGATCTTCTCTGGGACACCGCCCTGCGCATCGAGGACGGCGATCTCTCGTTGGCCGAGGCCGAGTTACGGGCGGCGCAGGACGCCTTGCTGGAGGCCCTGGCCAACAACGCGGCCGATGCAGAGATCGACGAACTTATCCAAGACGTGCGCGAAGCGTTGGAGCGCTTCCTCCAGGCGCTCGCCGAACGGGCCCTGGCGGACGCGCGGGACGGGAATTTACAGCGGCAGCCCATAGATCCGAACGCGCTCCTGCGGTCGGAGGAATTGCAGGCGTTGCTTGACCGCGCCCAGGAATTGAGCCGGACTGGCTCACGCGAGGCGGCGCGGGAATTGCTCTCGCAACTCCGCGAGTTGCTGGAGAACCTGCGCGACGGCGTCTTTGCCGGCGAAATGGACGAAGGCGCGCTGGAGGACAATCAGACGTTGAGCGACCTCAGCGAGCTATTGCGGCGGCAGCAGGAATTGCTCGACCGCACGTTCCGTGAGTCTCAGCGGCGGCGCCCCGGTCAACGCGGTGAACGCGGGCAGCAAGACGGACGACAGCCTGGCCAGGCGACAGATGGTTTGTCCGAAGATCAGGAAGCCCTGCGGCGCATGCTGGGCGAATTGATGCGGCGCCTGGGCGAGGGCGGCGGGGACATCCCTGGCGCCCTAGGGCGTGCCGAGCGTTTCATGGACGACGCTCGCCGTCAGCTGGAGGCGAGCCGTCCCGGCGACGCCGTGGGACCGCAGACCAACGCTCTGGACCAGTTGCGTCAAGGCGCGGACTCGGTGATCCGCGACATGCTGCAAGCGCTGGGTCAGAATCCGGGCCTCGACGAGGGCCCAGGCCAATTCAACCGCGCGGGCCGGGACCCGTTGGGCCGGCCGCAGGCAGGTGTTGGCGCCTTCGATAATGACAGCGTTAAGATCCCCGACGAGGCCGATGTGCAGAAAGCGCGCGAGATCCTGCGCGAACTTTACCGGCGTTCGGGCGACCGTTCGCGCCCACCGATCGAGCGCGACTACATCGACCGGTTGCTACGCCGCTTTTGATCGAGATTAAAAGTCTTGGAGCTTGCGGCGCACCGAGTTGCGCTGCATGAGCTTGCGCTGAGCCGCTTCGGGAAAGTCCGTCAGCAACACGATATTCCGGTCGATCAAGACGTTGACCAGATCCTCGAGAACGCGAAGCAGTTCCGCGTCGCTTGACGCAAGGTAAGCCCGCAGCGCCGGTTCCGCGCCGCCTTCGGTCACGAAAGCGATGAGCTCGGGATCTTCCTTGAAGATCTCTTCCGTCGCCCCGCCTTCGGCTTCGGAAACGACCTTGGTAATCGCGCCGTCGTGGCCGCGGGCAACGTATCGCAAGGCTCGGGTTCCCCGAATTACAGCGGAATGAGGCTCACCCTAGCTTGGAATGGTTAAGAAACATTAACGAGCGGGGTTAGGGTGGTTCCGGCTTGGTCGGAACCACTCCAGTTTTTTATCGCTCACGGCTGCGGGCCGGCCCATCTCGGATGAATTAAGGATGGCCGCGCCGGCGCGGGCGCGCTGGATAACCTGCGGGCCGCCTCGCGGCCTTGAGCGATTCCAGCAGCCTTGAGCGATTCCTAGTGAACTGGAATCGCTCTAACCGCTCTCGAGAATTCCGACGTAGGGAAGCTCCCGGTAGTAGTGGGCGTAGTCGAGGCCGTAGCCCACGACGAACTCGTCGGGACATTCGAAGCCCACGAAATCCGCCTCTATCGCCACCTTGCGTTTGTTCGGCTTGTCCAGGAAGACGCAGACCTTGACTTCGCCCGCCGCCCTGTCGAGCAGCATCGTTTTGGCGAAGGCGAGCGTGCGGCCCGATTCCAGTATGTCGTCGACCAGCATGATCGTGCGCCCGCGGATCCGGTCGGTGACGTCACGGGTGATCTCGACGTGGCCCGAGCTCTCCGTCGCCTCCCCGTAGCTCGACAAAGTAATGAAATCGATCTGCGGGTGCATGCCCTCTCCGTGCATGGCGCGGATCAAATCGGCCGAAAAGACGAAGCTGCCTTTCAAAATGGATATGACGAGAAAGTCGCCGCCGACCCCACCGGCGATCTCCTTGGCCAGCGCCGCCACGCGCGCCGCTATCCGATCGGCATCGAAAAGGACGCTGACCTTTGCCGCGGGTTTTGACTGCGTGGTGCCGTCGCCCGGCCCGGACCCCATGGCGGCGCCTAGCCCTCGGTGGCGAACGAGACGAAGACTTCCCTGGCCCCGTCAGGTGGATTGACGACGCTTGTCTTGAACTCCGTCGCTTCGCCGGGATCGAGTTGCTCGGCGGCGGCGTTGAAACGCCAGGAATGAATTGACTTCTGGCGAACGTCCAGCAGCGCGCCCTCCAGTTGGGGGACGATTTTCACGTCGCTCGAGGTGTTGGTGATTTCCCCGGTAACGTCGATCACCAGTTCGTTGGCTTCGTTGCGGCGCTGCCGCAGCGAAGTGACCTGCACGTCGAGCCCGAAGTCGCGCACCTCAAGACGAAGCCCCACGATCTCATAGAAGCGCGCCGCCGGCCCCCAAATCGAAACGATCTGGTTGCGCGCCACGATGCCCCCGCCGATGATGACGACGACCGCGGCGGCGAGCGCCGCCCAGGCCGCGATGGCGCTCCCGCGCTTCTTGCCTTTGGTTTGACGGCCGATGGCGCGGCGGGTCGCCCGAAAGTCGTCGAGCCCCTCGTCCTCCTCGGCGTAGTCGAGCTCCTCTAGCTCGGCGGGTCCCGCGGGCGGCCGTTCGGTCCATTGATGCCCGCACTTGGCGCAACGGACCTGGCGCCCGTTCGGGCTCAGAACCTTTGCATCAACCTCATAGCGCGCATCGCACTGGGGACAGCTAATGATCATAGCTATTTCAAGGGTTTTAGGGTCGAATCCTTATAAGCGTTTGGCGTAGGGGAGGCAAGCACCCGGGGGCTGGACGCGGGGGCTCGGGCTGTGCGATTCTGCGTCCTCGGGGAGCCTTGGTGGGGCTGTACGGAAGGCCAAATAACGCGTGGTACGCTTCCAAAACGTAGGGATGCGATACGGCCTCGGCCCGGAGATTCTCCATGACATCAGCTTCCAGCTGGCGCCAGGGTCGTTCCACTTCTTGACTGGCGCCAGCGGCGCCGGCAAAACCACGCTGTTGCGCCTGATGTATCTCGCGCACCGGCCCTCGCGGGGCCTCATCAGCCTGTTCGGGCGCGACACCACCACCATGAAGCGCCGCGAATTGCCCGCCTTGCGGCGGCGGATCGGCGTCGTCTTTCAGGATTTCCGGCTCATCGATCACTTGACGGCGCTCGACAACGTTGCCCTGCCGCTGCGCATCGCCGGCGCCAAGAAAGAAGCGATCGGCGCACACGTTTCCGAGCTCCTGTCCTGGGTCGGCCTGAAGGACCATATCGGCGCGCGGCCGCCCACGTTGTCCGATGGTGAAAAGCAACGGGTCGCCATCGCCCGCGCCGTGATCGGCCGGCCCAGCCTGTTGCTGGCGGACGAGCCCACCGGCAGCGTCGATCATGAGCAGGGGTTGCGCATCCTTCATCTGTTCGAGGAACTCAATAAGATCGGCACCACCGTCGTCATCGCCACCCACGACCGCGACTTGATCGCGCGCTTTGGCCGCCCCGTGCTTCGTCTCGTTGGCGGCGAGCTCTCGGTCCACAGGCCGCCGCGCGTGGTCGCGCCTTCTTCCGCGCTGGCGCAGCAGGCCGGCGGGCTTTAAGCGATGCATTCGGACCTTTCCTTCGACAACGACGCCTCACGCCATTTCGTTCCGCTGATCGTCGCGGTCATGGTTTACCTTGCGACGTTGGCGCTGGCCGGGTCCATGTCGATTGGCGGCGCCGTCGATCAATGGCGCGACGCCGTGCGTGGATCCATGACGGTGCAATTGCCGGGCCGGCCGGGCGGCCAGACATCGCCCGAGGCGGTGGCCAATATCAAGGCCATCACCGATGCGCTTCTCGCCACGCCCGGCGTGGCCAGCGCCGCGCCGCTTCCGGATAGCGACATTCAGGCCCTTCTGGAACCTTGGCTGGGCGATGCCGATCTCCCGGCCGACCTGCCGGTGCCCATCCTCATCGACGTGACCTTGGACGACGGCGTTTCGCTGGACCCGAAGGGTCTGGCGCAGCGCTTGGCCGTTATCGTCTCCGGCGTACAGGTGAACGACAGCGGCGCATCGCTCGAGCGGCTGGTGAGGCTTGCGCGGTCGGTTCAATGGGTGGCCGGGATCATCGTCGCGCTGGTTGGCGCCGCGGCCACCGCCATCATCATATTCGCGGCGCGCGCGGGAATGTCGGCGCACCGCAAAACCATCGAGCTGCTGCATCTCATCGGCGCGCACGATTCCTACATCGCGCGCCAATTTCAATTCCGCCTTCTGGTCCTGAGTCTGATCGGCGGGGTACTGGGGCTCGTCTTCGGAGCCGTGACTCTGCTCGTTCTCACCCTGCTGTCCTCGCAAGTTCAAGCGTCCCTCGTGCCGCGGCTATCCCTGACGGCACCGCAATGGGCGATCCTCGCCATGCTGCCGATCTTGGGCACCGCGGTCGCCACGGTGACGGCGCGCATGACGGTGTCGCGCTCGCTCCGCCAATCTCTTTAGCGATGCTCGTCCTGCTCGACCGCGACGGTGTCTTGAACGAGGACCGCGACGACTCGGTCAAGACGCCGGAAGAGCTCGTCCTTATCGAAGGCTCGGTGGAGGCGGTGGCGAAGCTCAAAAGAGCCGGGCATGTCGTGGTGGTGGTCACGAATCAATCGGTGGTGGGCCGGGGGATCATCAACCGCGACACGCTCGACCGCATTCACGAAAAGCTCAGCCTTGCCATCAGCCGCGCCGGCGGCCGGCTCGACGACATCCTGGTCTGCCCGGATCCGCCCTGGGCGGCGAGCGGCCGGCGTAAGCCGGCGCCCGGCATGTTGAATGAAGCGATCAGCCGCTTTGCCGCGCTGCCCACGGAAACGGTGATGATCGGTGACACCCTGCGCGACCTTCAGGCGGCGGCGGCGGCGGACTGCCGGCGAATATTGGTGCTCAGCGGCAAGGGCCAGGAAACGCTCGACGCGGGCTTGCCGGACGAGGTGCGGCCCGTCGCCGTCTACGACGATCTGGCGGCCGCGAGCGACGGGCTGCTGACCGCCCAGGCCAGCGGCGGATCGCCAACCGCCGGGAAATGACCGGACGCGCGCATCGGCGCAGGCGCGCCACCGCCGGCGCCATTTTCGTGATCGGGCTGGGGGGGATTCTGATCGCCGGCCTGTTCTCCTTCGTCGGCAAGTTGCCGCGGCAGGTGGAAAATCCGGACGGAAAAACCGGGGCCATCGTCGTCCTCACCGGCGGCAGCGAACGCCTCGCCGCCGGGCTCGCGTTGCTGTCCCAAGGACAGGCGGAAAAACTTTTCATCTCCGGGGTCGACCGTGGCACCTCCCGCGAGGCCATCCGGGCGCGCGCCGGTGCAGCCGATCGCTTCGAGTGCTGCGTCGTCATTGGGCGGGACGCCCTGAACACCGAGGGGAACGCCCGGGAAACCGCCGCGTGGCTTAAAGCGCAGGGTTACGGCAGTCTGCGCGTTGTGACGGCGAGCTATCACATGCCCCGCAGTCTTCTGGAAATGCGCCGCGCCATGCCCGGCGTCGCGCTGGTGTCCCACCCGGTGTTCCCGCGGGGGGTCAAAATCGAGTCGTGGTGGCGTTCGCCCGGCACGGCGAGTTTGCTGCTGACCGAAGCGGCCAAGTATTGGGCGGCCACGGTGCGCACCTGGCTGAGCCCCGGGCCGGCTCCGGCCGCATGATTTACCTGCGCTCGATTCTCTTCAACGGCGCGTTCTATCTCTGGAGCGTGTTCATGAACGTGCTGTGGATACCCTCGCTCGCCCTTCCCCGCGGCGCCACCGAACTCGGGCAGACCTATTGGGCGCGCGGCATCAATGTGCTCCTACGCCTCGTCGCCGGCATCCGGGTGGAGATTCGCGGCCAGGAGCACGTTCCGCAAGGCCCGGTCCTGATGGCGGCCAAGCACCAGTCGGCCTGGGACACGATGATCTTTCATGTCATCACGCACCACCCGGCCATCGTCATGAAAAAGGAGCTGTTGGCGCTGCCCATCTACGGCTGGTATTGCCGCAAAACCAAAATGGTTCCCATCGACCGGGAACAGGGCATGAAATCGTTGAGGGAGATGATCGCCGCCGCCAAGGAAGCGGCGAAGGACGGCCGCCCCATCATTATCTTCCCGCAGGGCACGCGCATCGCGCCCGGTGTTTCGGCGCCCTATCTGCCCGGCGTCGCCGCGCTCTACGGCCAGCTCGGCCTGCCCTGCGTGCCGATCGCGCTGAACTCGGGCCTGTTCTGGAAACACCGTTCGTTTCTGAAGTCCCCGGGCACCATCGTCTTCGAATATCTGCCGCCCATCCCCGCGGGCCTGAAGCGCAAGGAGTTCATGGCGGTGCTGGAAGAGCGCATCGAGACCGCATCCGGCCGCTTGGCGGCCGAGGGACGCGGGGCAGGCCCGGATTAGGCGGCCAATCCGTCCGGGAGGGGAACGATGATCACGGGGTCGGACTTGTAACGCCCGTGACATTCCTCGGGTGATTTATTCACGATCGCGCGCTCGAACCCCGCATCCAGTCTCAACCATTTTTCCCGCAGATCGGCCGGAACACCGGCCTCCACCAGGGCTTCGCCTAGAATCGCGTGGCGGACGGCAAACGCCTGGGCCGGAATGAACATATGCACATGGGCGTGGCGCGGCGAGCGCCCGCCATACACGTTCGGCCCGCCCATGAGGCCCGCCCAAAAGTCGTTTTGCTGCGATTCGACGATTTCGCGTTTGGTATGGGCGAAAAATCCCTTCAACCAGGGATGGGCGAATAACTTGTCGTAGAGAATGCGGTGGACGCGCGCGAGACAGGCGCGGCCCCCTATTTCCTCGAAGAAATTGTCCCCGAGCTTCGATTTTCCTTTGACCGCGTTCACCAAAGACCCTCCCAGGATGCGCCCAACCGGACGCCGACCCCAAAATATGAAAAACCTTACTACGACACACCTCAACAGGTCAAGGACACCACCGGAGAAGAATTCTTGGAGGATATTATTTATATAGATGCGGGTGCCAAACATGCCATGGCCATAGATAAATACGGAAGATTCTGGACCTGGGGAGATAATTATAATGACGTTCTTGGCTGTGGTAATAACTCGTGGCCTGCCAAGGACTATTTCACGCTTCCTCAACTGTTGGTAACGGAGGTCGCAACCAACGACATAAACCTCTCTGTAGAAGCTGTGGCCGGTTCTGGCAAGACCACAACCATCCTTGAATGTATGAGGCGGTTGCCAAACGGGTCCGATGTTCTTTTTCTTGCCTTCAACAAGACCGTCGTTAACACACTCACAGGCAAGATACCGTATTATGTCCATGCTAAGACCATGAACGGT
>JADFIH010000123.1 GCA_022566715.1 Pseudomonadota bacterium | reverse complement strand
TTCGTAAGTCAGGTCGACGCCCCGCGTCGTCGCCTGATTGACCAGCATGTCGACCACATCCGCCACGATTTCGCCCGCGTCGACACTTGACAGGGAACGGTTCAGTTTTCCGGTCTCGGCCTTCGCCATGTCGAGCACGTCGCCGATGATGTCGAGCAGGTGCGTGCCGGCCCTATGGATATCCCGAGCATATTCCTGGTCCTTGGCGGCGGCGTCGGGCCGGTCCGGCATCGACCGGATCATCTCGGAGAAGCCGAGAATCGCGTTGAGGGGCGTGCGCAGTTCGTGGCTCATGTTGGCGACGAACTCTGATTTCGCCTGACTGGCGGCATTCGCCATTGCGGCGCTCGCCGCAAGTTCGAGATGGCGCTTGTGGGCGCGTCCGATCAACCGGTCGGCCCGCCAGATCATCCCCGTCAAAAGGAGGAACACCGAGATCATGGCGGCTGCGACGATAATAAGCTCAAGACGTTCGGCGGCGGCCACACCCGCCTGGAACTCGGTGACGTCGCTGTAGATCTCGACCACGCCTTCTATGGGACCGTTCGCGGTCAACCGAACCGGTATGTAGCTCGACATCACCCAAATATCCGGCACGAGTCCGCCGATGGACTGGAAGGTCTCGCGGAATTCGAGCTCGCTGGCCGTGGCGCCGCCCAGCGCCGTCAAATAGCGTGGGTTTTGGCTGTAGTCGGCGCCGATCTGGTCCTTTTGCGTCGAGAACACCGTGTTCCCGCTCAGGTCATAGACCTTGACCTTGAGGACGCTCGTTCCGGCCATCAGGTCGCGGACATCCGCGAAAAACTCGTCGGTTTTCTCGTGAGTGCGGACCTCCCCGGGGCTCAAGCTTCCGGCCGAATTGAGGAATTCGGAATAGGGCCGCCACAGGCTGTTCGCGAAGACCTGGGTAAGCGCAAGGTTGTTGCGTTCGGCCATTGTCACGAGCTGGCTGGTCAGGATCGCACGGTTCAAGAGAGTGAGACTCACGGCTGCGGCGACGACGACGATGATGCCGCCGAGCATGAAATAGCGTGTGAGATGTATCGACTTGACCAGCATGCCCGGACCGCCCCCCACCTAGGCCGATGGACCTCCCCCTCGGCTGTGGCAATTATGGGGTCGGACGGTTAAAAAGCCGCTAATTCCGGGGCTGGGAAACTATTCCGGATTTAAAAGTAATCGTGTGTAAATAATAGGTTATGTGGGCGCTGGGCCTCGTGGTTCGCGCAAACTGCGCGCCATGGATGAAAACGTGAGAAACTGCATCACCGGGGCGGAATTGTTCATTGACGGCGCACTGTCAGCTGGCTAGACCGCGACGCATTTACTTCGGCAGGTCGACCACGTGGGCCAGGGAGGGGCGTTTAACGATTTCGGCGAACCATTCCGCGAGCGCCGGCCGGCCCTCACGCCACTCCCAGTCCGCGTCGCCCGGCTCCAGGCCGCACTCGGTTATCGGATTGCGCAGCTCCAGATAGCTCAAGCCGCCCGCCGTGCAGACGTGGCCCATGTGAAAGATGTCCGCGTTAGCGGCCCAGCCCTTGGCATCGAGCTCGAGCCGGTCGAGCGCCCCCATGATTTTGCGGCGTTCGCGCAGCATGGCGTCGCGGTGCCAGTCTTCCTTGGGCCGCCAGCTTTCGATCCGGATGAGCGTGGTCGCGTCAAAGATGCCGTCGCCGGTCACCATCTGGCGCAGCGCCCGCCAGCGGCTCTCGTCCCTGGGAAACAGCGGCGCGGTTTTGTTGAAGGAATCGAGATACTCGCAGATGACGAGACCGCCATAAAGCGGCTCGCCGTCGTCCATGACGAACGCCGGCACCTTGCCCAGCGGGTTGTAGCGCCAAATCCCCGTGTCCTGATCGAAGGGGACCTGGCGTTCAAATTCGATCTTGTCGAGAACGCCGGCCTCGTGCGCGACGACCAGAACCTTGTGGATGTACTGCGGGTTCGGCGTAAAAACGAGTTTCATGACGCGGTCCTTTCCGGACTTGTTGCCGTTGTCAGCGCGGCTTGGAGTGGTCGGGTGAGCCCCCGGTCGGGATCAGGATGCGGATGTCCTGATCGGTAATCATATCGCGCGCTTTTTTGACGTAGGCTTGAAATTCGGGATCGGCGGCGCACTCGGCGCGCCGCCGCGCACGCTCGTTCATGTCGTCATAGCCCCACATGTGGATGACCTGGTTCACGGGTCCGGTCTCGTGCCGGTACATGCCGATGAAGTTCCCCAGGATGCGCTTTTGTACCGCCATGCCTTCGGCCTCGAACAACTCGATGAACCGGGGCACGGCGCCCACTTTGAAAGTGTAGATGCGGCAGTCGATGATCATGCGCGGCCTCCCTGTTCTTCGCCATGGGTTGGCGTAAATCTTAGAGCAATATCCGAAGTGCCAACGTAATTGAACCGGCGCGGTCCGATTTGCGGTCTCCGAGGAACGTTTTCGCTCCCCTCGTACGGTGCTAATGTCGGGGCACGCAACCAGGATTCTTGGGCAAATCGAGGGAGGATGCCATGGCAAAGGAAATTCTTGTCGCCTACGGGGTGGACGTGGACGCGGTCGCCGGATGGCTCGGTTCATACGGCGGCGAAGATTCGCCGGACGATATATCGCGCGGCATGTTCTCGGGCGAGGTGGGCTCGCCACGCTTGCTCGAACTGTTCGACCGCTGGGGCATCAAGACCACCTGGTTCATCCCGGGCCACTCGATCGAGACCTTTCCTAAGGAGATGCGGGAGGTCCACAAGCGCGGTCACGAGATCGGCGTGCATGGCTATAGCCACGAGAACCCCATCGAAATGACGCGCGAGCAGGAAGAGGTGGTCCTCGACAAGTGTATCGACCTCATAACGAAGCTCACGGGTAAGAAACCGCGCGGCTATGTGGCGCCGTGGTGGGAATTCTCGCGGGTGACCAACGAGCTCCTGCTCGAACGCGGCATCAAGTACGACCACTCCCTCATGCATCACGACTTCCAGTGCTACTACGTGCGCGTCGGCGATTCGTGGACGCCGATCGACTACTCCAAACATCCCCGCACCTGGATGAAGCCCCTGAAACGGGGCGTCGAGACCGACCTCATCGAAATCCCGGCGAATTGGTACACCGATGACCTGCCGCCGATGATGTTCATCAAGAAGGCGCCCAATAGTCATGGCTTCGTCAATCCGCGCGATATCGAGGTGATGTGGCGCGATCAGTTCGATTGGGTCTACCGCGAATACGACCACGCGGCCTTTACGATGACCATTCACCCGGACGTGTCGGGCCGGCCGCAGGTGCTGATGATGCACGAGCGGCTGCACGAGCACATACGGCGCCACCCCGGCGTGCGCTTCGTCACCTTCGAGGAGATCGCCGACGACTTCGCGCGCCGCAGCCCGCGCAAGAAAGGCGCGGGGACCGCAAAGGCCAAGACCACGCGCCGGACCGCGGCCCCCAGGAAATCGGCGCGAAAGGCGGCGAAGAAGCGGAGGTAGGCGCCGCACCCTTGCGCCCCCGCCGCTGCGCCCCTAAGTTGCAAGCGGGCGGTTGTCGGGGAGGCGGTGTAATGCAACTGAAAGCCTTTCGTCTCGGCGCTATAACTTTGGCTGGCGCGCTCCTTATGGCGGCGGCCTTGCCCGCAACCCACGCGGCGGCGCAAACCGCAGATGACTCCGCAATTTCGGCTGAACAAGAAGCCGAGCGGTCGCGCATACAGCACGCCATCCTCGACCTCATATGGCGTATCGGGGGCGAGCGCGAGCGCGAGGTTCGCGACCTACGCTGGAGGTATAGGTCCGGCCTCTCGCGCGAATATTTGGACTCGCAAATCGCCTGGATCGAAGGGATCGAGCAAGGCGACCCCCGCATCATGTTTGAGACCGCGCTGCGCCTGCGCGACGGAGACGGCTTGCCACAAGATCGGCGGGCGGCCAAGACCTGGTTCGAACGCGCGGGCGACCACGGAGTTCCCGAGGGATACTACGCCTCGGCCCGCATGCGGCTAGATAATCCTGATGGCGATGGCGATCTGCTGATAGGGGGGATGACCCTCAATCGGGCCGCGTATATGGGCGTGACCGCGGCGCAGAAGGATTGGGGTATGCGGGAGATTGCCGGCGTCCCACTGGATGGAAGTTACTACCACGGCTATGCGTGGCTGCTTTTGGCCAGGGCAAATGGCGCAGAGGTGGATGACGCCGCGATCGCCAACGCCGGGGAGCACCTGACCGAGGAGGACCGTGAGCACGCCCGCAGGCGCGTAGAAAAAGCCACCGGCAAAGTCCGTCTCCCCAGGATTTGGCCTCTAGGCGACGAATTTGATGAGAGCGAGCTATGGCAGGCAGAGGTGCGCTCTGCTTTGAATTGGGAGGAGTGCGGGCGCGCCCTATCCGCCCTCGATGCTGGGCGGCAGGCTGGCGATCCGGTTGCAGAGCACAGAACCGCGGAGTTCTACGAAGAGGGAACCTGCGTCGATCGGGACGACGCGAAGGCGTTCGAGCATTACAGCACAGCGGTTGACGGCGGGAATCTCGTCTCGGCGTTTCGCCTAAGCCTTCTCTATTACGACGGCCGCGGCACCGGCAAGGACCTGGAGGCGGCGCAGCATTGGTTCAAAGCCGCCGCACTTTCGATGGTCGCCAGTTCCTACGAACGCGGCGAGCGCCTGCGGTGGGCCAGCGGCCATATGCCGAGAGGTTTTTTCCTTCAGCGCGACTTACCGCCTGAATTGATCGACGAGATCGAATGGCTGGCGGAGATTGAGGACGGCGATCCACGAATTCTGCATGAAACGGCGCTGCGGGTGCGCGACGGAGACGGCTTGCCACGCGATAGCGAAGCGGCGGAGAGGTGGCTCGTCAAGGCCGGAAGGAGGGGCGTACCCGAAGCCTTTTACGACCTCGGATTGACCTTTCTCAACACCCCCATCTACTCTCGTGACGAGGAATTTGGGATCAGATACTTGGGGGCGGCCGGCAGGGATGGTTACCTCCCGGCGCAAGTCGAATTGGGGCGTCGCTACGCGGCCGGGGATCAGGTTCAACAACGGGACCACGCTGCCTACGTCTGGCTTTTGATCGCCGATGAAAACGGCGGGGATGTGGCGGCGTTGCTCGAACAGGTTGGCAAGCGGTTGTCGGGCGAGGAACGCGAGGCCGCGCGCGCGGAGGCGGAGAAGGGAGCCAACTTCCCGCGCCATCTCAGGTGAGAGCGGTTGGAGTAGAGCCGCGATCCAGCACAAACTCCTCCGGCTAAGCGGAGGGGCAAAAATTAAATACATTGGTTCGATTCGTCGCTATCACCTCCTCAAGATCAAGACGGATATTCCACAATTTTTGCAGCTCTCCTTTGGCGACCCGGAGTTCATTTTCCAGTTCTTTGATGAGGCGGTTGTGGGCCGCAATGCGACTGTCTGCCGCGCCAATAGCGCGATCTGCCCTCAGCTTGTCTTTGGCGACCCTGAGATCATTTTCCAATTCCTGGATGAGGCTCTCGTGGATGTCAATTCGACTGTCTGCCGCGTCAATACCGCGTTGTGCCCTGGCGATCAGTTCCTGCCACCTGGCGCAAGTTGCGGCGGAAGCCATTTGCTTCCCCTCGGGAAGGATGGACGCATCGCGTAAGTCGCGTTTTGCCTCCGCAATGTCCTGTTCGATCGTTTGAAGAATGGCATCGTCGGCCAATTTGCCTTCGGTCGGGGCGGACACAACCGGAACCTCACCCCCAAACGCCAAGGCCGTCGCGGTGGGGCCGCCGGGGATGACGAGGCCGTCGGGCTCGAGGCCGGTCTGGCGCTGGAAGATGCGGACGCCCGCCGTCAGGTCGGGCTTGAACTTGGCGTTCCGCTGGAGCAGCATCCGTTCAGGTGGAATCGCCTTCGGCGATCACCGAACGGATAAAGCTGCTCTAGCATCTTGAAAAGTAGAGCAATTTTATCCGAAGGGATTGAACCGGGCCGGTTCAATCATTTCGGATATTGCTCTGGCCGGTCACGGTGCGCTGGCACAAGCCGCGCTCCGCCAGCGCGTCGCGGACCGCCTCGAGGTCGTCCGAGCGGTTGGTCTCGCGCTCGCCGACGGGGCGTTCGATGGAGAAAGGTTGGTTCATGGCGTGGGTGATCTCATTAGGGGTTAGTCGTTTGCGGCTGGCCGGTTCGGCTGGGGCGGGCGAACCCTCTGGTCTTGGCTGCTAATCCGGCTTATGGAGTAAATATTCCTATATGTCAAGGAAAATAGTCCGGTTTGGGCAGTAACTGTTCAATATGGACCCGTGCGCGGTCTCGGCAGCGGCACCCACGGATGGCGCTATGATGGGACACGGGCGAAGGAGATTGGCTAGGACATGTGCGGGTTATGCGGCGTTCTGTCGCCGAGGGAGCATTGGACTGACGGGGGGCACGCCGGCGAGGGGCCGAAGGGGCGGCGGGCGACCGAGACCCGGCGGCGCGAGCGCGCGTATCAGGTGCGCTCAATGCGAGGTGATCTTGCGCCGTGCGGCCCGCGCCCCTAAGTTGTAAGCGGGCGGTTGTCGGGGAGGCCGTGCAATGCAACTGAAAGCCCTTCATCTGGGCGCCATGGCTTTGGCCTGCGCGGTCTTATTGGCGGCGGCGCTACCCGCACCCCACGCGGCGGCGCAAACCACAGATGACGCCGCAATCTCATCCGAACGCGAGGCGGCGCAGGTGCGGATTCAGCGGGCCGTTCTCAACATTGTGATGTTTCTCGGGGACGAGCGCGAGCGCGAGATACGCGGTCTCCGCTCGATGTACGGGTCTAGCGCCTTGCAGGATTTCCTCGAATCCCAGATCGCCTGGATCGAGGAAATCGAAAGTGGCGATCCGCGCATCATGTACGAGACCGCGCTGCGCCTGCGCGACGGCGATGGTCTGCCGCAACATCGCGACGCGGCCGTGACCTGGCTCGAACGCGCGGGCGACCACGGGGTACCCGAAGGGCTTTTCGAGGCCTCGCGCATGTTGCTCGCCAAACCGTTTCGAGACGGTGACGTTTTGCGCAGCGACGATTTGCTAACGCGGGCCGCCCGCACGGGGGTTGCGGCGGCACAGAAGGAATTGGCCCGGCAGCTCGCAAGCGGCGGCGCGCGGCCGTTCAGAAGAGACCGTGTCAGAGAGCGTAAATACCGCGAAGCCTACATTTGGCTGTTGCTGGCCCACGCGAACGGGGCCGGTATCGGCGATTTGGATGCATCGAGCAAGAAATTCCTGCCGGACGAGGAACGAGAAACGGCCCGCGCAATCGTGGCGCGGGCGGTTGGGCGAAACCTTCCCCTGTTATGGCCCGCTATTGAGGGCGGCGCGGTGGAGCATTGGTGGGACGAGTGGCGCATTGCTGTGCGTTGGGAGGAATGCGAACGCGCCATATCGATTTTGACCGGCGCGGCTCAAGCGGGCGAAACGCGCGCCGAACTTGAACTCGCGAGAAGTTATAGACATGGTGTTTGCGTAGCGACCGACGCCGCGAAAGGTCTCGCACACAATGAGGCGGCGGCGAGGAGCGGTGATATGAGAGCGATCCTTCTCGTAGGCTTCATGTACTACGATGGCCGCGGCGCGCCAAAGGATTTGCAGAAGGCGCGCCATTGGTTCAAGGCTGCCGCCCTGAACCTCATCGCACTGTCGCCGCGCCAAGATCGGCGTACGGAGTCGCTGGAAAGAAATCTTCCAGGCGCCGACGCCTTCCGGGCTCGCACGATTCCGCCGGAGCTGGCGGCTGAAATCGAATGGCTCAACGAGATCGAAAGGGGCGATCCCCGCGTAATGTACGCGACGGCGCTGCGCCTGCGCGATGGCGACGGATTGCCGCAACACCGCGAGGCGGCAGTTGCATTGCTGCGGCTTGCTGCGAAGCGGGGCGTTATGGAGGCTAATTACGACCTCGGGGTAATGTTATTGGATGCACCACGCGACTACCTCGACACGGCGGATGGAATTCGCGCATTGATAGAGGCGGGCGATAACCGCTTCGTCCCGGCGCAAGTCGAGTTGGGCCGCCGCTACGCCACCGGTGACGGCGTTCGGCGACGGGACCGCAGCGCCTATGGATGGCTGTTGATGGCCGAGGATAACGGCGCGGACGTGGCGGCGTTGCTCGAAGAAGTCGGTGGGCGGCTATCTGAAGACGAACGCCGGTCTGCCCGCGCAGATGCGGAGATACGCAGCAGCCACCCACTTAGGTCGCGGTGAGAGGTGGCGCTGACATCACCGCCCGACGAAACACCGAATCACGACGCCGCTAAACGGGCGCCCTACAGTCCTGTGCGTAGAGGGTCCGTAGACCGAAGAGTTCGCCTTGCCAATCAAGTCGTTGGTTTGAGACCTCGGATGCGTCCGATAGCGCCGTATCTACCGCGTAGGTTAAGTCGATTGCGTCCTGCACTTCGCCTCGTTGGGGATCGGGTAGATTTTGGAGGTGCCGCCGCGCCCGCGCCATGGCGTTGATACTCGCAATGATATTATCAGGCGGCCTGATGTCGCGTGGTAAGCCTTGAAGCTCAGCGATGCGTTCACGAATAAGCTGGGTAAGCAGGTCAAACTTGACCGTCAGTTTGGCAATTTCGCTTTCTGCCTCCCTAATTTGCCCTTGGATTCCGCGGCAAGTGGCTGCGCTAGCCATTTTGCCTTCCTCCCGGGCTCTTACCTGAATCTCGCCGCCCAACCCCAGGGGCCAGCGCGGTGGGACCGCCGGGGATGACGAGGCCGTCGGGGTGGAGGCCGGCCTGGCGCTGGAAGATGCGGACGCCCGCCGTCAGGTCGGGCTTGAACTTGGCGTTCCGCTGGCCGGTCACGGTGCGCTGGCACAGGCCGCGCTCCGCGAGCGCGTTGCGGACCGCCTCCAGGTCGTCCGAGCGGTTGGTCTCGC
>JADFIH010000122.1 GCA_022566715.1 Pseudomonadota bacterium | reverse complement strand
TTTTGCCGCTCACGGCTGCGGACCGGCCCATCTCGGATGAATTAAGGATGGCCGCGACTGCGCGGGCGCGCCGGATAACCGGCGGGCCTCCTTGCGGCCATGAGCGATTCCTGATGAATTGGAAACGCTCAAGCGCCGCTTTGAGAGGGGTTTGCAAAAGGGCCTACCCCCCAAAGGGCGTACTCCAAAGGAGACATGGCCGGGATGCGCGCGGGCGTGAATGATCTGGAGCATGAAGACCAGCAGAGCTAGGAACTTTCTGACGGGGCTCGTCTTGGCGGGCCTGATCGCCGGCTGTGTGTCCGGCGCGCCGCTGCGGCTGATCCCCGAGGTTGGCTGCCCGTCCTGCGACGGCGTCGATCAGCCGGTGCAGGCCACGGCGCCCGAACCGGTTCCGGTTACGCCGTTGCCGGTCATCGTCGGGGGCTGACGCCGCTTTTCACGGAGCCGTAGGCCGGCTAGGCGGCCCGCTGTAGGCGGTTGGCCAGCGCCGTGATCTTTTCCTCCATCTGCTGCGGCGTAAAGGGCTTGCTGACGTAGGCGTTGACGCCGAACTCCTTGGCCACCTTCACGGATTCGATGTCGGCGTTTCCCGTCACCATCATGAACGGCATGTCGGGATATACGGTCCGAATCTGCTGCAAGAGCTCCAGACCCGTCATGCGCGGCATCTCCCAGTCGCAAATGATGAGGTCGACTTCCTCGGTTTCGCCCAAGAAGTCTTGGGCGGACTTACCGTCTTTCGCGGTGAAGATCTGGTGGATACCCAGGCCTGAGAGGACCATCTTCAATATCTTCAGGGCCTGCGGATTGTCATCCACCAAAAGCACCCTAATGTTGATCAGCGCAATAGCCATTTGAACTTTCCCCCAAAGCCGGTCTTGCCTGCCTATGCCGCCAAGATCTTCGGATATCGAGATTCAAGCGCCGCCATGGCCGCGACCATGGCCTCGTCCACGCCGGCAAGCAAACTCAATGCGGTTTCGTTCTCTCCCCCCCGGCACGCCTTTTCAATATTATTTGCGATGTCCTGCGCCTGCAGCATTCCCAAACTGCCGCAGGTGCTTTTGAGGTCGTGCGCGATCCGCCCAACCTCGTCCAGCGCGCCGCTCTCCGCGGCGGCCTTCAGCCGTTCCATGTAGTTACGCGCTTCGCTGGCGTGCGTGCTAATCAGCTCGGCGAACTGGTCCTCGGGTAAAAACGATTCCCAGTCCGCGATGATTTTTTGATCGAGGATTTGACCGGTCGGCCGGGCCTCGGAAGGGGCCTGGACCTCGGAGGGCGCCTGGTCCGCCGTTGCCTCGGCCGGGCCGCCATTTGCGCCCCAGGTTGCAACAAGATCGCTGAGTTTGCGCCGGTCGATCGGTTTCGGCATATAGTCGTTCATGCCGGCCGCCAGAAAGCGTTCCCGGTCGCCCTCGATGGCGTTCGCGGTGAGCGCGATGATGGGAATCTCAGCCCGTGCGTCTCCGAGCTTGCGGATTTGCGCGGTGGCCTCCAAGCCGTCCATCACCGGCATATTTATGTCCATGAGGACGAGGTCGTAACGGAAGTCGCGGATTGCCTGTACCGCTTCCGCGCCGTTGTTCGCCAAGTCGACCCAATGGCCGTCTTTTTCCAGCGTTCGGGCCGCGAGCAGTTGGTTCACGGTGTTGTCCTCGGCGACGAGAATACGCAGTGAGCGCAGAGCCGTAGGCGCGCAGGGCCGCGTGGTCCGCGGCTCGGCCTTGCGTTCGCGTTCGGCGCGTTCCGGGTCCGGCACTTCGATGCCGCATCGGGTCGCCAGCGCATTGAGAAGCTCCGATTGGCGCACGGGCTTGGTAAAGCGGTCGGCAAAGCCCGCGTCCATCAAGCTTTCCTTTTTCTCCCGATCGATGCTGGCCGAGCTCGCCAAGATAAGGGGTATGCCCGCGATCTCCGGCGTCGCCTTGATAGTCCGGGCCAGCGCCTCGCCGTCCATACCCGGCATCATGAGATCGATGACCGCCGCGTCGAAGGTTTTCCCGCGCTCCGCCGCGTCCTTGAGAGTGTCGAGGGCCTCGGCGCCACTGGCCGCGAGGGCCACGCCCATTCCCCACGAAGTGATTTGTTTCTCCAGTATGGTGCGGTTGAGTGCGTTGTCGTCGACGACGAGCACGCGAAGCCCCGACATATCGCCGACGTTCGCCACGGTGCGGAGCGCCTCGGTGGAGCCCTTTTCAAAGCGTATCTGGAACCAGAATGTGGTGCCCTCGCCCGGCGCGCTGGTGACGCCGATCGAACCCCCCATCAACTCCACCAGCCGCTTGCAGATCGCGAGGCCGAGGCCCGTCCCGCCGTATTTCCGGTTGGTGGAACTGTCGGCCTGGCTGAATTCCTTGAAGAGTTTGGTCTGCGCTTCCTCGGCGATGCCGATCCCGGTGTCGCTCACTTCGAAACGCACCATAACGGCGTCGTCCGTTTCGGAGGCGAGCTGCGCCGTCATCGCGATCGAGCCCTCGTCGGTGAACTTCACGGCGTTGCCGGCCAGATTGATGAGGATCTGGCGGAACCGCGCCGGGTCGCCACGCACGGCGGCCGGCAGGTCGGGCGACACAAACGTCACGAAATCGACCGATTTTTTTCCCGCCTGCGGACTCAGAAGCTCGGCGACGCCTTCCACCGCTTCAAGAAGGTCAAAGTCGGTGATCTCCAGGTCAAGCCGGCCCGCGTCGAGTTTCGAGGTGTCCAGAATGTCGTTGATGATCGACAGCAGAATCTCCCCCGACTGCTGGACGGCCTCCGCATATTCCTGTTGCTCGGCATTGAGTTCGGTATCCAGGAGCAGCTCGTTCATGCCGATCACGCCGTTCATGGGCGTGCGGATTTCGTGGCTCATTGTCGCCAGGAAGGCGGACTTGACGCGGCTTGCTTCTTCCGCCCGGGCCATGGCGATGCTGAGCTCGACTTCGGCGCGCTTCAAATCGGTGACGTCCGAACTGGTGCCGATGTAGCCGCCCTCCGCCGTGCGGGCCTCGCTCACCCGGATCCAACGTCCGTCCGACAATTGGATTTCGTGCGGCTGATCAGGATTGCCGTGCCACGCAAGGCGCTTGCCGATCCACTCCTCTTCGCGGCCCACGGCTTCGACGATGCCGCCCACATCCACATAGGCCCGGATGACCTCCTCGAACGTCACCCCTGGCTTGATGATGTCCGATACCGTGCTGAAAAGGTCCAGGTACCGACGGTTGCACATCACGAGCCGATCGTCCGTATCCCAAAGGGCGATCGCGTCGGAGATGGACTCAAAGGCGTCCGTCATCCGGTCGCGGGCGGTCAAGTCCATTTCCTCACGCTTGCGTTGGATCGCCGCCGTGGCGTCCCGTTGCCGGCGCAGTTCGGTCCGCAGGCCCTCTTCCGATCCAGCGGCGAGGCTCATGGCCGTCAGCAGCATCATCGACACATAAATCCCCGTCATCAGCACGGTGATGATGAAAAGGTTCTGCAGCTTGTCCACGGGAACGCGGTCGGGAAAGTTGAAGCCCGACAGATGCAGTCCGTAGATAAGCGCGACTCCGGCGACGGCGGCGGTTATGCAAATGACGCGGCCGGTCCTGCGCAAATAGAAGAAGGCGGCGACAGGGATCGTCAGCGCCGCCGGAAATGCGGGTGAGACATGGCCCCCATAATTGTAGACCATGAAAAACACGAGCACGGTGAGGTGTAGGACGGAGACAACGGATAGGACGCCGTAGGCGCCCGTCTGCCGCAGCAGGACGGGATAGGCAAAGAACCCCGTCGTCAGTGCGATGAAGCCCCAGAATGCGGGCGAGAGGGGTTGTTCCAGCTGCGCCAGGAAAACGGCCATGACGTAGGCGAGCAGGGGGCCAAAAATATGGCTCACGACATAAAGCCGCATACGCCGCTTCTCCTGTTCGGATTTAGGAGCGGCGCGCGGCAAGAATCGGTCGACAAAGCCGACGCTGATTAAGTCGGTGCTTCGCATGGACACTAGTACTGGTAGTTTTCCCCAAGTAGGGGCAAACCCTAGGGGTTACAGGTTAATCGGCGGTAAATCCCACCATGCCAGCGGTTTAGGCGTTGATTCACATCGGTTTAATTTCGGATAGGTTGTATGCGAGATAAATTTGCCCCGATAGGCGCGCTTATTTGGCTCCCGTGCGGCCGGCGGCGCGTTGCGGCGGGCCGGCGGCGACACGAAGTTTTCCTTGGTGAAAAGTTGCTCCGGCGCGACCGGTAAAGCGGGCGCCCGGGCGCGCCTTCACAATAGGCTGGAAACGAGCGTCGGGCATGGGCGGCGGGCAGCGCACGGGGCCGCCTCACCTTGCCGCGGCGGGCACCGATGCAGGGCGGAGTGTAGTATAACCTTTGCCTACTGCGATGTTTGCCTACCGAATGGAGGGTGGCTGCGATGGATGTAACACTCCACCTCATGATCTGGCCTTTAGCCGTGTTCTTCCTTTTGGCCGTGGCGATGCTGTGGTCCAAGGACCCCGCGGAAGACATGGCCTGTATTCTTGCCGATTGCCTTGAGCTGATCGGCCAGCCGATGCGGGCCGATGGTCCGGTAGGAACGGAATCTGCGTCAAAAAATACGGCGGCGCCTTTATCCTAGGCACCCGGCGCCCTCAGCCCCGCGTTCCGTCCGCCCGGCAGACCCGGTCCGGTGGAAAACGCGCCGTTGCGGTCGTGCCGACGCCAAGGGTGCTCTCGAGCTGGAATTCCCCGCCGTGCAGTTCCACAAGGGCCTGAGCGAGTGGAAGGCCCAAACCCGTTCCTTCGTTGGACCGTCCATCGAGCTCGCGGACCTGACCGAACTGGGACATTGCTTTCGGTAAATCCTGGGGCGCCATGCCGACGCCGGTATCGCAGACCTGCAAGACGTGCCCGCCCGTGGAATCGCACCAGGCCTTCTGCGTCACCGTGCCGCCAGGGTCGGTGAACTTCACGGCGTTCGAGACCAGGTTGAGCAGAATCTGCTTGAGCTTGCGTTTGTCGCCGCGCATGGGCGGCAAGCCGTGGCTCACCTCCGATTCGAGCGTGACGCCGCCACGCTCGGCTCGGCCCCGCACGAGGGTTTCGATCGAGCGGATGACGTCGGCCATGTCGACGTCCTCCTCGCTCAATTCGTCCACGCCGGATTCGACCTTGGAGAGGTCCAGAATGTCGTTGATGATGCCGAGGAGGTGCTCCCCCGAGTCGAATATATCCGTCGCATAGCCGCGATACTTCGTGCTGCCGACCGGCCCGAAGGTTTCGGACTTGATCATTTCCGAGAAACCAATGATGGCGTTGAGCGGGGTGCGCAACTCGTGGCTCATATGCGCCAGGAAATCCGATTTCGCCCGGTTGGCTGCCTCCGCCTGGTCGCGCGCGGCGGACAGATCCTCGGCAAGGCCGGCAAGTTCGGTGCCCTGCCGTTCGATCGCCTCCTTGGCCAGCTCGAGTTGCATCACGCGCTCCTCGAGTTCTTTTTCGGCGAGCACGAGGCTCGTTACGTCGGCTGAAGTGCCCCGGTAGCCGCGGAAGACCCCGTCACCATCGAATATCGGCTTTCCGCTTGTTCGGATGTATCGTGGGTTGCGGTCCTTTGCCGCGATCCGATAGGTGAAATCCCGGAACGCCCGGTGGGCTTCAAGGTCCGAGATGTGCTTTGCCCAGCCCTCGTCATTCCCGTCCGTCTCAAATAGCTCCCAAGGCGTTTGCCCGGCATAGGACGCCGGCAGGGTGTAGTCGGGCAGGAAATCGCCAAATGAGGTGACAAAACGCAGCTCGCTGTCCAGTTCCCAAAACGTGTCGGATGCCGATTCCGCCAGGTCCTGAAACCGCGCGTGACTCTCGCGCAGCGCCAGTTCGGCTTGTTTTCGCGCCGTGA
Source organism: Pseudomonadota bacterium (assembly GCA_022566715.1). Classification (GTDB taxonomy): domain Bacteria; phylum Pseudomonadota; class Alphaproteobacteria; order SHVP01; family SHVP01; genus JADFIH01. The sequence continues at coordinate 3,191 of JADFIH010000122.1, read as the reverse complement.
TCTCCACCGCAACGCCGCGGCTGGCGACGACGTCGCCTCGTTCGTTTTTGACGGGGTCGACCGAAACGCTCACCCATATCGGGCGTCCGCTCATGTGCCGCCATTGGACCTCGGCGTTGCGCGTTTTCTTTCCCGTAACAAGCTGCTGGAAGATCTCCTTGCCCTTGGGTGTCCCGTCCGGGGTGTCGGCGTATATCTCGGAGAGCTTCATGCCGTGGAGGTCGTCGGAACCGTATCCAAGCAGGTCGGCGAACGCCGCGTTGAAACCCGTGAGCGTTTTGCTCTTCGCGTCGATCGTGATGTAGGCGTAGGGGGCGCTGTCGTAAAGTTCCCTGTACTTTGCTTCGGCGGCCTCGATGGCGCGCTCGGCGTTGCGGCGCGCGGTGATGTCCTCGGCCAACGCGAAGTAGCCTAGAACCTCGCCGCTGTCGTGAAGATGGGGCACATAGGTGGCCGAATACCATTTGGTTTGACCGTCGGCATCGACGAATGATTCCTCAATGGAGCGCTGCTCGCCGTTCAGGGCCGCCTCCATGTGGCCGCGCACTTTGCCGTAGAACTCCGGATTCAGGAACTCGGCGGGCCGTTTGCCAACGATCTGTGATTTGGGCCGCCCAAAGCTAACCTCGTACTCTTTGTTGACGAAGCGGTAGCGTCCCCCGCGGTCGACGTAGGAAATCATGATCGGGAGAGCGTCGGTTACCAGGCGGAGGGTCGCCTCACTGTCCTTGAGAGCGGCGTTCGCCTGTTCGAGTTCCGCGGTGCGCTCCTTGACCTTGCGCTCCAAGCCGCGGTGCGCCTCGGCGAGCGCGAGTTGGGATTTCTTTCGCTCCGTGATGTCGCAAATGACGCCGGTAAGAATCCGCCGGTCGTCGAGGTTCACCTCGGTGACGGCGAGCTCCATGGGAAAGGTGGTGCCGTCCTTGCGGCGGCCGAGAATCTCCCGTTCGATGCCGAGGATTGTGGATTTGTTCGTCCGCGAGTAGCGCCGCAGGTGATCGTCGTGCCCGCGTGCCTCGGCCTCCGGCATCAGGAGGCCGACGTTGCGGCCGATCACCTCATCGGCGGCGTAGCCGAATATCCTGCTGGCGGCCGCATTGAAACTTTCGATGCGGCCCTGTCCGTCGATCGTGACGATGCCGTCGAGGACGGTGTCGAGAATTGCCTGCAGCCTCTGCGCGGCGCCGGCCTGGGGCATGCCCGCTAGGGCAGTGGACGCATTGGAGCCGCCGCCGCGTCCCCAAAGACGGCACCGAAGGCGAGCCAGCGAAGTGCGCGCACCCGTGAGAAAGAAACGGGTATCAAGCACGGCCACTCCCCCCCTCGAATCATTGTGCCAGAGACCCCTAAACCTAGGGGCGGTCCCCTAATTTTCCCTAAATTGGGGTATTTTGGAGGCTATGCGCGCGTCTTACGTGTTCGAGATGGCGATGGGTCCGCTGAATTCCCGGCGTGGTTAATACCACCTTAGGGAGTTTCGCCTTAAGACTAATACGCCCGGCGAGAGAGATGCGGTTCCTCTGGATGCTCGGTTGAGTGGGCTTGGCGAGTGTTCTTGGCTGGGGGATGCGCGGGGCAGGGGGACCCCGCCTCCTTCGGCGGTCTGCTTGGGGGGGAGTATGCGGGTGCAGCGATTCAGGGGTCTGTTCGGACCCAAGGACGGCGCGAAAGGGCGCGCGGCGACCGCGCGGGAACTCGATGCGGCGTTGTCACAAGCCAGGGACGTGGGCCACGAGGTCGAGATTGGCGTCGAGAACGGCCAGGTCATCGTGTTCGTCGACGGCAAGTCCATCGGTCACACGAGCCTTGACGACGATCTGATGCGCACCGTCTTTGGCCCCTATCTGATCTAGGGCCATCAGCCCCTGTCTTCGGGTCGGGGGCTCTAGGACCCCGGCGTGCGCCAGCCTGTGCGCGGCTGTTCGCTCGTATCTCTTCCGGGTAGCGTAAAGAAGAAGGCGGCACCCTCGCCCTCGCCGTTCTCTGTCCAGATGCGGGTGTTGCGGCCGCCAAGCGCGTAGCGGACGAGGGCCAGGCCAATATCGGGCGCGGGCCGCGCCTCTTTTCCATCGGAAGGCGCCGGCCCATCGGAAGGCGCCGGCGGAGGGCGCCGGCGAATGTCCCGGCTCCGCCGTCCGTGGGCCTGCGCCGCGGCAGCGGGCAAAACACACCGCCCGGCCGCCGCGGTCCGTGACCCCGAATTCGATGTTGGTCGGTTCGCCGCCACGGTTCACACGCCATGCGGCGCTTAGCAGGCCTTCGACCGCGGCCCGTAGCCGTGCGGGATTTCCCACGGCCAGGGCGCCCGGGGCGATGGTAATCCGGGTTGAGCGTCCGGGGTCGCGGCCGCGAAGGGCCGACGAAACCTCCTCGGCGATCGGGCCTAGATCCACGCTTTCCTCGCCCGCATCATCGAATGTCGCCGAGGACAGACGTGCGAGCAAGGACTCGATCTCCTTGAGGCTGTCGAGTTGGCGGCGGAAATCATCGGGCGAGGCCGTGGCTTTCCGGCCGCTCGAATGTGGGCTGTCCTCGCCCCGATCGAGCGATTCCAGCACCTCGATGTTTTGCCCAAGCATCTTCGCCGTCGCGCCGAGCAAGCGGGCGTCGTCGGCGCCCTGCCCGGATTGCGGCGCGGCCGCCCTCTCCAATATCGCCGTTAGCACGGCCGCGAGCGGCGCCAGTGCGGCCTCCGCGATTTCATCCCCTTCAACGGAATCGCGCGACAAGGTGAGGTGGCCGAGGACCGCGCCGTCGCGTTGCAGCGGAAGGTCGATCCCTGACGCCGCGGTTGCGCCAGCCGGATCGTCCGCATCTCCACCGGCGCCCACCCGCACATCCATTGTTGGGCGGCCGGGCCGCGCGGGGCCGCCGGTGCGCACCGAACCGGCGGCGCTACCGGTGATCGCCACGGCGTCACGGACCAGTGCCTCGACTAATCCTTGCGGCTCGGTTCCATCGAGAAGCCCGGCGAATCCGCGCCGGGCAACCTGCAACAGGTTCGCATCACGTTGGCGGGCGGAAACTCGCTCCTCGGGCGGGGGCGATGCCGGCTCGGGATTCGGGGCGCTTGCCGCATGCCGTGCGCGCCGCCACGTGGCGAGCAGCATCCGTGCGCCCCAGGCCAGCGTCAGGACCAGCAGGATGGCCAGGGCGAACGCGGCCAATGCCCAAGAGATCGCCGAGTCCGG
>JADFIH010000121.1 GCA_022566715.1 Pseudomonadota bacterium | reverse complement strand
GCTGCACACCAGCGGCGATGGCTAACCGGACGGGACATGGGCCTCCAAGAATTCCGCGACGGCGCGCCCCACATCGGCGTCATTATCGCGGCCCACCTTGATCTCGACGTTTGGCCGCAGGCCGAACTCGCGGCAGGCATCGATAAATTTCTCCAGCGTCGGAACGGGTTCGCCGGCGAACTCGGGCGCGTACCAGGCGCCCGCGTCGAGCGCCGCGATCTCGGCGAGCGTGGCCTCCTCGACGACGCCCTTTCCATCGGTGGTGCGATCGAGCGTCTCGTCGTGCATGAGAACAAGGTGCTTGTCCACGGTGAGACGGACGTCGATTTCGACCCAGGCCGCGCCCAGCGCCGCCGCCCGCCGGACTGACGCGATGGTGTTTTCCGGCGCGTGGCCCATCGCGCCGCGGTGGCCGATCACCCTGGCAAGCCCTTCGATCTTCCGCGTCATGATGCGCGCGCGGCCTGGCCCCGGCTACCGAGGTAGGCCGATAACCGCTCGGCCGCGGCCGCATCGACGTAGAGCCCGCGCTTGGTGCGGCGCCACAAGATATCCTCCGCCGTCACCGCCCATTCGTTGGCGCAAAGATAGTCGACCTCCGCCGCGTAAAGTCCGCCGCCGAAGTCCCGGCCGAGATCGGCCTCCGACGACACTCCGTCGAGCACCCGTTCGATGCGCGTGCCGTAGGCCGTACTCAACCGGTCAATGAGAGCCGGGGAAAAGGTCCCGTAGGCGCTCCGCATGTCGGCACGCCAGGCCGCGGCGCCGGCGGGCAAATCGCTTCCCGGCAGATGCGCCCGCGCCGTCCAGGCCGGCCGCAGACCCGGCAGCCAGGGCCCGAGTTTCTCGAGCGCGTGCTCAGCGAGCCGCCGGAAGGTCGTGATCTTGCCGCCATACACGGTGAGCACGGGCGCCACATCCTCGGCGGTCTTCACGTCGAGCAGGTAATCGCGCGTAACCGCCGACGCGCTTTCCTTGTTATCGTCATAGAGCGGCCTGATGCCACCGAAGCGCCACACCACATCGTCCGCGTGTGCGGGTTCGCGAAAATGGCGGCTCACGGTTTCGCACAGATAGCCGACTTCGTCCGCCGACGGCTGCGCGTCCTCGGCCGACCCGACATCCACTTCGGTCGTTCCGACGAGCGTGAAGCCGGTCTCGAAGGGAATGATGAAGACCACCCGCCGGTCGGGATTCTGCACGAGATAGGCGTGCGCCCCTTCGTAAAGGCGCGGCAGGACGATGTGGCTGCCGCGCACGAGCCGGGTGTGACGCCTGACGCCCGCTTCGATTCCCAGATCGTCCAGCACGTGATCCACCCAGGGCCCGGCCGCGTTCACCAGGACCCGCGCCTCAGCGCGCCAGCGTCCGTGCTGGTCCTCGGCCTCGATGCGCCAGACCCCGCCCGAACGCCGGGCCGATAGGGCCCGGGTCCGTGGGCGGATGTCCGCGCCGCGCTCCGCCGCGTCGAGCGCGCTCAGGACCACCAGCCGCGCATCGTCGGTCCAGGCATCCCAGTAGGTCAGCCCGGACCGGATCCCCTCGCCCAACGGTTCGCCGAAGGGCGTGCCGGCAAACCGCGCCGTCTTGCTGCGCGGCAGGGAACTATGCCCGCCCAGGCGGTCGTAGAGAAACAAGCCGGTGCGGATCATCCAGGCGGGCCGGCTGCCGGGTCCCACGGGGAGGATGATCTGGAGGGGACGAACCAGGTTCGGGGCGGTGGCCAACAGGACCTCGCGCTCGGCCAGGGATTCCCGCACCAGGCGCAAATCGCCGTGCTCGAGATAACGCAGGCCGCCGTGAATGAGCTTGGTGCTGGCGGACGACGTGGCGCCGGCGAGATCACCCTTCTCGAGGAGCAGGACACGCAGTCCACGTCCCGCGGCGTCTCGCGCGATCCCCGCGCCGTTGATGCCGCCGCCGATGACGCAAATATCGTATGGGGCAGGATCGGCGGTCATCGTCTCACGTTACCGGAAAAATCGGCGGCGGACACCGCCTTCGCAAAATACGCCCGAACATTGGAAACGTTGCAAGAATCAGCGGAGGCCTAAACTGCAAATAAATCGAACCCTGCCCATGCGTGTGAAAGTTCACGTGTCCGTGTGTGCCCCGGCGCGCGGAAACCGCAAAAACATGCTTGCCAAGGCCGCCGCCGAGGTTTCACATAGGCGCAGGACGAGTCAATTGGTAGTGGTTTATTTGACGTCGCGTCCTTTGACGCCGGTATCCGAAGAACACGAAATGGGAGGAGAAGATGCATATCCGTAAAACAATGTTGGCGGGAGCCGCGGTGCTCACGCTGATGGGCGGTCAGGCCATCGCGCAGGAGCGCATCACCTTGAACTGGTGGCACGCCATGGGCGGCGCCAACGGCGAGCGCGTCAACCAGATCGCCGCCGCCTTCAACGACACGCAAGACAAGTACGAGGTCGTCGCCCTGAACCGGGGCAGTTACGCCGAGACCATGAATGCTGCGATCGCGGCCTTCCGGGCCGGCGAACCGCCGCACATCGTTCAAGTTTTCGAGGTCGGCACGCGGACCATGATGTCCGCCGGGGGCGCCATCAAGCCCGTCTTCGAGTTGATGGAGGAAGCCGGCAGGGCCTTCGATCCCAAGGACTTCCTTCCCGCGGTGACGGGTTACTACACGAACGACGAGGGCAAAATGCTGTCCTTCCCGTTCAATAGCTCAACCCCGGTGCTCTACTACAACAAGGACATCTTCCGGGCCGCGGGCCTCGATCCCGACAGCCCGCCCAAGACGTGGACCCAAGTCGGCGAGATGATGACGAAGGTCGTCAGCTCGGGCGCGGCAGGGTGCGGATTTACCACCGCATGGCCGTCCTGGGTGCAACTGGAGAATTTCTCCGCCCGGCACGACCAGCCCTTCGCCACGATGGCCAACGGCTTCGGTGGCCTCGGCACGGAACTCTCGTTCAATGGCGTAGCCCAGGTCCGGCACCTTAAGCAACTCGCCGAATGGCAGACCAGCGGCGTCTTCAAGTACGGCGGCCGGCGCAACGTTTCCGCGCCGTTGTTCACGGGCGGTGAATGCGCCATGTTCACCGAGTCCTCGGCGGGCCTCAGCGGCATTCGGGCGAACGCACAGTTCGATTTTGGCGTGGCCCAGCTGCCCTATTGGGAAGACACGATTAGCGAACCGAAAAATACAATCATCGGCGGCGCGAGCCTTTGGGTCCTCTCCGGCCACGAAAAAGAAGAATACGCGGGCATCGCGGAGTTCTTCGATTTCATGTCCTCGTCGGGCCTTCAGGCCGCATGGCATCAGGCCTCGGGCTATCTGCCGATAACCCCGGCTGCCTTTACGGTCTCCAAGATCTCGGGCTACTACAAAAGGAACCCGGGCGCCGACGTCTCGATCTTACAGATGTCGGCGGGCGAACCGACCGGAAACTCCAAGGGGCTGCGGCTTGGCAGCTTCGTGCAAATCCGCGACGTGATCGAGGAGGAGATGGAGGCTGTCCTGGCTGGCAATAAGACAGCGCAGGCGGGTCTGGACCAGGCGGTGAAACGCGGTAACGTTCTTCTCCGCAAATTCGAGCGCGCCAACAAATAAAAACCGCGCGCGATCGGAAACGGGCGGGGCCGTCCCCTTCTCGGGGCGGCCCCTCCTTTCGCCGGCAGGGGGACGCATGGACGAACGCGTCTACTTCAAAAACAAGGTCCTTCCGTACCTTCTTCTGGCGCCACAAATCGCCATAACGCTCGTCTTTTTCGTCTGGCCGGCCGCCCAGGCGCTTTTCCAGTCGACGCTGATCGAGGACCCCTTTGGGTTATCGCGCGAGTTCGTCGGGCTGGAGAACTTTTCCGACGTTCTGTCGGATCCGCGCTACGCCAAATCCGTCGTCACGACGGCCATCTTCTCCGTTTCGGTCGCGGGGCTCGCGCTTACCACCGCGCTTTTTCTCGCCGCCAAGGCCGACCGGGTGTTGTCGGGCCGCCTGATCTACCGGACCTTGCTGATGTGGCCCTATGCGGTGGCCCCCGCGGTCGCCGGGGTGCTGTTTCTATTCATCTTCAGCCCGCGGGTGGGCGTGCTGAGTTTCGCGCTCGAGGCCGTGGGCGTCGATTGGAATTACGTCCTCAACGGCCGCCAGGCGATGATGCTGGTCATTGGCGCCTCGGCCTGGAAACAGATCAGCTACAACTTCCTGTTCTTCGTGGCCGGCATGCAGGCCATGCCGCGCTCGCTGATCGAGGCCGCCGCGATCGATGGGGCCGGGCCGACGCGGCGGTTTTGGACGATCATCTTTCCGCTGCTGACGCCGGTCACGTTCTTTTTGCTGGTCATCAACGTCATCTTCGCGTTTTTCGAGACCTTCGGCGTTATCGAGGCGATCACCCAGGGCGGCCCGGCGGGCGCCACCAACATCCTCGTTTACAAGGTGTTCAGCGATGGCTTCGTCGGACTCGACCTCGGCGGATCGGCGGCGCAGTCGGTGATCCTCATGGCCATCGTCATCACGCTCACCGTGTTGCAGTTCCGCTACGTGGAAAAGAAGGTGTCGTACTGATGGCGGCCCAAACGGCAAGATCATGATCGAGCACAACCGCAGGTTCGCCTTTGTCCACCATGGCATCCTGATCGTCAGCATCGCCATCATATCTTTCCCCATCTATGTCGTGATCGTCGCCTCGACGCTGACCCTGCCGGATGTTCTGGATGCGCCGATGACCCTGTTGCCGGGACGGCATTTCGTAGCGAACTACATCACGGCGCTGACGGAGGGCGCCATTCTCGGCGGTGGCGGCACGCCGGTCTGGCGCCTTTTGTTGAACAGCCTGATCATGGCCATGGGAATCGCCGTCGGGAAAATCGCCATCTCCATCATCTCCGCCTACGCGATCGTGTTCTTCCGATTTCCCTTCCGCATGTTCTTCTTCTGGTTGATTTTTGTGACCCTGATGCTGCCGATCGAAGTGCGGATTCTTCCGACCTTCCAGATCGCCGCGACGCTCGGCCTTCTGAACAGTTACACGGGCCTGATCGTTCCGGTCATCGCCTCGGCGACGGCGACGTTCTTCTTTCGCCAGTTCTTCCTGACCATCCCCAACGAATTGGTCGAGGCCGCCCGCGTCGACGGCGCCGGCCCGATTCGCTTTTTCGTGGATATCGTTCTGCCGCTGTCGAAGACCAACATCGCCGCACTGTTCGTGATCCTGTTCATCTTCGGCTGGAACCAGTTCCTCTGGCCGTTGCTGATCACCACGGACCCGGACTTCGATACCATCATTATCGCCATCAACCGGATGCTCAGGGTGGTGGATGACCAGGTGGACTGGCCCGTTATGATGGCGACGACAATCATGGCCATGGCGGTGCCGGCCGCCGTCGTCGTCCTGATGCAGCGTTGGTTCGTCAGGGGCCTTATCGAGCACGAGAAATAGACGGAAACCGGACGAATGGGAAAGACGAATGGCTGACGTTTCGGTACGGGATGCATATAAATCCTACGGCAAGATCGAGGTTCTCCACGGTCTCAACTTCGACATCGCGGACGGCGAATTCGTCGTCATCGTGGGACCGTCGGGATGCGGGAAGTCGACCCTGCTGCGGATGGTCGCGGGGCTGGAGGTCATCACGTCGGGTTCCATCGCCATCGGCGGCGAAGTCGTCGACGACCTGGAACCGAAGGACCGCAACATCGCGATGGTGTTTCAGAACTACGCCCTCTACCCGCACATGAGCGTGTACCGGAACATGTCCTACGCCTTGCGGATCAGCCGGACGCCGAAGGAGGAAATCGACCGGCGGGTTCAAGAGGCCGCGCGCATCCTGCAACTTGAAGACCTGCTCGACCGCCGGCCCGGCCAGTTGTCCGGCGGCCAGCGTCAGCGCGTCGCCATGGGCCGCGCGATCGTGCGCGAACCGGCCGTATTCCTGTTCGACGAACCGCTGAGCAACCTCGACGCCAAGCTGCGCGTGCAGATGCGCATCGAAATCAGGCGGCTTCACGACAACCTTGGCGCGACCAGCATCTACGTGACCCACGATCAGATCGAAGCCATGACCCTTGCCGACCGCCTGATCGTTATGAACAGCGGCAATGCGGAACAGATCGGCGCGCCACTGGAAGTCTACGAGAGCCCGGCAACGGCCTTTGTCGCGGGCTTTATCGGCTCGCCGCCCATGAACTTTCTGTCCGGGCGGGTTTCGGAAGACGGTTCGTCCGTAACCCTGAGCGAGGGGCAGACGGTCCCCGTATCCGGAGCGGATCTTGGCGCCTACGCGGGCCGCGAGGTCACGGTGGGAATTCGCCCGGAGCATCTGACCGCGGCCGACGCGGGCGACGAGCGCCTGACCGTGAAGATCGACCTGGTCGAGGCCCTGGGCGCGGATACCTTGCTGTACGGCGAGGTCGGCGGCAAACAGGTGGTCGCCCGCGCACCCCATGACGTTCGCACCCGCACAGGCGAGGTGGTTCACTGGGCGTTGGCCCCCGGCAAGGTTCACGTCTTCGACCCCACGTCCGGGCTAAGGATCGCCGGACCCTAAGGGGCCCTGGCCGAGCCGGCGCACCCAACGGGGCGCTGGGAATGGGGCCGCACCATCAGGAGCTTTCCGTGACGCCGACGCTGCTCGCCATCGACCAGGGCACCACCAGCACCCGCGCGATCCTGTTCGGCGCGGCCGGCGAACCGCTCCACGCCGAGCAACGGGAGCTGCGCCAAATCTATCCCCGGGATGGCTGGGTCGAACACGACCCGGAGGAAATCTGGGCGGCCACGCTCACGGTCTGCCGGGCCGTTCTGGCCAAGGCTGACGCACCGCCGGCCGCCATCGGCATCACCAATCAGCGCGAGACCACGGTTCTCTGGGACCGGGCCACGGGCCGGGCGGTGTACAACGCCATCGTCTGGCAGGACCGGCGCGGCGCGGACCACTGCGCCCGTCTCGTTCGCGAGGGCCACGGCGCGGCGATCCAAGAGCGCACGGGTCTGGTCGTGGACTCGTACTTCTCGGCCACGAAGCTCGTCTGGCTCCTCGACAACGTGGAGGGCGCGCGCGCCGCGGCGGAACGCGGCGATCTCGCCTTCGGCACGATCGACAGTTTCCTGCTCTGGCGCCTGACCGGCGGCAAGGTTCACGCGACGGACGCAACCAACGCCGCGCGCACCATGCTCTTCAATATCCATACGCAGGCCTGGGACGACACGCTGCTCGATCTCTTCGGCGTTCCGGCCGCCGTCCTGCCCGAGGTGCGCGACTGCGCCGCCGACTTCGGCGAGACCGAACGGGAGTTGCTCGGCGCGTCCATTCCCATCGGCGGCATGGCGGGCGATCAGCACGCGGCGATGATCGGCCAATCGTGTTTCGCGCCGGGCATGGTCAAGGCCACCTTCGGCACCGGATGCTTCGTTCTCGTCCATACGGGCTCTACGCCAGCCGTATCGAAGAACCGGCTGCTCACAACCGTGGCCTACCGCCTGAACGGCGAGACTTCCTACGCCCTCGAAGGCAGCGTGTTCAACTCAGGCACGGCGGTGCAATGGCTGCGCGACGGCCTGGGCATCATCGAAAACGCCGCCGAGACGGAAGGTTTGGCGGCGGGCCTGAGCGGCAACGCGGGCGTCTATTTCGTGCCCGCCTTCACCGGTCTGGGAGCGCCGCACTGGCGACCCGGGGCGCGGGGCGCCATACACGGTCTTGCGCGCGACACCGGGCGGGCCGAGATCGTCCGCGCCGCGCTGGAGGCCGCCTGCTATCAGACGGCCGATTTGCTTAGCGCCATGTCGGCGGATGGCGCGGCGACGCCCACCGCGCTGCGGGCCGACGGGGGCATGGCGGCCAACGGCTGGCTGATGCAGTTCCTGGCCGACGTTCTGGATGTCCCGGTCGAGCGGCCCAGGCTAACCGAGACCACGGCGCTGGGCGCGGCGCTGTTGGCGGGCCTTCAGTGCGGCGTCTTTGCGTCGCTCGGCGACCTCACCAAGTCCTGGCGGCTCGACCGGCGATTCGAGCCCCGCATGAAGGAGGCGGAACGGCAAGTCCTGCTCGACGGCTGGGCCGCGGCGCTGGCGCGGGTGGTGGATTAGAGCGATTCCAGTTCATCAGGAATCGCTCAAGGCTGCTGGAATCGCTCAGGCCGCAAGGCGGCCCGCCGGTTGTCCGGCGCGCCCGCGCAGGCGCGGACCATCGTCCGCAGCCGTGAGCGGCAAAAAGCCAGAGTGGTTCCGATCAAGTCGAATCCGCCCTACGCCGGCCCGTCCGGTGGCGCCAGGATCAGAAGTTTCAACGTGTCCCCGTACACAAACTCCTTGTGCCGCAGGGTCAGGCCCGCCTCGTCAATGTAACGTTCGGTGTCGCGGTCGAAGCGCGCGCCGTAAGCCCAGTGCACCCACGGGGCCCAAAGGCGCATGACGAAGCGCTGCCGCGGGTCCTCGGAATAGCAATATTCAAGGAGCCGGATTTCTCCGCCGGGCTTGCACACCCGGCCCAACTCCTTCAGTGCCGGAAGCTGGTCGTCATAATCGAGCACGCAAAACAGGAACGACGCCACCACGGCATCGAAGTGGCCGTCGGGAAAGGTCGTACGGCGTGCGTCCATTTCCATGAGCTCGACGGCCCGCCCCGCCTCGTCCCGGCGCTTGCGCGCGCGGCTGAGCATGGCCGGGCTCAGGTCGATGCCGGTGACCTCGCTTTCCGGCGGGTAGTAGTCGATGTTGCGCCCGGTCCCCACGCCGGCGTCCAGAATACGCCCCGATAGCCCTTCAAAGAGCCGGGGCCGCAGGGTCCGATAGCGGCTCTTCTCGAAGGGGCCGTCGAGGAAATCGTAGAACCGCGCTATGCGGGCATAGGTGCGTTTTTTGTCTCTAGGCATCACGGGGCCGGATTGTGTCGTCGGTGGGCCCCGACCTTAGGGCGTTTCCGGTTCAACTGGAATCGCTCAAGGCTGCTGGAATCGCCCAAGGCCGCGAGGCGGCCCGCCGGTTATCCGGCGCGCCCGCGCAGGCGCGGACCGTAGGTCCGCAGCCGTGAGCGACAAAAAGCTAGAGCGGTTCCGACCAAGTCGGAACGACTCTAGCCCCATTTGACCCCTT
>JADFIH010000120.1 GCA_022566715.1 Pseudomonadota bacterium | reverse complement strand
TCTGGGCGGCGCCACCGCCGGACTGGTTGCTGGTCTGGTTCGCCGCGCCTTACCTCTTCGCCGGCCTCACACTGTTTATCGGTCCCCTCAAGTGCCTGGGCGGCGGTCACCTGTACATCTACAACGCAGTGGCCCCCGGCGCGGTCTGGTGGGGCCTCGCTTTGACGGCAGGGGGGACCACGGAATGGATCCTGTTCGCCGCGGGGCTTGGCCTGACCGCCCTTTCGCTCGGCATTGCCTGGCGCCGTGTCGGCGCACGGCCGAACGCCCTGGACGAGGGCTTCGAGAAATTGCTCGGCGGGCTCCGCGGCATCCGGGCGGGTAAGGTCGCGGTGTTCCCCCTGACCGCATCGGAAGCGGTCGCCTGCCGGACCGGGCACGCCGTCCTGTGGGGCGGTCACGGCTTCGGGTTTAAGCGCCTGGAGGGCCTGTTTCCCATCGTCACGCGGCCGCTACATTCATTGCTGACCGAGAACAAGATCGAGTGGCTCGCCTGGAGCACGCGCTATTGGCCGCAAGGAGCGGAAGTCGTACGAAAAGAAAACATCTGTGCCGAGCCGCCAACCGAATTCGGTGACTGGCGTCTGGTCGGAGTCACACCGCCGTCGCCGTAGCCGCCAAGGGCAGCGCCGTGCCAACCTCGTGAGTGAAGCCACGCGATTCGCCTTCGGCAAGAACTGGCGGCGCTTCCTCAACCACCTCGACGAGGAGCGCATCCGGACGGCGGAACAATCGCTACGCAACATGCTGGGACTGGACGACCTATCGGGCCGCGGTTTCCTCGACGCGGGCTGTGGCAGCGGTCTTTTTTCGTTGGCGGCGCGGCGGCTCGGCGCCAACGTTTATTCCTTCGATTATGACGCGGAGTCGGCCGCCTGCACGATCGAGCTCAAACGGCGTTACTTCCCCGGCGACGGTAATTGGACCGTGGCGCAAGGCGACGTGCTGGACGGTGCTTTCATCGAATCGTTGGGGCGCTTCGACGTGGTTTATTCGTGGGGCGTGCTTCACCATACCGGGCGCATGTGGGACGGCGTCGAAGCGGTGGCCTCATGCGTCGAGCCGGACGGCCACCTGTTCATCGCCCTTTACAACCACCAGGGCTGGATCAGCGCCTATTGGTCGTGGGTCAAGCGCGCCTACAACCGCGGCGCCCTGTTCCGCGCCGCCGCCGTCACCTTTCACAGTCCGTACCTGGTCGGCCTGCGCCTCGCCGTGCGCTGGGGCCGGGGCGACTTCTCGCTAAAGCGCGGCATGTCCCTGTGGCACGACCTGCTCGACTGGCTGGGCGGCTTTCCCTTCGAGACAGCCAAGCCGAAGGACGTTGTCGCGTTCGTCCGCGCCCGAGGCTTCGCGGAGACGCGCGTCGTCACCTGCGGCCGCCGTCACGGTTGTAACGAATTCGTGTTTCGGCGTGAGGACGCGCACCACTAGTCATGTGCGGCGTCGCCGGATTCATCGACCTCAAACGGGAAACAACCCGCGCCGATCTGGAATCACTGGCGCGGAAGATGGCCGCGACGCTCCGCCACCGCGGTCCGGACGATTCAGGCGTGTGGGTGGACGAACAGGCAGGCGTCGCGTTCGGCCATCAGCGGCTTTCGATTATCGATCTGTCCGCCGCCGGGCGTCAGCCCATGCCGTCGGCGAGCGGCCGCTACGTCCTCTGCTACAACGGAGAGGTCTACAACGCGGACGAGCTGCGCGGCGAACTGGAGTCCCTGGGGCACGCCTTCCGCGGACATTCCGATACCGAGGTCATCGTCGAGGGCTGCGCCGCCTGGGGATTGGATGTCCTGCTGCCCCGGCTGATCGGCATGTTCGCGTTTGCCCTGTGGGACCGCGAAACGCGAACCCTGACGCTCGTGCGCGACAGGCTCGGCATCAAACCCATGTATTGGGGCCGGGCCGGAAGCACGCTGCTCTTCGGCTCGGAGCTGAAAAGTCTGCGCGCCCACCCCGCGTTCGACGCCGGCATCGACCGCGACGCGCTGGTCAGCCTGTTGCGTCACAACTATGTCCGTGGGCCCCACAGTATTTACCGTGGCATCCAAAAACTCACGCCGGGACATGTCGCCCGTTTTGACGAGTCGGGTGGGTCAAGGATCGAACCTTTCTGGGATCTCGCGCCGCTCGCTCAAACGCGGGAAAAAGATGTGCGAAGCGACAGCGAGACCCTCGAGGCTCTTGAATCGCTTCTACGCGACGCCGTGAAGCGCCGCATGGTAGCGGACGTGCCGCTCGGCGCCTTTTTGTCTGGCGGCATCGACTCCTCGACGGTCGTCGCCCTGATGCAGTCGCAAAGCAACCGCCCCGTGCGCACCTTCACGATTGGCTTCAATGAGGCCGGCTACGACGAGGCCAAACACGCAAAGGCCGTGGCGGCGCACCTGGGGACGGACCACACGGAGCTTTATGTCGACGCCAACGCTGGCCGCGACGTGATCCCGCGGCTGCCGGAATGGTTCGACGAGCCCTTCGCCGATGCGTCGCAGATTCCCACCTATCTCGTTTCCGAGCTGACGCGGCGGCACGTCACCGTTGCGCTTTCGGGCGACGGCGGCGACGAGGTTTTCGCCGGCTACACGCGGTACCTGTGGGCGGACGCAATTTGGGACCGCTTGCGTCTCTTGCCAAGGGGCGTGCGCCAGGCTGCCGCGGTTGGCCTACGGGCGCTATCGCCACGCACCTGGGATTCGCTTCTGCGCGTGGCGCCGGAACGGTTGCGGCCGCCGCAAGCGGGCGAACGCATTCACAAGATGGCCGGCATTCTGCCGCGCGACAGCATCGACGACGTTTACCGCGCGCTCATCTCGCAATGGCAGGACCCGGCCTGCGCGGTCATTGGCGGCACGGAGCCGGGCGGACCCATCTGGGACGACCGCCTGGCCGAGACCATCCCGGACCCCATTGCGCGCATGCAGTATCTCGACACCATCACCTATCTTCCCGACGACATCCTGACGAAAGTGGACCGGGCGAGCATGGCCGTGGGCCTGGAGGCCCGTGTGCCCCTGCTGGACCATCGCGTCGTCGAATTCGCCTGGGCCATGCCGCAGGAGATCAAGACGCGAAATCGCCAGGGCAAATGGCCCCTGCGGCAGATCCTCTACAAGTATGTGCCCAAGGAAATGGTCGAGCGCCCCAAGCAGGGCTTCGCGGTCCCCATCGGCGAATGGTTGCGCGGACCGTTGCGGGATTGGGCCGAGGATCTTTTGTCTGAACGCCGCCTGCGCGAGGACGGCTTTTTCCAACCGGCCCCCATTCGGCGCATGTGGAAGGAACACCTCTCGGGCCGCCGTAACCGCCAATACCAGTTGTGGGGGCCGCTGATGTTCCAGGCTTGGCGCGCCCACCAGGCCGCGCAAACATGAGCGGCACACGGCCGCGACTGTTGTTTGTCCTCAATGATGCGCCCTTCTTCATCACCCACCGGCTGCCGCTCGCCCTGGCCGCGCGCGATGCCGGGTTCGAGGTGCACGTGGCGGCGCCGTTCGAGGCGGAGCCCGTCTCGATCATGGAGTCGGAGAATCTGGTGCACCACGGCATCCCGCTGCGCCGGGGCGCACGCGCGATCGCGGGCGAGCTCGCATTGATCCGGGCCATCTGGCGTGTGGTCCGGCGGGTCAAACCCGACCTGATGCACGCGGTGACCATGAAACCCGTGGTCTACGGCGGTTTGGTTGCGCGGCTTGCGCGCGTCCCCGCCGTGGTCCACGCGGTTACCGGGCTCGGTTACGTGTTTCTCATCGAAGGAACCGCGGCGCGCGCGCAACGCCGGTTCGTGATGGGCCTCTACAAATTCGCGTTGGGACACCGCAACGCGCACGCGGTCTTTCAGAACCCGGACGATTTGCAGTTGTTCCTGGATTCGCGCCTGGTCGATCCAAAAATCGTCACGATGATCAAAGGGTGCGGCGTCGACACGGCCGCCTTCGCCGTGACCCCCGAGCCCGCGGGCGATCCGGTCGTCATGTTCCCGGCGCGCATTCTCGGCGACAAGGGCGTGCACGAATTCGTCGAGGCGGCGCGCGCCCTCAAGCCGAAGTATCCCTCGGCGCGCTTCGTTCTGGTGGGCCGGACCGATCCCGACAACCCGACGGACGTTGGCGAAGCCGGAATCCGGGCCTGGGAAGGCGAGGGCATCGTCGAGTGGTGGGGGTTCGCCACGGATATGGCGGGCGCCCTTGCGAAAGCCCAGGTGGTCTGTATGCCGTCCTATCGCGAAGGCTTGCCGCGCGTTCTCATCGAGGCCGCCGCCTGCGGCCGTCCCATCGTGACCGCGGACGTCCCCGGTTGCCGGGAGATCGTGCGCGATGGCGAAAACGGTCTCCTCGTTCCGGTTCGCGACGGAGCGGCGACTGCGCGGGCGGTCGAACGCCTTCTCGCCGACCCGGCCCTCCGCAAGCGCATGGGCGCCCGGGGCCGGGAAATCGTCGAGGCGGAATTTTCGGTCGGCGACTTCGTCGTCAAATCTCTGGCCGCCTACGCCGCCGTCTTGCCCCGCGCCCGCTGGGCCGAAGCGGCGCCAGCCTAAATCCTCCGCCATGATGCACGGACCTTACGGCCCCGCCCAGAGGGCGGATCTATAAGTTAGAGCGATTTCTCCGGATTGATGGATCGCCTTAGGCGGATCAACTTGGGGCGATTCCGATCGACCCGGATTTTCTCTGGCGAGGTATAAACGCACCATGCTGTGGTTATTGGCCGTCATGGCCGCCCCCGCCGCGGTTGCTTCGGTGCTGGGCACTGGCTTGGTGCTGCGGGCCTTGCGCCGCCGCGCCATTCTGGATCGGCCGAACGAGCGGTCCAGCCACGACACGGCGACGCCCATCGGCGGCGGGCTCGCCGTCGTTGCGGTCATTGTTTTCGAATGGCTCCTGATCTGGCTGCTCGATTCCTTCGGCGTGCTGTCGTTTCCCTACGAGGTTCCATTACTTCTGGTGATCGCGTCGGGGTTGGCGGCGGTGTCATGGTACGACGACCTGCACGGCCTCAAGGTGAGCACGCGCCTCCTTGTCCAGGCCGCCGCCGTGACCGCGGGGCTCGCCACCCTGTCGGCGGACGGCAATATCTTCCAGGGAGTATTGCCCTACGCGCTCGACGTGGTTGCCGCGGCCTTCCTTTGGCTGTGGTTCATCAACCTGACCAACTTCATGGACGGCATCGACGGCATTACGGGGATTGAAGGCGGTTCCATCGGACTCGGAGTCGCCTTGCTCGCCGCCCTAGCGGCCGCCGGAAGCGTCATCGACAACGCGTCGGTCGCCGGGGTCCTCGCAATTTACGGCATCGTTCTTGCGGCGGCGCTGGCGGGTTTCCTGGTTTGGAACTGGCGGCCCGCCAAGATATTCCTTGGCGACGTGGGCAGCGTGCCCATCGGCTTCCTGCTCGGCTGGCTGCTTCTCGAGACGGCGGGCTCCGGGCTCTGGGCCGCGGCGATCCTGCTGCCGCTCTATTATCTGGCGGACGCGACCATCACCTTGTTGCTTCGGGCCTTGCGCCGCGAACGCATCTTCCGGGCCCACCGCTCCCATTTTTATCAGCGCGCGGCGCGGCGCTTCGGCTCCCACGCGACGGTGGTCCTCGCCATATTGGCGCTCAATATCGGTTTGATCGCGCTGGCCCTGATCTCGGCCACGCGTGAGAACGCGGCCCTTCCCGCCCTCGCCGTGGGCGTCGTGCTGACGGCCGGCCTGTTGTGGTACTTTGGCCGTAACGAATCGGGCCGTGACCAATCCGATGGAGCGCCGGCAAGCCAAGGGCCATGATCTTCGGACGATCCAATAGAAAGCGTTTCGGACGCGTAACGGTTGTCGCGGCGCACGATATCTTCATGGCCGCGCTCGCGTTCGAGTTGTCGGTCTGGACGCGCTATCAAACCTACGGCGCGCCGCAGGATTTTTTCTTCCTGTGGGAAGCCACGCTGATCTTCGCGGTCGTCGGCGGCCTCGTCTTCTGGTGGGGCGGGCTGTACCGCGGCATTTGGCACTACGCCTCGTTCACCGACTTGGCGGCGATCGCCCGCGCGGTCACGGTGGCGGTGCTCGTGTTCCTGCCGATCCTTTTCGTGCTGACGCGGCTGCAGGACCTGCCGCGCTCGTCGCTGATCATCGCCTGGCCCGTGTTGATCTTGCTGCTGGCGGGGCCGCGCCTGGCCTACCGCCTGTTCAAGGACGGCAACCTCAACGCCGTCCTGGAGCGGGACAGCGATCCACGCGTGCCGGTTCTCGTGGTCGGCGCCGGGGACGCGGCCGACGCCTTCATCCGCGAGATGTCGCGCTCCCGCCTCGCCGGGTACCGCGTCGTCGGCATCGTCGACAACAAGCCGGGCCGCATTGGCCGCGACATTCGCGGCGTCCGGGTGTGGGGCGATATCGCCTCCATCCCCGCCGTCGTCGAACGGCTGGCCAAGAAGGGCCGGCGGCCGCAACGCCTGATCTTGGCCAGTCACAAGCTCGACGCCGCCGCGGTCCGCGGCCTGCTCGATACGGCCACGGGCCTGGGCATGACGCTCGCGCGGCTGCCCAAGATGACCGAGTTCCAGCAAGACGCGCGGGGCCCCGTGTCCTTCCATGGGGCGGGCCTCGACATCCGGCCGGTGGACATGGAAGACCTGCTGGGCCGCCCGCAAAAAGTGCTGGACCGCGACGCGGTGAGCAACCTGATCGGCGGCAAGCGGGTCCTGGTGACCGGCGCCGGCGGTACGATCGGGGGTGAACTCCTGCGCCAGATCGCCGAGCTCGGACCGGCGCGGATCGCCCTGTTCGACAACGGCGAATATAACCTGTACCTCGCCGACCTCGAGCTTTCGGAGCGCCATGCGGATATTCCGCGCGACGCCATCCTGGGCGATGTGCGCGACGAGGCGCGGCTCGACGTGGCGTTCCGGCAGGTGCGGCCCGAGCTCGTGTTCCATGCCGCCGCCTTCAAGCACGTGCCGCTCACCGAATCGAACCCGGTCGAAGCCGTTCTGACCAATGTCATCGGCACGCGGAACACGGCAAACGCCTGCCGCCGCCACGGCGTCGAGACCATGGTCCTGATCTCCACCGACAAGGCCGTCAACCCGTCGAGCGTGATGGGCGCCACCAAACGGCTGGCCGAAAGTTATTGCCAGGCCCTGAGCGTCGCCGGCGGGAGCGCGGGCGCGGCGGGAACGCGTTTCGCCACCGTGCGCTTCGGAAACGTGCTGGGCTCCACCGGGTCGGTGGTGCCGTTGTTCCAGCGTCAGATCGCATCGGGCGGACCGATCACCGTCACGCACGAGGACGTCACGCGGTATTTCATGACGACCCGGGAGGCGGTCGAACTGGTGTTGCAGGCCTCGGCGTTGCCGGACGCCGATCGCAACGGCGGCGGCAAGATATTCGTTCTCGACATGGGCGAACCGATCCGCATCCAGGACCTGGCCCGCCAGATGATCCGCCTCGCCGGGCTGCGCCCCGACCGGGACATCGAGATCGTTTTCACCGGATTGCGGCCGGGCGAAAAATTGCAAGAGGAGATCTTCCATCGCAAGGAAGAACTCGCCCCCACCACGGGCGACGGCATTCTGCTGGCCGCGCCACGGGTCATGGACCTCGACCTCTTGGAGCCGCAGATCGAACGCTTGGAGGCGTCGGCGCGGGGGCGCGATGCCGAAGAGACCATGCGGCTTTTGAAGACCTTGGTTCCCGAATACGACGCCGCGCCCGCTACGCCCGCGCGCTCGGCCGTTTCGGAGTAGACCCTGAACGTTGTCGATCGGCCCGAGACCCGGCGCACGCCGAAACGTGCTATAGCCCGCCGCGAAACGTCCCTGCCCGAAGGCGCCATGTCCGACACCGCCTCCCCGCCCATCAAGCGCGCGCTGATTTCCGTTTCCGACAAGTCCGGCCTCGCCGAACTAGGGCGCTTCCTCGAAAAGAACGACGTCGAAATCCTGTCGACGGGCGGCTCGGCCAAGGCCCTGTCGGACGCCGGCGTGAAGGTCCGGGAGATCGCCGACTACACGGGCTTTCCCGAAATGATGGATGGCCGTCTCAAGACGCTGCATCCCAAGGTGCACGGCGGGCTTTTGGCGCTGCGCGGCGCGGCGGCCCACCGCGAGGCCATGGCCGAACATGGCATCGGGGCGATCGACCTGCTGGTGGTCAATCTCTATCCGTTCGAGGAGACCGTGGCCGCCGGCGCGCCGTTCGACGCGTGCATCGAGAACATCGATATCGGGGGCCCGGCGATGATCCGTTCGGCCGGCAAGAACCACACCGCCGTGACGGTGATCGTGGATACGGCGGACTACGGGCGGCTCGTTGAGGACATGACGGCGAACGGCGGTGCGACCAGCCCCGCCCTGCGCCGCGAACTGGCGGCAAAGGCCTTCGCCCGCACCGCGTCCTACGATTCGGCGATCGCCAACTGGTTTGCGGAGCAAACGGGCGAAACCTTCCCCGAGCGGGTGACGTTCGCGTTCGAGCGCCGCGAGATCCTACGCTATGGCGAGAACCCGCATCAGGAGGCGGCGTTCTACATCGGCGGGTTGGCGCGCCCCGGCGTCGCCACGGCGTCACAACTTCAGGGCAAGGCGCTCAGCTTCAATAACATCAACGACACGGACGCGGCCTACGAACTCGTGGCGGAAATCGGCCGCGGCCGTCCCGCGGCGGCGATCATCAAACATGCAAACCCCTGCGGCGCGGCGCAGGGGGCGACCCTGTGCGACGCCTACCGCAGGGCGCAGGCCTGTGACCCGGCCAGCGCCTTTGGCGGCATCGTCGCGCTCAACCGCACGATCGATGGGGACACCGCGCGCGAGATTACAAAGATATTCACCGAGGTCGTGATCGCGCCGGATGCCGATGCGGAGGCGCGGGACATCTTCGCCGCGAAGAAGAACCTCCGTCTTTTGCTGGCAAGTGAATTGCCCGATCCGTCGGCCTCGGGCGTCACCGCGCGGACGGTCGCGGGAGGTTATCTGCTGCAAGGCCGCGACACCGGACAGACGGAAAAGGCGGCCCTGAAGGTGGTCACGAAACGCGCGCCCACGGATGAAGAACTGGACGACCTGGTTTTCGCCTTCACGGTCGCGAAGCACGTGAAGTCGA
>JADFIH010000119.1 GCA_022566715.1 Pseudomonadota bacterium | reverse complement strand
GAAATGGGTGTCGGGCAGGTCGAGGAAGCGCGGGCCGCGATTGGGGTCGGCTGCACTCTCAAGTATGACGTCCGCGATTCGCAAACGCAGAATTCAGTGGCCATCGATGCGGCAACGAAGCTGATCGACCTCGGAAACGTGACCGCGCTGGTCGGCCCGATCTCGTCGGGCATCACGACGGCGCTGCTGACGTCACTTACAGTGGAAAGGGATGTGGTGGTTGTCGCCACGGCGTCGACATCGCCGACGTTTACCATTATGGGGCAGGAGGGCAAGACCAAGGGGCTTTTCTTCCGCACCCTGCCGGCCGATTCGCTACAGGCCGTGGCGACCGCCAAGATGGCCTGGGACGCGGGCTTGCGCAAACCCGCCATCATCTACCTGAACAACGACTGGGGCCGGAACAATCAGGCCGAGTTCGTGCGGTCGTTTGTCGCGCTCGGTGGGGAAATCGGGAACATCGTTTCCTTCAACCCCGATCAACCGTCCTACCGGTCGGAAGTCAACAAGGCCATGGAGGGGAACCCGGACAGCCTCTATCTCCTGAGCCAGCCACAGGACGGGACCAAACAAATCCGCGACTGGATCCGGTTCGGAGGAGCACCGAAGTATGTGTTCCCGCAGGGCATGAACAGTTCGGATTTCGTCGAGACGATCGGCGAGGAATTGCTCAAGGATGCCTGGTTCATCAGCCCCGGCACGCCGGACACGCCGTCCATCGTCACCATGGAATCCGACTATCAGAAGCGTTGGGACCTGAGCCCCAAGGGGCCGGGCCGCACGTCCGGATATGATTCGGGCGTGTTGATCTCCCTCGCGATGGTCTTGTCGGACGTCAGGGGCATCGACATCAAGGGATCGACCCTCGCGAAGCACATCCGTGAGATCACGGGGGCTGAGGGCGTGGCCGTTTTCGCCGGCGTCGAAGGCTTCAAGAAGGCCATTCGGCTGATGCAGGCCGGCACGAAGATCCGCTACGTCGGCGCCACCGGACCGATTCAGTTCGACGAGTACGGTGACGTGGCCGTGCCGTTCGTGGCGATGAAATATATCGACGGCGATTTCGTCGATCAGCATGGCATCTCCCTGGAGGAGGTCGCCGCGGTCAGGGCTTTGGCGGGCGACTCCTAAGCGGATCCGTTCGTAGGCATCTACGGGGACCGGCGGGCCGAGGCCTAAGCCGGTCCCTTTTTTTTTATGATCAAGACCGTTCGCATCGGCTGCATCGTCCCCGCCATCAACACGGCGGCGGAGGACGATTTCATCGCGCTGTGCCCGCCCGATGTGGGCGTGCATTTTGCCCGCGCCGATGTCGATCAGGCGCGGCCCATGGCCGAGCAGTTCCAGCGCATGGTCGATGACGCGCCGTACCTCGCGACGACCTTGGTGAAGGCCGATGTGAAGGTGGTGGGCTTTGCCTGCACCTCGGCGAGTTTCTTCAAGGGAGAGGGCTCGGACGCCGTGATCGCCCAGAGCATCGAGGATCGGGCCGGCGTGCCGGCGGTGACCACCTCGACGGCGGTCGTGGAGGCCTTGCGCAGCGTCGGCGCCCGGCGCATTGCCGTCGCCACCCCTTACCTTGAATGGGTATTCGAAGCGGAACGGGAGTTCCTTCAAGCCGCCGGTTTCGAGGTCACCGCCATCAATGGAATGGAGCGCCGGGGCGGCCGCGACATCCACACGATCTCCGAAAGCGAGATCCACGATCTCGTGGCCGATGTGGACAGCACGCACGCCGAGGCCCTGTTCATCAGTTGCACCGATCTGCCCGCGCTGGCCTTGATCGGCGAGATCGAGGCGCACCACGGCAAACCCGTGGTGACGAGCAACCAGGCCACGTTCTGGGGTTGCGCCAAAGTGGCGGGCCTGAAACCGATCGAGGGATACGGGCGGCTACTGCGCGACCACCTATAGGGATCGGGCTATGAACGGCGGGACGGCCGAGCGCGCGCGCCTCATCCACGCGCGGCCCGGCGCGCGTTAGGACACCTTCAGGGCGTTCTGGTTGTAACGCATGATGCTGCCGTGGCGTCCGTCCTTGTCGCGTTCCAGGTCATAGCAGTCGCCGGGAAGCTCGGTGCTGCGGTCAAGGACGCCTTGGATTGCCGCCTCGTCCTCCGGCGTTAACGTCACGTCGAACACGCCGATGTTCTCGGCCAAATGCCGCGCCGAGGTGGCGCCGACAATCGCCGCGGCGACGCCGCGCCGGTCGAGCGCCCAGCGTAACGCCACTTGGCCGATGGTTGCGCCGTGGCGCTCCGCGATGTTGGCGTAGGCCGCAAGGAGATCTTGAAAGAGCGCCCATCCGCCGAAGTCGTCGATGATCAGCTTGTATTTCGTCCGCGAGCGGTTGCCGAAATCCCCTTTCGGTTCCGGCTTCCCAAGCCAATCCTTCGAAAAGAAGCCCCCGGCGAGGGTGCCGTAACAAAGCTGCCGCGCGCCGAACCCGAGGCAGTAGTCGATCATCTTCTTTTCCGGGCGAAGGTCGATGGGCGAGTACTGCGGCTGGTTCGAGGCAATCGGAACACCGGCCTCGACCAGTTTGCGAAGCTGCGCCACGTTGAAGTTGGTGACGCCGATCTCGGCGATTTTCCCGGCGTCGCGCAGATCCTTGAGGATGACGCCCGTCTCCACATACGCCGGAAATCCGTCCGGGTCCCACCAGTAGTATTGCAGCAGATCGAGCCGTTCGACCCGCAGGCGGCGCAAGGAGCGGTCGACGATCCCCTCGATGTAGGCGCGGTCGGCGGATTCGAGGCGGGCGAAATCCGGAACGATCTTGGTATGCACCTGCAATTGTTTCGCCAGCTCCGGATAGGCGGCGCGGAAATCGCCGATCATTTCCTCGACGCCCTTGTAGTGATCGGCGCAGTCGAAGGTCGTGATGCCGGCCTCGACGAACGCCGCCATATCCTTGATGGCTTGGGCGCGGTCGATCGTCCCGTGGCCCCCCGCCAGGTGCCAGCCGCCCTTGATGATCCGCGATATGGAATAACCCGGGACCAGTTCCGTCCGTTCGACGCCGCTCATTTTTTCCCCCCAGTGTTCAGCCTTACGGCGGTTGTCTCGGAATGCCGGAACGTGCGCTCCCCGACACGGCTGATGCGGAACCGCGAACCGCAGTTCGGGTCGAGACAGGCGATCTCGTTATCCGTGGTCATCCAATCGTTTACATCGGTATGGCGCTGCTTGGCCGGCAACAGCGGTAGCAGGATCGACAACGTATAGATCGACCAGGTTTGGCCGGGCGGCAGATGGATGTGTTCGCCACGCAGGAAGAAATGGTCGCCCTCCTTGGCCCCGCACCAGCAAGGCTTGTCCCCGGCCACCCATTCGACCTTCAGGTCGTACAGGGTGAACTCGTCGCCGGACATGCTCAAAGCCCCATTTGGGCGGCGCACGCCTGAAAGAGCTTGCCGTCCGGCGCGCCATAATCGTCCATGATCGAAAAATGATCGAGACCCGGCATGTCCATGGTGCGCCCGGGCAGGGCCTTGGCCGACCACGCCGCGGCGTATTCCGCTTGCTGGCGGCCGAACTCGTCGCTCTCATCGCCGCCAAAGGACAACAGGAGCTCGCCGCAGCGTTCGGGCAGATGGCGAATGGGCGACAGGGCCGCGACTTCTTCGTCACTAAGGTTCAGGCTTTCGTTGACGTAGCACAGGCGAATCGATTCGAGATCATAGAGGCCGCTGATCGCCAGCCCGCCCTTGATCATATCGTCGGGGTGATCACCCTCCCACCCGGACCAATCCGTCGACATCAGCATGGCGACGATGTGGCCGCCCGCCGAATGGCCGGCAATGTGCAGCCGGTTCGCGTCCGCCCCCCAGTCCCCGGCGTTCCGCCAGACGTGGGCGAGCGCCGCGCGGCAGGAGTCCGTCAGGCGCGTCAGCGACACCTCCGGGCAGAGCGGGTAGTTGATGCTGACCAAGGTGGCGCCGGCCTCGACGAACGCGGGCGCCATGAACTCGAAGACGTGCTTATCCTGCGAGAGCCAAAAACCGCCGTGGACGAACACGTGAACCGGCGCGCCATCACCCGCCGGAAATACGTCATAGGTTTCCGCCGCGTGGTCCCCATAGGCGACATCCGGGATCAGGGTCAAACCGGTCCGGGCCGCCGCGCTCTCCTTCTCCCAGCGCGGGATATAGCTTTCGTAGTTTGGAATGCGTCCCTTTCCGGTGTATTGCGAGTCGAGACCCGCCTGGTCGTAGTCAAGAAAGATTTTTTGCGCCATACCCGCGGTGGCCCTCCCCCCGTCTAAGATCATGCCCCTATGATATGGCAAAATCGAACGGCGCAGGCCTGTTTCATCGGCGCACAGCGCAAAGAGGTTTAGGACCCGCGGATGGAAGCCCCGAACGACGTCCTGTGGCACGCCGCCGCACCCGAAGCCCCCAACGCCCCCAACGCCGAAGACCCGCCCGCCCTGGAGGGCGCCCACGAGGCCGAGGTCGCGGTCGTGGGCGGCGGCATCACGGGTTTGTCCACGGCGCTCCACCTCGCCGAGGCGGGGACGAACGTGGCCCTGCTCGAAGGCGCGTGCATCGCCTGGGGCGCATCGGGGCGCAACGCGGGCGTTGTCGCGCCGAACTTCGCGGGCGCCGACCCCGAGGCGGTCGTGGCGCGCCTGGGGCCCGAGCGGGGCGAGCGGCTCAACACCTTGGTCGGAGAAAGCGGCGATCTGCTGTTCGGCCTGGTGCGCCGGCACGCCATCGACTGCGAGGCCGAACAGACGGGTTTCGTGCAGCCCGCCCATGCGCCCAGCGCCGTTCCCGCGCTGCGCCGCCGTGCCGAGCAGTGGCATGCGCGCGGCAAGACGGTTCAATTCCTCGAACGGGACGCCATCGCCGAACTCACGGGCGTCACATGCTTCGCGGCCGGCTGGATGGATGCGGCCGGCGGCCATATCCAGCCCGTGAAATACACCCGTGGGCTGGCGGCGGCGGCGCGGCGGGCGGGCGCCGCCGTGTTCGCCCAGACTCCGGTCGAGCGCATAACTCAGGACGGCGGCGGATGGCGGCTTTCGACGCCTCGGGGCAGCGTGCGCGCCGCGCGGGTCGTGCTGGCGACCAACGCCTACGCCGGGCGCCTGTGGCCGCGCCTGGCCCGTTCGATCATTCCGCTCGTTATCCATCAGGCCGCCACCGCGCCCGTCGATGCGGCAACCGCCCGCAGGATATTGCCGGGCCGCCAAGCCGTCACGGACACGGGCGGCCATCCCTTTTCGTTCCGCTTCGACGGCGACAACCGGCTCATCAGCGGCGCCGTCGCGGCCTGGCCCTGGGGCGCGCGCGAGCGCATGAGCCGGTACATCGCGCGCGAGCTTTGGCGGCGGCTCGACCTGCCGGCGGTCCCGGCCATCGAATTCATCTGGAGCGGCACGGCGGCCATAACAACGGATTTCCTGCCCCGCATCTTTCGCGCCGCGCCGGGCGTTTACGCCGGGATCGGCTGTAACGGCCGTGGCCTCGCCTTTTCGACGGCGCTGGGCCGGGTGCTCGCGGACATTGCAGTGGACGCAGGGCACGACTCGCCGTTGACGCCCCAGGACCTTGCCCCCTTAACCGCCCATTGGCTGGTGCGGCGCGCCCCCGCCGTGGTCATTCCCTGGCGGCGGCTGCGCGACCGCTCCGCGGCGCGGCGGCAAGGTTGACGGTGGTGCGGGACCGGAGGATTTGTTAGGTATCGGGCGAAAACCGCTCGCCGCCACACGGGGGAACGACCATCAGCGAAGACAAGCTTTGTAGCGTCGCGGACGCCATCACGGCCTTCGTACAGGACGGGGCGAAGGTGGTTCTGGGCGCCGCCCTGGAGAACGCCATCCCCTTTGCCGCCACCCACGAGCTGATCCGCCAGGGCCGGCGCGATCTCAACGTCATCGCGCCGATATCGGACATCTCCACCGACATGCTGATCGGCGCGGGATGCGTCGCCGAGGTCACCGGCGCCTGGGTCGGCAACGTCTCGGGCGGGATGGGCCACAATTACCGCCGGGCCGCCGAATCCGGCCAACCCAACCCCATCAAGATCTGGGACTACTCCAACTTCTCGATCGGCATGGCCTTTTTCGCGGGCGCGTATGGACTTCCCTACATCCCCGTCAAGTCCATCCTGGGCTCCGACATTCTCAAATCCAACTCGCGGATCAAGCTGGCCCAGAACCCCTTTTCCGACGAACCGGAACCGGTGGCGCTGGTGCCCGCGCTCAAGCCCGACGTAGCCTTCCTGGTGGTGCAGCGGTCCGACCGCTTCGGCAATTCCCATATCTGGGGCTCCACCGGCCTGACCCAGGAAGCCTCCATCGCCGCCGACCGGATCGTCGTGCTGGCGGACGAGATCGTCGAGCCCGAGGTGATTGCGTCGGACCCGAGCCGCGTTCTCATACCCGGATTCGGCGTCAATGCGGTCTGTCACGTTCCGGCGGCCTGCCATCCCGCGCCGCTGATCGGCCGTTGGAAGCGCGACCATGCGTTCTTTCACGTCTACCACAAGGAAACCCGCGAGCCCGAAGGGTTCCAGCGCTGGTGCGGCGAATGGGTGCGCGACGTACCGGACCACGAGGCCTACCGCGCCAAGCTGGGCGGCCAGCTCGAGGAGTTGCGCATCCGGGGAAACGCGCCCTCGGCCCCGGCGAACTACGCGGCGGAGTGAGCCCATGCCCCCCAGCAAGCCCCCCAGCAAGCCCCCCAGCAAGCCAGAGTACTCGACCCAGGAATTGATGATCATCGCGGCGGCGCGCGAGATCAAGGACGGCGAACGCATCTTCGTCGGCATGCGGCTGCCGATCACGGCCTACGGCGTGGCCCGGCTCACGCACGCCCCCAACGCGGTCGGACTGTTCGAGAGCGGCGTCGTGCGCTACGAGCCCGCCGAGGGCATGCTCTACACCATGTGCGACGGCCCCAACCAACTGGGCGCGGCGTGGACCACCGGGCTCATCCAGATCATGGGGCTGTTGAGCGGAGGCCGCATCCACGCGGGCTTCATCGGCGGCGCCGAGATCGACCGCTTCGGCAACATCAACACCTCCTACATCGGCGATATCGATGCGCCCAAGGTCAAGCTGCCGGGATCGGGCGGCGCGCCCGACATCGCGGCCATGGCCGAACGCCTGATCATCGTCATGAACCATCAGAAGCACCGTCTGGTCGAGCGCGTCGACTACATCACCTCGCCCGGATTTCTCGACGGCGGTGACGCCCGCGCCCGGGCCGGGCTGGCCGGCGCCGGGCCGCAAGTGGTAATCACCGACCGCGCCATCCTGCGGCCTTTCGGGCCCGAGAACGAGTTGCACCTCGCCTCCATCCACCCCGGTCATACCCTCGACGAGATCCTCGAAAACACGGGCTGGGCGCTGAAATCCGTGCCGGACCTGGGCGAAACGGCGCCGCCCAGCGAGCCGGAAATGACGGCGCTGCACCGCATCGACAAAGAGGGTTTCTGGCGCGGCTAGGGCCCTTCCCGGCCGGAGATGCGCCCGTCAGGAGCGGACGCGGCGGACCCAACACCTTCGCCATACGATTTTCGTCCGCGCAGCCACTCAAGCGTCTCATGCGTGTGTGAGAGGGCTTGAGTTACCCGTCTTAATCGCCGCCGGGGTTGGAAAAACCTTTTTTACACAAGGGGTTAACAGGATATTCATGGGATTCGCGCAGGATTCACGGCTCAAATAACCGCCGGTTCCGATCCGTGGGGATGATTCGGTTCCGACCAATGGTCGCCGATCAGTCATGTCCCCAAGCAAACGCTTTCGCCCAATCCCCGGAATTTCGGCCGCCGCGCCCGCCGCGGTAATCCCGACCTTCACGCGCCACCAAGGCACCCCGGCGCGGCCACGCGCCCGGCCGGCCCCGATTCCACTTCAGGCCCCATGTCCACTTTAGGCCCCAGCTCCACTTCGGGGCCCATTTCCAACTCTGGACGGAGCACCATGGCGCCCGAGCCAACGGAGTCGGATCTGGTCAGGTTCGCCGAGGATGACGGCGCCGCGTCCGCGTCCGAGGCCGACGTTTTGGAGCCTTGGACGGTCGTGATCGTCGACGACGAGCCCGAGATTCACCGGGTGACCGAACTGGCGTTGAGAGGGTTCGAGTTCGATGGCCGGCGCCTGGCCATTGTGAATGCCTATTCCGGCGAGGAAGCCAAGCGCGTCATGGAACAGCACCCGGACGCCGCCGTCTTGCTGCTCGACGTCGTCATGGAAACCGATACCGCCGGGCTCGACGTCGTAAAGTATGTCCGGAACGTCATCCGGAACCAAAACGTCCGCATCGTCTTGCGGACTGGTCAACCTGGACTGGTGCCGGAACATTCCGTCGTCGTGGAATACGACATCAACGATTTTCGCGAGAAAACGGAAATCACCTCGCAAAGATTGTTCACGCTCCTGCATTCGGCCCTCAGGTCGTACCGCGATATCATGGCCCTGATCGACAGCCGCGATGAAATCAAAACCCAACTGCGTGAACTGCAAAGCCTAGCCGACTGCCTGCATAAGCTCGCGGAAGGGGACATGACGGTTACCGTGTCCGGCGACTACAGCACCGCGGCCAGCCGGGACATGGCCTACGCCCTTCAGGTCTTTAAGGACAACGCGGTCCGCAAGCAGCGGCTCGAGCGGCAGCTTCGCCAGCGGCAGAAGCTCGAGGCCGTCGGAACATTGGCCGGCGGCGTCGCACATGAGTTCAACAACCTTCTTCTACCCATGATCGGATTGACGGAAGCGGTCCTGAAAACGCTGCCACCCGAGGGTACGTCCCGCGCCAACCTTGAAGCCGTCATCGAGGCGGGCCATCGCGCGGCACGCCTTGTGGAGGAAATTCTCGCCTTCAGCCGCGACGCCGATGCCGAACCCGTCTCCACGCGGCTGCACGCGATCGTCGAGGAAATCCTGACGAGCCTTCGGCCGACCCTTCCCGCCGGCATCGCGATACGAACGGACATCGATCCGGAGGCCGGGCCGGTTTTGTGCGACCCCTCCAACGTCCGCGAGATCGTCTTGAATATCGCGACCAACGCCGTCGCCGCGATGCACGATGGGGGCGGCACCTTAACGGTGACATTGGCGCAGGTGGACGCAATCGAGGACCGGGTGGCGGCGGGTCTGGATATCGGTGACGGCCCTTTCGTGAAAACGACGCTCAGCGACACCGGCCGCGGCATGGACGAAGAAACCCTGGCCCGGATCTACGACCCC
>JADFIH010000118.1 GCA_022566715.1 Pseudomonadota bacterium | reverse complement strand
CCCTCGGCGACGGCCTCGATGACGTCATGGCGGAGTTGCGCGGCGCCACCTGGGCCCCGCCCGGCGGTCCCTTTTTGGAGAGCGCCCTGGAAGGCGAGGCGGAGGCCGAGCCGGCGCGCGCAAACGGCAAGGCGGCGCTTGGCGCCGCCGATGTCCGCGCCGCCACGCTCGATTCGATCCGCGCGCTGATGATCATTCGCGCCTACCGCGTGCGCGGCCACCTGATCGCCAACCTGGACCCCCTGGGACTGGAAACGCGCGCCCCCCATCCCGAACTCGATCCCGCGACCTACGGCTTTAGCGAAACCGACCTCGATCGTCCCATCTTCATCGACAATGTCCTTGGTCTCGAGACCGCGACCGTGCGCGAGATCGTCCAGGCTTTACGGCAAACCTACTGCGGCTCGATCGGCTACGAGTTCATGCACATTCAGTATCCCGACCAGAAGGCCTGGATTCAGGAGCGCATCGAACGCCATGAGTACGCGCCCAGGTTCACCGTGGAAGGCCGGCGGAAAATCCTCCAGCAGTTGATCCAGGCCGAGGGATTCGAGCACTTCCTCAACGTCAAGTACACCGGCACCAAACGCTTTGGACTGGATGGCGCCGAATCGTTGATCCCACTTCTGGAGGCGATCAACAAGCGCGCCGCCCAACTCGGCGTGCGCGAGATCATGATCGGCATGCCGCACCGGGGCCGGCTGAATGTGCTGGCCAACGTGATGGCCAAGCCCTACCAGGCGATCTTTTCCGAATTCCAGGGCGGCGGCGGGCATCCCGAGGAGGTGCAGGGCTCGGGCGACGTGAAGTACCACATGGGCACCTCGGCCGACCGGGACTTCGAGGGCCACGAGCTGCATCTTTCGCTGACGCCCAACCCGTCCCATCTCGAGGCGGCCGATCCGGTTGTCATGGGCCGGGCGCGCGCCAAGCAGTTCCAGCGCGGCGATACGGAGCGCCGGCAAGTGTTGTCGGTCTTGATGCACGGCGACGCGGCGTTCGCCGGCCAGGGCGTGGTGAGCGAGGTGCTCGGATTTTCCGATCTGCGCGGCTACCGCACCGGCGGCACCATCCACGTGATCGTCAACAACCAGATCGGCTTCACCACGGCGCCGATGTTCTCGCGCTCCTCGCCCTACCCGTCGGACGTGGCCAAGGCCGTGCAAGCGCCCATCTTCCACGTGAACGGGGACGACCCCGAGGCGGTGGTCCACATCGCGCGCATCGCCACGGAGTTCCGCCAGGAATTTAGGCGCGACGTGGTGATCGACATGTTCTGCTATCGCCGCCATGGCCACAACGAAGGCGATGAGCCCGCCTTCACCCAACCCATCATGTACCGCCGCATCGCCCAGCACCCGACGGTGCGTCACATCTACGCCCGGTCCCTGGCCGAGTCGGGGCTGGTACAAGAGGACGAATCCGACCAAATGGTCTCGAGCTTCCACGACCGCCTGGACCAGGATTTCGAGGCCTCGAAATCCTACAAGCCAAACAAGGCGGATTGGCTAGAAGGTCATTGGGCGGGACTGAAGACCGCGGGGCGCGGCGCGCGGCGCGGCAAGACGGCCGCCAAGGCGGCCGATCTCAAAACCGTCGGCCAGGCGCTGACCACGGTGCCCGAGGGCTTCAATATTCACCGCACCGTCGCGCGGCTCCTGAAGCGCAAACGCGAGGCCCTGGAGGCAGGCGAAGGCATCGATTGGGCGACGGCCGAGGCGTTGGCCTTCGGGACGTTGCTGCTCGAAGGATTTCCCGTGCGCCTGAGCGGGCAGGACTCGCAGCGCGGCACCTTCTCACAGCGCCACGCCGTGTTCATCGATCAGACCGACGAAAGAAAGTACATCTCGCTCGCGAATATCAGCAGCGGTCAGGCGCCCTTCGAAGTGGTGGATTCCAGCCTTTCCGAAATGGGCGTGCTCGGTTTCGAGTACGGCTATTCGCAGGCCGAACCCAACGCACTCGTTCTCTGGGAAGCCCAGTTCGGGGATTTCGCCAATGGCGCGCAGGTCATCATCGACCAGTTCATCGCCTCGGGCGAAAGCAAATGGCTGCGCATGAGCGGCCTCGTGATGCTGTTGCCGCACGGTTTCGAGGGCCAGGGACCGGAGCACTCCTCGGCCCGGCTCGAACGCTATTTGCAGCTTTGCGCCGAAGACAATATGCAAGTCGTCAACTGCACGACGCCCGCCAGTTACTTTCACGTCCTGCGCCGGCAGATGCTGCGCGACTTCCGCAAGCCGCTCATCATCATGACGCCGAAATCCCTGCTGCGGCACAAGCGCGTGGTGTCGGACCTTGCCGCCATGGGGCAGGGCACCACCTTCCACCGCGTGCTCTGGGATGACTGCGCCAACGACGACGACGCCAGCATCAAGCGTGTCGTCCTGTGTTCAGGCAAGGTCTATTACGATCTTCTAGAGGAGCGCGAGACGCGCGGGATCAAAAACATTCAGGTCATGCGGCTGGAGCAGCTCTATCCGTTCCCCGTGGAAGCGCTCACGGAAGAACTCGAGCGCTTTCCCAACGCCGAGATCGTATGGTGCCAGGAGGAACCCAAGAATCAGGGCGCCTGGACCTTCGCGGACTCGCGAATCGAAGAGGTGCTTATCGTTCTGGGCCGGACGGGCGAACGTCCGCGCTTTGTCGGGCGCCCGGAAAGCGCCTCGCCCGCCACTGGGCTGCACAAGCACCACCTCAAGGAACAAGCCGCCCTCGTCAACGAAGCCATCACCCTGTGAGTGAAGCGCCATGACCATAGAGATTAAAGTTCCAACTCTCGGCGAATCGGTGACCGAGGCGACCGTCGCCAAATGGTTCAAGGCCGTCGGCGACGCGGTGGTGGCCGACGAGCCGTTGGTCGAACTGGAAACCGACAAGGTGACCCTGGAGGTCCCGGCGTCCGCGTCCGGCACGCTCGCCGCCATCGACGTGGCGGAAGGGGAAAACGTCGAAGTGGGCGCGCTGCTCGGCTCCATCGCCGAAGGCGCCGGCGCTGCCCAGGCCGTCGCCGCCCAGGCTGCCTCCACTCAGGCCGCTTCCACTCAGGCCGCTTCCACCCAGGCCGCCTCTACCAAGTCCGAACCCGCCGAGCCCGCGCCGCGGGCGCAAGCCTCCTCCCAAGCCTCTTCCAATGTCGTCGAGCTATCTCCCGCCGTGCGCCGTCTGGTCGAGGAGAACGCGCTCGACGCCGCCGCGATCCAGGGCTCGGGCAAGGGCGGCCGGGTGACAAAGGGCGATGTGCTCGCGGTCATCGAAGGGGGTGGGGCCGCCACTGCTGCCGCGCCCGCCGCTGCCGCGCCCGCGCCCGCCGGGCCACGGCCCCGGGCCGAGCGCGAGGAACGCGTGCGCATGACGCGCCTGCGCAAGCGCGTCGCCGAACGCCTCAAGGAAGCGCAGAACACCGCCGCCATGCTGACCACCTTCAACGAGGTGGACATGAGCGCCGTCATGGAGACCCGCGCGGCGTACCGGGATACCTTCGAAAAGAAACACGGCGTGCGTCTCGGGTTCATGTCGTTTTTCGTCAAGGCGTGCATCGTCGCGTTGCGTGAAATTCCCGCCGTGAACGCTGAAATCGACGGCGACGAGATTGTTTACAAAAATTATTACGACATTGGCGTTGCGGTTTCCGCGCCGCAGGGTCTCGTCGTTCCCGTCCTGCGCGAAGCCGACCAGAAGACGTTCGCCGACATCGAAAAGTCGATCGCCGATCTCGGCCGCCGCGCGCGCGACGGCAAGCTCACCATGGACGATTTGACGGGCGGCACCTTCACCATCTCGAATGGCGGCGTGTTCGGATCGCTGCTGTCCACGCCCATCCTCAATCCGCCGCAGTCCGCGATCCTCGGCATGCACAAGATCGAAAAGCGCCCCATCGCCATCGACGATGAGGTGGTCGTGCGGCCGATGATGTACTTGGCCTTGTCATACGACCATCGCATGATCGATGGCCGCGAGGCCGTCACCTTCCTGGTGCGCGTCAAGGAATGCATCGAGGACCCCAAGCGCATTCTTCTCGACATGTGAGCCTCGGGAGGGCGGAACGATCCTAGAAGCAAAAGACGTTATCGGCACTTGGCGTCTGGTGAGTTATGCGCGCATCGATTCGGAAAGCGGCGACTCGGCGGAGGTGCTGGGCAAGACTCCCGAAGGCCGCCTGACCTACACGGGCGAGGGCTACATGCACGTCCTGATGATGCCCGACGGCCGTGCCGAGTTTCCCTCGGGCGACGTGTTCGGCACGGATGAGGAATTGCTGGCCGCCGCCGGTCACTTTGTCGCCTATTGCGGCCGCTTCGAGGTCAAGGATGACACCATCCTCCATCACGCCGACCTGAGCTTCTTTCCCAATTGGGTTGGAAAGGCCATGGTGCGCAAGGCCAAGCTGGAAGGGAACCGGCTTACGCTCACGTCCGAGAAGCAGGTTCGCGGCGGACGCGAGAGCACGGCCGTCATCGTCTGGGACCGGGACGGCTAGAGGAACACGACGATGAGCGACACCTTCGATCTCGTTGTCATCGGCGGCGGTCCGGGCGGTTACGTCGCCGCCATCCGCGCCGCGCAACTCGGCATGTCGGTGGCCTGCGTGGATAGCCGCCCGACCCTCGGCGGCACCTGTTTGAACGTCGGTTGCATCCCCTCCAAGGCGCTTCTGCAATCTTCGGAGCTTTACCACGAGGCCGGGCACGGCTTCTCCAAGCATGGCATCGGCACGGGCGAGATTTCGCTCGATCTCGGGGCCATGATGGCCCGCAAGGACAAGATCGTCGGCGATCTGACCAAGGGCATCGCCTTCCTGTTCAAGAAGAACAAAATCGAATCGGTCGAAGGCCGGGGCACGATCGCCGATGCGGGCACGGTCGAGGTCGGCGCGTCGAATGGCCAATCGGACGGTAAGGGTAAACGTACCCTCAAGGCCGGGAAGATCATCATCGCCACGGGATCGGAAGTGATGCCGCTTCCGGGCGTCGAGATCGACGAGACCCGCATCGTCTCGTCCACGGGCGCGCTCGCCCTCGACGCCGTGCCCAAGGAGATGGTTGTCGTGGGCGGCGGCTACATCGGGTTGGAGATGGGCTCGGTCTGGAGCCGCCTCGGCGCCAACGTCACGGTGGTCGAGTTTCTCGACCGCATCGTCCCCGGCATGGACGGCGAACTCGCCAAAACGCTCCAGCGCGTGCTGAAAAAACAAGGACTGACCTTCAAGCTCGGCGCGAAAGTCACGGGCGCCGAGAACGGCGGCGCGGGCGTCACCCTGACGCTCGAACCGGCGAAGGGCGGCGACGCCGAAACGTTGCAAGCCGACGTCGTTCTAGTGTCGATCGGGCGGCGGCCCTACACCGAAGGCCTTGGCCTGGAGAAGGCCGGGATCAAACCCGATAACCGGGGTTTCATTCCGGTCGACGAGAACTTTCAGACCAGCGTTCCCGGCATCTTCGCCATCGGCGACGTAATCGCGGGTCCGATGCTTGCCCACAAAGCCTCGGAAGACGGCGTGGTTTGCGTCGAACGGATGGCGGGCCACGCGGCCCAGGTGGACTACGGCAAGGTGCCGGGCGTCGTCTATACTTGGCCCGAGGTCGCCACCGTCGGCAAGAGCGAAGAACAACTCAAGGACGAAGGCGTGGAGTACAAGGCCGGCAAGTTTCCCTTCACCGCCGTCAGCCGCGCCCGCGTCACCGATGCGACGGACGGGTTCATCAAGATCCTCGCCGACGCCAAAACCGACAAGGTGTTGGGAGTTCACATCATCGGGCCCGACGCCGGCACGCTGATCCACGAGGCGGTGCTGTGCATGGAGTTCGGCGGGTCGTCCGAGGACATCGCCGCCACGGTGCATGCCCACCCGACCCTGGCCGAGGGCCTGAAGGAGGCGGCACTGGCCGTCGCCGGGGCGCCGATTCATATGTAGACCGGCTGCGGTCGGGTCACGCGGACGACCCACGCCCGCACAGCGGCCGGTTCCGTGGCAATCCCGTAAAATTCATAACTTTCAATCGGTTAAGACTTTCCAAGCGGGCCGGACACCCTTCCTTAAGCCTGTTTGCCTAGGTTGTCGGCATCCGCCGGCAGGGGTTTTCTGGGGATCGTTCGGCGGGCGGATCGCTCAGGGGATCGGGAGGCAGGGGATGGACTCGGAAGAAAAAACAAACATTGCTCGACCAAATGGGGCTCGAAAAGAGCCGTCGTCCTTGGGCGGCGTGGTCCGCCGTGTCGGCGGCGCACTGGCCAATCTGGTGCCGAATTCACGGCCGGTCTATCGGGAACGTCTGGAAGCCCGCGCCGAGCCCAGCTTGTCCATACCGCAGGGTGACGAGGACGCCGTGGCGGAGGCCGAGGTCGTTCTCAGCCTGGACGCGCGACGCAAGAAACGCGGCGGCGGCGGGACGCGCGATCTCGAGTCGCCGCGCGAGCCACTATCGGACCGGCAGGCCCGCAGCCTCGACGCGCTACGCAAGAAAAAGAGCGCCTGAGCCCCCTGTCATCGACGTTTGGCGCGCGGATGGGCCTCGCGGTAAACGCTGAGCAGACGCTCCGTGTCGACCTCGGTATAGCGCTGGGTCGTCGAGAGCGAAGCATGCCCCAGAAGCTCCTGGATGGTTCGCAGATCACCGCCCGCGCTCAAAAGGTGCGTCGCGAAGCTGTGGCGCAGGGCATGCGGCGTTGCCGTTTCGTCGAGCCCGAGCACGGCGCGAACCTTGCGCATGGCGTGCTGGACGATGCCGGGATTGAGCCGCTTGCCGCGGACGCCCACGAACAACGGATCACCGGGACCCAGACCCCAGGGGCATAGCGCCAAATACGCCTCGACCGCATCCCGCACGACGGGCAGCACGGGGACGAGCCGCTCCTTGTTCCCCTTGCCCGTCACTTTGAGCGACGTCCCCAGCGGGGCCGCGCCCCGGTCGAGCGAAAGCGCCTCGGAGATGCGCAGGCCGCAGCCGTACAGCAGGGTAATCACGGCCGCATCGCGCGCCGCCACCCAGGGTTCCTCGCTAAGGAGTGCGATTTCCTCCCGCGCGGCGGCGGCGGCGGTCACGCTGAGGGGTTTGGGCACGGCGTGGGCGAGCTTCGGCGACCGCACGGTGGCGAGCGCCGGATTGCGCAGGACGTCCGTCATCTCGAGGTGACGGAAAAAGGTGCGCACGACCGAGAGGGTGCGGGCGATCGAGGCGTTGGACAATCCGTCTTGACGCCGCCGTGCGAGGTAGCCGCGAAAATCGGCCGCGCGCAGGGACGCCAGCGCCGCCAGCCCGGCCCGGCCCCCCAGGTGATCGGCGAGGAAGGCAAAAAAAGTGCTCAGGTCATGGGCATAGGCGCTCACGGTGTGCGCGGAGGAGCGGCGCTCGTCCCGCAGCCAGATCAGGAAATCCTCGACAGCGGCGGCGGCGTCCGGGGCGGCGGCGCCAGGGGGTGCGGCGATCTTGGGAAGCGGCGCAGTGCGCCCGCCGGTTGGAGTTCTCGGGCGGCGCGTCCTTAGTTTGACAGGTCCAGCCATGTCCGGATGCTGCGGCCCAACGCGTCGGCGAGGAACGTCAAGAGGTCGGTGCCCTGATCGGCGTGGAAGCGCCCCGACGTGCGGGAACCCAAGGCAAGCAGGCCGGGCGGGGCGGCCCTGGTGATCCTCAGACCGATTAGGGCGTCGGACTTAACTTTTTGCGCGGCCTCGCCGAACAGAACCGGGTCGCCCAGGGTCTCTTCCCGGAGCAGGATGTTGCGGCCCGACCCGACGAGCCGCGCGACGGCGCCCGGTTTGAGGGTGTGGACGCCCCGCGCCTTGAGCCCCTTGATGGGGACCTCCGAGGTCTCGAAACACAGGGTCACCACGTCCACGTCCAGAAGCTTTACGAAATCGGCGGTGACGACCTCGAGCAGGTGCTCAAAGGTGCGCGTGCCCAAAAGGGCCAGCACCGCCCCGTGGACCCGCTCCTGGCTCAGCATGTTGATGCGGCTCGCGTCCATCAACTCGCGTTGGCCGTGGCGCAGGGTTTCGACTTCTCCGCGCAGGCGGTCGATCATGAAGCGCTGCATGTCGAGGACATCGTGCCCCGTCTTCAGCTTGGGAGGCGTGAGCACCGAGATCAGCTGCGGGTGTTCCGTGAGAAAATTCGGATGATTGCGAAGGTACGACAAAACCTGGCCGGCGGAGACGGCGGGCAGGGCTGCGGTTTTTGCGTCGGGGGATGTGCTCATGTGGCCTACGGCTTGTCGAGAATGGATTGGCCGGTGCCCTGCCAATCGGCGAGGAACGCTTTCAGACCCTTGTCGGTCAGGGGATGGTCCGCCAGCTTACGCAATATGGCGGGCGGCACGGTGCAGACGTCGGCGCCGATGCGCGCGGCTTCGACCACGTGCATGGGGTGGCGGATCGAGGCGACCAGAATTTCCGTTTCCAGCGCCGGGTAGTTGTCATAGATGAGCCGGATGTCGCGGATCAGCTGCATGCCGTCTTCGCTGATGTCGTCCAGCCGGCCGACGAAGGGCGAGACGAACGTCGCGCCCGCCTTGGCCGCGAACAGCGCCTGCGTTGCCGAGAAGCACAACGTCACGTTCACCATGGCGCCGGCCTGGCGCAGGGTTTTGCACGCCTTCAGGCCGTCCCACGTGAGCGGCACCTTGACGGCGATGTTGTCGGCGAAATCGGCCAGCCGGCGGCCCTCCTGGACCATCGCGTCGTAGTCGGTCGCGGTCACTTCGGCGCTGACCGGCCCCTCGACGGCGGCGCAGATATCCTTGAGAACGTCGAAGAAATCGCGGCCCGCCTTGGCCACCAGCGAGGGATTGGTGGTCACGCCGTCCAACAGGCCGGTCGCCGCCAGATCACGAATCTCGTCGATGTCGGCGGTATCAGCGAAGAACTTCATCCAAGGGGCCTGACCAAGAGCGGCACGCGCTGCTAGGGTGCTCGCGCGAAACGAGATGAGCACGTTATACCCCATGGGGTCGTCAGGCACCAGTTCCACCACAACATATAGGGGGCGGGAGCGGGTTTGTGTCCTGTTGCCGCTGCCGCTTGGACCCTATGACTACGCCGTGCCGGAAGGTGGGACGCTTCGTCCCGGCGACATCGTGACCGTGCCGCTCGGTCCGCGCCATGTGACCGGTGTGGTTTGGGATGCCGAGCCCGGCGGGGTGGAAGACGCCAAGCTGAAGGAGGTGGGGGAACGGCTCGAGGTCCCACCCCTGCCCGACGGCCTGCGCCATCTCATCGACTGGGTCGCGGACTACACCTTGGCCCAT
>JADFIH010000117.1 GCA_022566715.1 Pseudomonadota bacterium | reverse complement strand
CGGCGAACTTTTCGGGCCCCAGTTCGTGGAACAGATCGCGGCTGCCGGTCACGGTATCGCCGGCGGCGAGGCGCGGCGGTTCGGCGGCGGGCGGACGGCCGGGATCGGGCCGGCCCGCGACCTCCGGATTGCCGTTGACCAGCACCTCGCCGATGAAACTCAGCAGCCGCGTCGCCCTATCGCGGCGGTGCGGAAAATGGAAAAGCTCGGGCGTCTCGTCGATGAAGCGGGTGGTGATGTCGCCGGCGATGAAGTCGGGATGACCGATCACCGCCTCGAGGAAGGGCAGGTTGGTCTTGACGCCGCGAATGCGGAACTCGCGCAACGCCCGGTCCATGCGCGCCGCGGCCTGCTCGCGGGTCGGCCCCCAGGTGGTGACTTTCTCGAGCAGGGAATCGAAATGCTTGGTGATCAGCGCGCCCGAGAAGGCGGTGCCGCCGTCGAGGCGGACCCCGAACCCGGCGGCGCCGCGATAGGCGGTGATGCGGCCGTAATCGGGGATGAACTGGTTTTCCGGGTCTTCGGTGGTGATGCGGCACTGAATGGCGGCGCCGTTGCATCCGATCTCGTCCTGGGGCGGCACGCCGCTATCGGCGTCGCCCAGGCGCGCGCCCTCGCAGATGCGGATTTGCGCTTGAATGAGATCGATCCCGGTGACCACCTCGGTGACCGTATGCTCGACCTGGATGCGGGGATTGACCTCGATGAAATAGAACGCGCCGCTATCCACATCCAACAAAAACTCCACCGTGCCGGCGTTGAGATAGCCGGCGTGATCGGCGAGCCTCAAGGCGGCGTCCCACAGGGCCTGGCGCGTCTCCTCGGCCAGGTTCACGGCGGGCGCGGTCTCGATGATCTTCTGATGGCGGCGCTGCACCGTGCAGTCGCGCTCATAGAGATGACAGACATTGCCCTTTGAATCGCCGAGGATCTGGACCTCGATATGGCGCGCCCGCTCGACCAGTTTTTCGAAGAAGACATCGTCCTTGCCGAAGGCGGCGCGGGCCTCGCGGCGGGCGGCGTCAACCTCCGCTTCCAGAGCGCCGGCCTCGCGGACCTCGCGCATGCCGCGCCCGCCGCCGCCCCAGCTCGCCTTGACCATGATCGGATAGCCGATGCCTTGGGCGATGACCGCCGCCTCAGCGGTGTCGCGGGGCGCCGGGCCGCTGGCGGGCAGCACCGCAACGCCGGCGGCGATGGCCAGGGCGCGGGCCTCGACCTTGTCGCCCAGGCGGCGCAGCAGATCGGGCGTCGGCCCGACGAAGAGGATGCCCTGCCCGGCGCAGGCCTCGGCGAATTCGGGGTTCTCCGACAAAAAGCCATAGCCCGGGTGGACCGCATCGACCTCCGCCTCGCGCGCGATGCGCACGATGCCGGCGATGTCCATGTAGGCCTGCACGGGTCCGCGGCCCTCGCCCACGCGGTAGCTTTCATCGGCCTTGAAGCGGTGCAGCGCGAAACGGTCTTCCTGGGAATAGATGGCGACGGTGCGCAGGCCGCTCTCGGTGGCGGCGCGGCACACCCGAATGGCGATCTCGCCGCGGTTGGCGGCGAGCAACTTGCGGATCGGACGTGGAGTCATCGTGAAAAGTCCTTATCCGTTCAGTGTACTTTTTTCGGTCTTCAGGAGGAAAGAAGACTTGGGACGGCCCGGCACCCTACTCCTCATGCTGAGGAGCCGCACGGCGGCGTCTCGAAGCATGCGTTTAGATCCGCCCTCGTCCTTCGAGACGAGGCTCCCACCGGTCGCCTCCCTCAGGATGAGGGCTCTCCTTTATGTTCGACCGGCTTATTCGGCGCCCCGAGGCTGGCGCTCGCGCTCGTGGGGCGCGAACACAGTAGCTCTTAGTTTGCAACCACCCTACTTCATGGTCGGCATGATGTATTCGGCGCCCTGGCGGATGCCGGTGGGCCAGCGCGAGGTGACCGTCTTCATCTTGGTGTAAAAGCGCACGCCCTCGGGGCCGTGCATGAAGTGATCGCCGAACAGCGAACGCTTCCAGCCGCCAAACGAGTGGAAGGCCATGGGCACGGGGATGGGCACGTTGACGCCCACCATGCCGGCCTGGGCCCGGTGGGAGAATTCGCGCGCCGCGTCGCCGTCGCGCGTGAAGATGGCGGCGCCGTTGCCGTACTCATGTTCGTTGACGAGCTTGAGCGCGCCCTCGAAATCGTCCCGGCGCACGACCGACAGCACAGGACCGAAAATCTCGTCGGTGTAGATGCTCATTTCTGGCGTCACGTTGTCGAACAAGTTGCCGCCCATGTAGTAGCCGCCCTCATAGCCCTGCAGGCTGACGCCGCGGCCATCGACAACCAGGTCCGCGCCGTCCTTCTCGCCCGCGTCGATGTAGCCCTTGACGCGCTCGAAGTGCGCCTGGGTGACGAGCGGCCCCATGTCCGAATCGGGATCGCTGCCCGGCCCGACCTTGAGCGCCCTGACGCGCGGCGCCAGCTTTTCGACCAGGGCGTCGCCCGCATCCCCCACGGTGACGGCGACCGAGATCGCCATGCAGCGCTCCCCCGCCGAGCCGAAGGCGGCGCCCATCAGGGCGTCGGCCGCCTGTTCCAAATCGGCGTCGGGCATCACGACCATGTGGTTCTTGGCCCCGCCCAGGGCCTGAACCCGTTTGCCGGCGGTTGTGGCCCTTCGATAGACCTGCTCGGCTACCGCGGTGGACCCCACAAAGCTGACCGCCGCAACGCGCTCATCCTCGAGCAGGGTCTCGACGGCCTCGCGGTCGC
The DNA here is from genome assembly GCA_022566715.1 of Pseudomonadota bacterium. Lineage (GTDB taxonomy): Bacteria > Pseudomonadota > Alphaproteobacteria > SHVP01 > SHVP01 > JADFIH01. The sequence continues at coordinate 6,713 of JADFIH010000117.1, read as the reverse complement.
CGTTGAGCACATTGAAGACGCCGGGCGGCAGGCCCGCGTCCCCCATCAGTTCGGCGAGACGCAAGGCGCAGGACGGGTCCTTCTCCGACGGCTTGAGGATGAAGGTGTTGCCACACGCGATGGCGACCGGAAACATCCACATCGGCACCATGGCTGGGAAGTTGAAGGGGGTGATGCCGGCGCACACGCCCAGGGGCTGGCGCAGGGACCAGGAGTCGACGCCGGTGCCGACGTTATCGCTGTACTCGCCCTTCAGAAGGTGCGGGATGCCGCAGGCGAACTCCACCACCTCGACCCCGCGGGTAATGGACCCCTTGGCGTCGGACAGGGTCTTGCCGTGTTCCGCCGTGACGAGGGACGCGATCTCGCCGATGTTGGCTTCGACCAGCTCCTTGAAGCGGAACATGATGCGCGCCCTGCGCAAGGGTGGCGTCGCGGCCCATTCGGGAAAAGCCTCGGCGGCGGCGGTGATGGCGGCGCGTGTTTCGTCGGCGCTGGCGTAGGCGACGGTCGCGCTCTGTTCGCCCGTGGCCGGGTCGAAGACCGGACCGTCCCGGCCACTCCGTCCCTCGACGGTGCGCCCGCCAATGTAATGGTGCAACGATCTCATACCTGCCTCCTAGCGCGGGGCTCCCGCCCGAAATCTCTCTCTAGAGCGTTTCCGATTCGATCGGAACCACTCCAGCAGCCTTGAGCGATTCCGGATGAACTGGAAACGCTCCAGCCAAGTGGTGCCCCAAATCGGCGGTGCGCGCAAGGGGCCGCGCCCGGTCCTAACGCCGCGGGTCCCAGGGAGCGGGGGCGGCGGAGATCGATTCATAGCGCCAGTTGGCGCCGAACCCGGCCAAGTCCTCGGTCCGCACGCCAAGGAAGAGGGGCGGACCGTCGCCGCGGTAGATATTCATCTTCGCGTTATAGGCCGTGTGATGAAAGCCATGCTTGTCGACAATATCGTATTTGTTGATCCGGAACCGGTCGCCGCCCCAGGACGAGCCGGTGAGATAGCATCGGATGTTGTCGATCCGGCCGTGATCGAGATCGGCCCCCTGCATGTCATCGAGTCTTTGCTGAACGCTCATCATGAAGCCCGGCGCGTCCATATTCGCCGCGCCGCCGGATGTCGGCCGGTCGAACTCGCCGAATAGGATCTGCCCGGGCAGGGTTTCCGCGGCGAGGCGGGCAAGTTCGATCGTGGCGTCACCGACGATGTAGTCCCCGCCCCCGCGAACGAGGCCTTCCACCTGATAGAATGAGAAATGGCTGCCGACCGTGAAGCAGCTGCGCAATTCGGGCACGAGCTTCGGAGACCCGAGATCGCGGGCGATCGCGTTGCCGGCCAGGATCAACATGAGCAGGAAGTTGAGATTGAGGTCCGCCTCGACGCCCTTGTTACGATTCCACACGTAATAGCCATCACCCGTCGACGAGCGCGCGAGGTCGATGGGCATGCGCAGCTCGCGCATGCAGCGGTGGGCGACATTGATCGAAACCTCGAGGGAGTTGAGTTGCGCCACCTGCTCAACGTGCGAGCGGAGGGAAAATCCGACGATGTCGAACAAGATGACGGCGCGGTTGAGCGTTTGAGAAATAGCGTAGCGCCGGATCACTTCCTCGACCCTTTGCCAGGGGATTTCGCCCGGCCCGGTGCCGACATTCCCGTTCAGGTCTATTCGTCGCGGCGTGACGCCGAGAAGCCGTGATACGGCCGCGAACGAGCCGCGGCCCATGAACCTTTTGCCCTGCATGACACGATCATGCCGGCTGGCCCGGTCTAGGACGACGTAACAGGGCGCCACGAGAACTTCGATGCCGTCCTTGGCGGGAAGCCAGGCGACCACGTTGTTGCGACCCAGATCCCAGATTCGCCCGATGCCATCGTTGATGGCTTGCAACGTGCGGCCCGCGGCTGCGCGGCCTTCATCCGCGCGGCGTTCGAATGGAGAGTCGTCTGATGAATACGCCGTGGCCGTGCCCCAGCCCCCACAGGTAGGACCCTGGAAGGCCCAGAGAGGGGCATTGAAGCGGCGGGGGGTTAAGCCGCCGTTAAGCGGGCCTATTAGGTGGCGTCCACCGCCCCCTCGGCCAGGACGGATTCCCCTTCGTCCATCAGCCCAAGCAAGGTGGGAAGGAGCTCCTGGGCCCTGGTGTGACCCTGACCGGCGGAGAGACGCCACCACCGGTAGGCTCGTCCGAGGCTAGGGGGCACCCGCGTTCCGTCGGCGTAAAGGCCACCGACGAGGAATTGGGCGTTGGCATTGCCGCGGCGCGCCACCGCGAGCCAAAGGTCGTAGGCCCTGGTGAAATCATTCACGCCGTAGGCGGTTATGCCGGCCTCGACAACCCGGCCCGACAGCGCCTGTTGACGCTCCGGCTCGCCCAGCCAAAGGGGCCCGCCGTCGGACTCACGCGCCGCCGCCTTCAGGATGACGGCGCTCCGTGGTTCGGTCGGACGCTCGTCCCGGCCGGGAAACCGTGTCCGCGCCTCGGGCCCCACCGGAAGGGAGGCACGGACTCGGGCGGGAGGCGGCGGAGAGGCATTGACGAACCGGGCTTCGAGCGCCGCTTCGAATTTGATGTGTACGGGAACCGGCGGTGCATTTGATCCCGTGGACGACGGTCCGGCATTTACAAGCGAGGCGCGGACAATGGTGGCGCCTTTGGGGCCGCGCCGCATGGTGAAGGTGCGCGCGCCAAGGCCGAGTTTAGCCTCCTGCCGGATGATGTCCGGAACCGGCTTCGCCCCGGCCGAAGCCAGGACGAGCGCCTGCCCGGCGGCTTCACGGCGGATGAATGCGGGCACCGGTTTGAAGGCGCCGAAATTGGCGCCGTCGAGCAACGCTTCGAGCTTCAGGAAATCGGACACCGGTTTGGCCGCGGCGGCGGCCTCGCGCTGCCCGCGGACTTCGCGGCGGAGAAACTCGGGAATGACTTTCTCGGAGGCGCCATCGCCGAGGGCGGACGCCTGCGCCGTTGAACGCGCATCGGTAATAAGAGCCGCCGGGGCGTATCGGCCAGTGCGGGCATCGGCAAGCGCGGCCACGACCCGCCGCCGGTTTTCGGTGGCTTCCCGTTTGAGAAATTCCGGCAGGGGTTTGACGGCCGTGGGTGGAATAATTTCAGCGGCGCGAACATTTCTTGCGGGACGGAGCACCGCGCGAAGGGATCGCGCGAGATCCGCAACCAGCGATCGCCGCGTCTGCTTCGCCTCCCGAACTAAGAATCCCGGTATCGGTTTCGCGTCGATGATGGGCGCCGCGCCGCTCTCGGAAACTCGGGCCCGCAAAACGAGCGGCTCGGGCTTTTCCTTGAGCGCAAACCGCGCCGCGCGCTCCTCTTTCGCTTCCTTTTTGAAGACCGGCGGATGCGCGCGCAGCGTAGGCAAGGGCACGGGCGGCGCCGCCTCGGATGTCAAAACCCCGGACGCTAATGCCAGGGACTCGGGGGCGAGTTCCGTGGCGCGGCCGTGGGCCGCCTCAAGCCTCAGGAAGTTCGGCACCGGCGAGGCGTCCGAACCGGGGACATTCTCTGCCTCCGCGGGCGCGGCCTGTGGCACGTAAAGGTGCAGATCGGCGCCGGGCCCGAAGTCAGGCTTGACGTTGAGTGCGAACTGCCGAGCACGGTCCTCCTTGGCCTCACCCCTCAAGAAGGGCGGCAGGGGGACGGGTAGCGGCTCCGCCCCGGCGATCCGCGGCGCGGGCGGCGCAGGCTTGCGGGCGGGAGGGCGGGCGACCGCAGCCACAAGCCGAACCGGCTCTTTCGCCTCGCGCTTGAGGAACTCCGGGATCGGCTTCAACGGCCGCCGCCGGGGAAGTGGCGGTAGGGCTTTCTGCTCCACCTCAGCCATCGTAATCGTTGCCGTTACAGGCGCCGTTGGCGGCGGCGCCGCGGCGACGGTGATCTCTTGGCCCCCATGCCGCGCCTCCTCCGCGAGGAATTGCGGGAGCGGTTTAAACTTCAGCGCCCCCGTGCCGTTCTTTGCTTCCTGGCGGAGGAAATCGGGCACGGGTTTATTCAACTGTACTTCCGCGACGAGAAACCGGGGTAGCGGCTTGAATTGGGGACCGCCTGGACCGCTCTCCGCCTCGCCCCGCAGGAAGGCGGGCGGTGATTCTGGCTGACGCTCCGAGGCAACGGAAATCGGCGGCAAGGTCTCCTGCTCCACCCCAGCCGTCGTTACAGGCGGCGTTTCCGGCGGCGCCGCGGCGACGACGATCTCGCGGGCCTGGTGCCGCGCTTCCTCCGCGAGGAATTGCGGGAGCGGTTTGAACTTCAACGCCCCCGTGCCGTTCTTCGCTTCCTGGCGGAGAAAATCCGGGACCGGTTTATCCCGGCGTGCTTCGGCTACGAGAAAACCGGGCAGGGGCTTGAATTGGGCAACGCCTGTGTCGCTCTCCGCCTCGTGCCGCAGGAAGTCCGGAAGGGGTTTCCTGACGGTGGCGTCGGCCTGGACGATTTCGGTGGCGACGATTTCGGCCGGACGCTGTCCGGCGCGGGCATCCGCGCGCGCGAACGGCGGTGGTGGAAGCTGGGTCTTGCCCGTCCGCGTTGTCATCGCCGCGCGTTCGCGCAGCACCTGCGCGATGGCGATGCGCACCTTCGTAAGCTCGGCTTCGCGCGCGATGTCCGGGTCGGCGGGCGGCATGATCAGTCCCCGGGCGCCGCGATCGGGCAGGCTGGAATCGGGGCCGGCGGCCGCGCGGGCGGGCGGCAGCAGCGCAACGTCATCCTTGGCCGGAGCATTGCGCAGGTCCGCGAGCCTGTCCCGCGCCCTGGCGTTGCCGGCGCCGGCGGCAAGCTCGTACCAACTTCGCGCCTTCACGAGGCTTACGCCGAGGCCAAATCCAGTCTCATACATCAGCCCCAGGTTGAACTGCGACAAGGCGTGCCCTTGTGCGGCGGCGCGGCGGAACCACTCGGCGGCAACGCCTGCGTTCTTTTCGACGCCGTCACCCTGAAGGTACATGGCGGCGAGATTGCTTTGGGCGCGCGCAAGTCCTTGCTCGGCGGCGAGCCGGTACCAATTGGCCGCGACCGCGGCGTCGCGGGGCACGCCCTGGCCGAGCCGGTAAAGCTGACCCACGTTGCGCTGGGCGGCGGCGGCGCCTTCGCGCGCCAGCGGCAACCATTCGGCGTGCGCCGCCGTGTAGTCGCCCGCCCGATACGCGGCGAGGCCCTCCGCCATTCCGCCGGCGGCCGGCGAAATCGGAATGAGAAACGTCGTGCTGAGAAGGCAGATGGCGCCAACCCGGGTCCGAACGTTGAACCGCCCGCGGCGCGGCGGCTTGGCTTTGTGACTCTTGTACCTCACGGTAGAACTTCCTTTGGATGCGGAACTCTCTTCAACGATCGAATTCCATTCCGCCCGGCGGCGCGCCGATCGGCGACGCGGCGCAGGCTTGCCCAGAGCCTCGGGAGCATTATCCCTTTGTTAATGATTAATTTTGGGTTAACGGTCCCGTTTTCGAGGCTGCGGGCGGCGCGCGGCCGGCCCCGTGGAGATGATCGAAAAGTGAGAATTGCCGGGCCGTAATTGGGCTACGTTGTTCGGCGAACCCCATGCAACAAGGTGCCTTGCAGCCCATGAACCGCTTGGACCGATACGGACGCCGGCGAATTGCCGGCACCCTTGCCGCCTTCGGCGCCGTTCTTTTCGTTTTGTGGAGCGCGGGCGCCCTGGCGGGCAGCCACAAAACGGACGCCGTCGTCCTTTCCATCGAGGGCGTCAGCGTCGACGGCCCGCCCCGTATCGCCGACATTACCGCCGGAGACGCCGTCCTGCGGTTTCAGTCGAGCATTCCGCTCGCTTGCTCGGTGGTCTATGGCGAAACGGACGCCTTCGGCCTTATCGCCACGGACACCGATATGGCGGGCGGCGCCCACGGCGATCACGGCGCCCTGAGCCACACTCAAGGAGATGTCTTGAAGTATGGCCGTCTGAAATCCGGCCAGTTCGGCCCGTAGCTCGTAGTCTCCTGGAGACAGCTGCGACAACCGGTAACGCCCCTCATCGTCACTGATGACGGTGCGGGTGGCTTCGGTGCCCGTGTTTCGGGCTGTTACATCAACACCGGGAAGCACTCCTCCCGTTTCGTCGCTGACGACGCCGCTGATGGTTCCGGTGGTCTGCTGGGCATTGAGGCCTGTAAAGGCGAATACCAGCAGAATGGTACATACGGCTAGTGTTCGATAAATCTTAATCATTGATTCCTCCCAATTCGGAGCGGGTTCCCTCAAATGGAAAAGTGCCTGGCTCCATTTCGTTAATTTCCTGCGCATCTTACAGTAAATTTTCTGCATTGCCTACTAAAAAAGATTTCCCAGCGGTATTCTCGCCGACACGATGAACCTAGGTGCGGTAAAAAGTTGCATTGCGCCCTTTTGCAATTCGCTTTGGGATAAGCAAACCCCGTTCCAAAAACGGAACATTCCATTCAACTGATTGATGATTAATGAGTTAACGAATATGGAAGGGAAGGCCAAGGAGCGAGAAAATCCATTTTTTTGGATTCAAAGGCCTCATCCGGACTGGAAAGAACCCAGTTAAACTGCTGTTTTTAAGGTGTTTATTCAGCATTTCGGATGCAATTCAATTATTTGAACCCCATCCAAGAAATTGAAGGGGAGAAGAAGAGACAGAAGAAGAAGAAGGACGGAGGGCCGGGCCAACCGAGAGGCTGTCGACAACATCCTCCCTTGATAATGATCAAGGCCTG
>JADFIH010000116.1 GCA_022566715.1 Pseudomonadota bacterium | reverse complement strand
GGGCGCTATGGCCGCTTCCGGGAGGCCGTTGCCGCCAAGGCTTTTGCCGCCGAGCTCGGCGCGCCCGTCGTCGTCAAGGCGGACGGCCTGGCCGCCGGCAAGGGCGTGGTGATCGCCCAGACCGTCCAGGAGGCGGAGAGCGCCGTCGACGCCATTCTGGGCGGCCAGTTCGGCGAGGCCGGCGCGGAGCTCGTCGTCGAGGAGTTTCTCGCCGGCGAGGAAGCGAGCTTCTTCGCGCTGGTGGACGGCGAGCACGTGCTGCCGCTCGCCTCGGCGCAGGATCATAAGGCCGTCGGGGAGGGCGACATCGGTCCCAACACGGGCGGCATGGGCGCCTATTCGCCGGCGCCCATCGTGACCAAGGCCTTGGCCGAGGACATCATGGCCCGCATCATCCGGCCCACGGTGGCGGCGATGGCCGCCGAGGGACGGCCGTTCAAAGGGGTGCTCTACGCCGGGTTGATGATCACGGCGCAAGGGCCGCAGCTCCTCGAATACAACGTGCGCTTCGGCGACCCGGAATGTCAGGTGTTGATGCCGCGGCTGAAATCCGACCTTTTGGCGTTGTTGCTCGCGGCCAGCGACGGCGTGCTCGATCACGTCGATGCGCGCTGGTCCGACGAGGCCGCCCTGTGCGTGGTCATGGCCGCCAAGGGCTATCCCGGCGCCTACGAAAAGGGAACGCCCATTGGCGGATTGGACGCCGCGTCGTCAGTGGAGGGCGTCACCATCTTCCACGCGGGCACGGCCAAGGGCGATGACGGCTTGGTGGCGGCGGGCGGGCGGGTGCTCGGCGTCACCGCGCTCGGCGGCACGGTCGCAGTGGCGCAACGCCGAGCCTATGCCGCCGTCGACCGGATCGACTGGCCGGACGGCTTCTGCCGCCGCGATATTGGCTGGCGCGCCGTTGGCGAGCTCACCGAGGCCTAGGTGTCCCCACTCTTCCGGCATACCGGCGCGCCGAACCACCATGAGGCCGGCCGATATGGTCGATTTGATCCGCTCACCGGGCACAACGGGAACGATCCCCCTGCGGAACTCGCGGTGCGCAGGCATTGGCGATGGTTAATAACGTGAAATCGGTACAGCCTGGGCACAAAATAGCCCGACCCGACCTGGTCCGCGCCGCCGGTCTTGCCAGCGCAGGACGCCTCGACGAGGCGGTACGACTCGTTCAGGCGGCCCTCAACGTGGACCCTAACGACGCCGACGCCCTCAGCATGATGGGGCAAATCGCCTTGCAGCGGCGCAGTCCGGGCGATGCGTCTGGCTTTTTCAGGCGTGCCGTGGCCAACGCCCCAAGAAACGTGGAACATCATTTGGGACTCGGTGTTGCCTTCATGATGCTCGACCGGTTCGAGGCCGGGCTTGAGAGTCTGCGCCGAGCCGTCTCCCTCAAGCCTAGTCACGCGGGGGCTCAATACAACTTAGGCCTTGCTTTGCTCCGGACTGGTGATTTCGCCGATGCGGCACAGGCCTTCTCCAAAACCATTCGTAAAGACCCATCCAACCCATTCGCCAATATGAATTTGGGTCTCGCACTTGTTCAGGGAGGCAACTTCCCGAAGGGGTTGCGTCATCTGCGCCGCGCGACGGCGCTTGCGCCGAGGAGCCGCGACGCGCGCATCAACCTTGGAAAGGCACTTGTGACTGCCGGTCACTACGAAGATGCCGTCGCCGAGCTTAACAAGGTCGAAGGACGCGACACCAATCCGCAGGCACAAGTGGGGCTTGCGGAGGCGAATGAAAAGTTGGGGCGCCTGGAAGCCGCGGCCGAGCACTACCACAAGGCGCTTGCCGCCGATCCAGACGCGGCAGAGGCTCGGACCCAATTGGCAGCCGTCCACGAGCAACTCGGGGATTACGAGGCGACGGAAAAAGAGTTTCGAGCTGCCGCGTTTCGCCGCCCCGACGCGTTGGAATCGCAATTGAACCTGGGCGGTTTTCTGTCCCGAACCCAACAGTCGGAACGCTCGTTGGAATTTCATGAAAAATTGCGCGCGCAATTCCCGGCTTCGACGCGGCCCGATATTCGCGTGGCAAGCATTCTTCAGCGCTTGGGCCGTTTTGAGAGCGCGCGCCCCGTTATCAATCGGGTTCTAGCGCGGGACAGCGGTTCCATTTACGCATTTGAGCTTCTGGCCGCCGATCAGGGATTGGACATTCCAGTCGAAGACAGAGAGAGCCTCGAACGGCACTTGCGCGATGATGACGGACTGGACACCGAGGAGCGGGCGCGCGGTTGGTTTTCGCTTGCGCAGATCATCGAACGGACGGGCGGCTACCCGCGGGCCTTTGAGTGTTTTCAGACTGGCAATGCCTTGATGGCGCGGATGCAGCCCTACAACAAAAAGGATGAAGAGGCAGACGTGGAGCGCATTCTCCGTTGTTTCGACGCAGCCTATTTCGCGTCGCGCGACGGATGGGGCAACGCGAACGAAAGACCGGTATTCATCGTCGGAATGCCGCGCTCAGGCACCTCCCTCGTGGAGCAGATTCTGGCGAGCCACCCGGCGGTGTTCGGCCGCGGCGAGCAGACCGACATCCCCGATATGGCCGCCGGTATATCGCGGGCGCGGGGAGGCCGCTTTCCCGACGGAATCGAAGACCTGAGCGCGGACGCGGCAGGCGCACTTGCAGGCCGTTATTTGGCGCGGTGCGAACTCGCGCCCGAAACCGCAAGACGAACAACGGACAAGCTGCCGTCGAATTTCCGAAACCTGGGATTCATAGCCACACTATTGCCGGGCGCGCGTATCGTTCATTGCCGACGTGACGCGATGGATACGTGCGCTTCCATTTACCGTATGAACTTTCGCGGCCACCATCCCTATGCGCACGACCTAGCTGCCTTGGCTCATTACTATGGCCTGTACGACCGGCTTATGGCGCATTGGGAAAGCGTTTGCCCGCTGCGGATCATCAACATCCAATACGAGGATCTGATCGCCGATTTTGAGGGGGTTGCCCGTGAGCTCGTCGCCTTCTGCGGCATCGGTTGGGATGACCGCTGTCTACGCTTCCATGAAACGGACCGGCCAGTTGAAACGGCCAGCGACTGGCAGGTGCGCCAGCCCCTGTTCAAGACGTCGCTGGGTGGCTGGAGACGCTATGAAAAAGAACTTCGTCCCCTTCGGGAAGCCATGGAGGCCACCGGCCCTTAGCGGGAACGTCCCTGCTTAGCCCTAGCGGCGCCGCCCGGCGAAGAATCTTACCGAACTGAAATTAATGTTAACGGTTAACCCTTTTTTAACCTTAACAAACCATTCTCAAACCCGGCCGCAACATAGTGCCCCTCCTCCCCTGGCACCGCGGCTGACTTAGTACACGTTTTTTCCCCTCCCTCTCTCTACTGGGGTGCGCGCAATGCGCACCCCTTCTTTTTGCGCCAAGCTCCACAACATTTTGTGGGCGAGGCCCCTTTTATTCCCAGATATGGCGCCAGAGACCTGGCCCCACTTCGCCAGTCCGCTCCATCTCCGTGGTTAATGGGCTGTAAATGGCGAACAGGCAGGATCGTGGCGGCGCGCTTAAGCAGTGATCCGGCCCGGCCATGTCCAAAAACCCCAAACCCTTCTCCGGCCACGACCTAGACCAGGTGCTGCGCAGCATCTGGGGGTTCGGGAGCACGACGATCGTGGGTTGGCGGCCGCGCGAGCGGGCAATCGAGGTCATCGCCGTGCCGACGATCCGTCTGTTCAGGGAGGGCGAAGGTCACCCCCGGGTATTTGACGGCGCCCGCCTTATGGGACCGGCCACGTTCGACGAAGTCGCCCGAAGCCTGAGCGCCCAGCCCCTGGAAATCCGATTGCCGCAGGCGATCGAGGAGTCCGAGTTCGACACCATCGGCAAACTCGTCTCGCGTTATTCCATCCCCAGAACCAAACGGCGCGCTGTTTGGCTTATCGATATCGTCGGGTTTTCAAAGTGTTCCCCGGGCCAACAGGCGAGTCAGCTGGCCTCCCTGGAGTTTTGTTTCAATGTTGCCGGCGAGATTTGCCGGCAGCAAGGCTTCGCGCTCGATCCGGCCCGGTCCACCACCGGAGACGGGTTCTATCTTTGGAATCGAAATAAAGGCGAGAACGCCGACACCGACACCTTTTGTCTTGGGGCGCTGGCTCTGACTTACCTTGCCGCGCTCCGCCGGGGCACCGACGACCGCGTCTACGTGCCCCGGATCCGCGCCTCTTTCGATATCGGTAGCCACTACAATTATTTCGAGCTGGGCAGCCATGAGTCCCGGGGCGGTGATTTCATCGTCGGGGAGGTGACGATTCGCCTCGCCCGCATCATCGAACATGCGGCGCCGGAACAGTTCCTGATGGGAGACTTCTTCCACGGGGACACAGGCGGCGAGGAAATCCCCACGAACGGGTTCGTGGACCGCGCAGCTGCGTCCCTTCAATCCTTCCATGACTTGAGCATCCTCGGGACTCCGCTGCGCGAGTTCACGCTCTCATTGGCGGAGCGGTGCCTGGAACTGGTGGACAAACATGGGCAGGTCCATCGCTGTTACAACGCGGTCCTTACCGCGGCGTTGGGTTCGGGGGCTTCGCTTTGTTTGGGCGTGAGCCAAGCGCCAGATGAGGAAATCCGCGGGCTTGCTAGCCTCTAGTTTCCCCGACATTGCATCGTGACAGGTCCACGCGGGACAGATCGACATGCGAAAGGTCCACCCCGCTGAGGTCGGTTAACCGGGTACGCCCCTTGCGCGCACCGTCGCTGTCCAAGATTTCCACGGGCTGGGCGCTGGCCTCATCGAGACACGCGCCCGAAAGGTTCGCGCCGCGAAGCAGGGCGCCGTCCAGAATTGCGGCCTGAAGATTCGCCTCGCGTAGGTCGCCGTCCGAGAGGTCGGCAAGCGAAAGGTTGGTCTTCCGCATGTCGGCTTTGACGAGGATCGCCTTCCGCATTTGAGCGCCGCTGAGATCGCGGTCGGACAGGTTGCACGATTCCAGGTCCATGTTCACAAGGTTCGCGCGCGCGCCCTTGCCGCCGCCGCTCCGCACCCATTGCTCGTGACTCGCCAAGATTCGTTCGAGTTCATCTTTGGACGGGCGAGGCCGCTCGGAAGGCTCGTCCCGCGTTTTGAACCTGCTGAAATCGACTCCCTCGAAATCGACATTCGTCAGGTTTGCGCCGCGCAGATCGGTGTTAAGCGGTAGGGCGTTTCGAAAGTTCGCGCCTTGGAGATTGGCCTCGTTCAGGCTCGCGTTCTCGAGATGAACATCTGAAAGATCAGCCTTCTGCAGGTTGGCCTTCGAGAAATCCGTCCCCGTCAAGTTCGCCCCCTGCAGGAGCGCCCCTTCGAGGTCAGCCCCCACGAAGCTCGAGCCCGAAAGGTTGCTGCCGCTGAAACGGGTACGGGCGGCCATGGCAAAATCGAACACGCAGTCGGTGACGTCCGCCTGGTCCAGCCCACTGAAGGAACCATCCGCCGTCAGCACAATGCCGCCGCGAAGGTCGGCCTCCGCCAGCCTCGCCGCCCGGAGCGTGGCTCCCTTCAGGTTGGCGCCGCGAAGGTCGGCCCTGCTCAGATTTGCCCTGCTGAGATTCGCGTTTCGGAGATCGGCGCCAAATAAATCCGTCTCGGAGAGATCGGCGCCAGACAGGTCCGCCGATTCCAGGCACACCGCCGAGAGAAGCGCGCGCCGCAAGGTACTGCGGGAAAGATCGGCGCCCGCGAGAGCCATCCCACTCATGTCGGCGCGCTCGCCTGCGGGCCGGCCAGCAAGCCATGCAGCATGCTTCGCCAGAATCACTTGCAAGTTGTCGGCTGGGTTCGCTTTGCCCCCCATCGTCAAACGTCCCCTGAATAAGCCGTGGTGCGGTCTTTTTCTATATCGCCGAGGTTAACGGAGTGTACTGGCGCGCGACTCGTGGCACGGTTCGCGGAGAATGCGGGGCCTTCCGCGGTGCTCACGGTGTGCTGGATCGCCTGTCTTTTGGCCGTTAACCATATTCGGTTCCGGTGCGTCCCATCCGGCCGCCAATTCGCACCACCAATTCGCACCACCAAATCGCTTTGTCGGACTGGACCGGCCCGGTATTCTTCCCGGCCATGACCGACGCATCCGTGGCCCGGACCGAGACCATGCCCGTGCGCGAGGCGCACCGGATGGATACGCGCCGCGTCGCCGAGTATTTGCGCGCGCATATCGACGGCCTGTCAGGCCCCCTCGAGGTCGAGGAATTCCGCGGCGGTCAGTCGAACCCGACCTATAAGGTGACTTGCGGCGGGCGCGCCTTCGTCCTGCGGCGCAAGCCGCCCGGCAAGCTCCTGCCCTCGGCCCACGCGGTCGACCGCGAGTACCGCGTGATCAGCGCCCTGGCCAAAACCGGCGTGCCGGCGCCCAAGACCTACCTTTTGTGCGAGGACGAGAGCGTGGCCGGCACGCCCTTCTACGTCATGGACTACGTGCCCGGCCGCATCTTTTGGGATGTCACCTTACCTGGACTTCAACCGGCGCAGCGCGGGGCCATCTACGACGCCATGAACGACGTGATCGCCCGCCTGCACCGCGTCGATTACAAGGCCATCGGTCTCGCCGACTTCGGCCGCGAGGGCGGCTACGTGGCGCGCCAGATCAAGCGCTGGTCGGCGCAATACCGGGCCTCGGAAACCGAACCCAATGAGGCCATGGAGCGTCTCATCGACTGGCTGCCCGCGAACCTGCCCGCCGGAGACGAAACCGCGCTGGTGCACGGCGACTACCGCCTCGACAACATGATCTTCCATGCGACGGAACCGCGCGTCGTGGCCGTCCTCGACTGGGAGATTTCAACGCTCGGCCACCCGCTCGCGGACTTCTCCTATCACTGCATGCTATGGCGCATGACGCCCGGCGATTACCGCGGCCTTAAAGGCTTTGATCTCGCGGCCCTCGGCATCCCCAGCGAGGAGGACTACGTCGCCGCCTATTGCCGGCGCACGGGCCGCGCGAATTTGGAGAACTGGGATTTCTACATGGCCTACAACATGTTCCGCATGGCGGCCATCCTGCAGGGCATCATGGGCAGGGTGCGCGACGGCACCGCCGCCAGCCCCGAAGCCGCCAAGACAGGCGCACTGGCCCGCCCCGTGGCCCAGGCCGCCTGGGCCCAGGTGGAGCGGATGGGGGGTGGGTAGACAACCGCCACCCCTTGCATTGTATATACAAACGAATATATAATCCCGGGAGACGACCCCGCGATGGAATTCGAATGGGACGAAGCCAAGGCCGCGTCGAACTTCGCAAAGCACGGCGTGAAGTTTAGCGACGCCGCCGTGGCATTGTTGACCGGGACGGTGGTCCGGAAACCCGACACCCGGCGCGACTACGGCGAGGACCGCTGGATCGCGTTGGCCCGGGCCTCCGAGGCCATCCTTTCGATTGTTTACACGACGCGTCGCGATAGCGTTCGCATCATCTCGGCACGAAGGGCCAACCGCCATGAGCGTGAAACGTACGAAGGAACCGAATCTTAGCGCCGCCGACATCGAGCGCCTCAAAGCCCTCGCCGCAATGCCGGACTCGGAGATCGACTATTCCGACATCCCGGCCACGGACGAGGCGTTCTGGGCCGACGCCGTGGTGATCCGGCATGGCCCCAAGGAACAGATTTCGATCCGCCTCGACGCCGACCTGCTGGAATGGTTCCGCAAGCGCGGGCGCTACCAGACCGAGATCAACTCGGTCCTGCGAACCTTCATGGATCACCACCGCTAGTTGTACTTGCGCAGTTCCTGCTTGGCGATGGATTCGATGTGCACCGCGTCGGGGCCGTCCGCCATGCGCATGGTGCGCGCGTAGGTCCAGCCCTTGGCCAGGCCGAAGTCGTCGGAGAAGCCGCCCGCGCCGTGGGCCTGCATGGCGCGGTCGATCACGCGCTGGGCCATGTTGGGCACCACCACTTTGATCATGGCGATCTCGGCCCGCGCCTCCTTCGAGCCCACCTTGTCCATCATGTAGGCGGTCTTGAGCACCAGAAGCCGCGCCTGTTCGATCTCCATGCGCGACTGGGCGATCTCCGCCCGCAGGGCCCCTTGGTCGGCCAGCGCCTTGCCGAAGGCGACGCGCGCGCGGGCGCGCCGGCACATGTCCTCCAGCGAGCGTTCCGCCAATCCGATTAGGCGCATGCAATGGTGGATGCGGCCCGGGCCGAGGCGGCCTTGCGCGATCTCGAAGCCGCGGCCTTCGCCCAGGAGGATGTTCCCGGCCGGCACGCGCACGTCCTCGAAGGCGATCTCGCAATGGCCGCCCGGCGCATCGTCATAGCCGAACACCGGGATGTGGCGGATCACCGTGACGCCCGGCGTTTCGGCGGGAATGAGAATTTGCGATTGCTGCTTGTGGCGCGCCGCCTCGGGATCGGTCTTGCCCATGAAGATGTAGATCTTGCAGTTGGGATGGGCCGCGTTGCTGATCCACCATTTGCGGCCGTTGATCACGTAGTCGCCGCCGTCGCGCTTGATCGAGGAGCGCACGTTGGTGGCGTCCGACGAGGCGACGCCCGGCTCGGTCATGCAAAAGGCGGAGCGGATCTCGCCCGCCAGCAACGGGGTGAGCCACGCTTCCTTTTGGGCCTCGTCGCCGTACTTCCACAGCACTTCCATGTTGCCGGTGTCGGGCGCGTTGCAGTTGAACACCTCGGGCGCGATGGCGGACCGGCCCATGATCTCGCACAGGGGCGCGTATTCGAGGACGGTAAGCCCGACCGCCAGCTCCTCGTCGGGCAGGAACAGGTTCCACAGCCCCGCCGCCTTGGCCTTGGCCTTCAGCGTCTCGATCAGCGGCGGTACGCACCAGCGCCCGCCGGCCTCGAGTTCTTCGGCATAGGGTTGTTCGGCCGGATAGACGTGCTCGTCCATGAAAGCCTGAAGCCGTCCATGAAGTTCCGCAACGCGCGGCGTGTGCTCGATCACCATCGGTTATACCCTCGTCCTGTGCGCCACTAGAGCAGCATCCGTTCAAGTGGAACCGCCCCAATTAAAATCTCAAGCTGCGATCACTGAACGGATAAAGCTGCTCTAGCATCTTGAGAATTAGAGCAATTTTATCCGAGTGCCGAAGTAATTGAACTGGCCCGGCTCAATTACGTTGGCACTTCGGATATTGCTCTAGGTTAGCGCTTCCCGGCGAAGAAATCCCGCAGCAGGGCGCCCGCCCGCGCCTCGTCGATACCGCCATAGACCTCGGGCGCATGATGACAGGTGGGCTGGGTGAAGATGCGCGGGCCGTGCTCGACGCCGCCGCCCTTGGGATCGGCCGCGCCGTAATAGAGGCGGCGGATGCGGGCGAGGGAAATGGCCTGCGCGCACATGGGGCAGGGCTCCAGCGTGACATAAAGATCGCAGCCCGTCAGCCGTTCCGTCCCGAGCGCGTCGGCGGCCTCGCGGATCACCAGCATTTCGGCATGGGCCGTGGGGTCGGGCGCTTGGCGCGTGCGGTTGCCCGCCACCGCGATCACCCGCCCTCCTGCGCCCTCGACCAGCACGGCGCCCACCGGCACCTC
>JADFIH010000258.1 GCA_022566715.1 Pseudomonadota bacterium | reverse complement strand
ACAGGACAGCGCCGAACGCGCCTTCAACAAGCTGGCCCGGACCTTCGCGGCGCAGGTCGAAGCGCTCAAACGATACCGGACCGGCGGAGAGCAGAAGGTGACGGTGGAGCACGTCCACGTCCACCAGGGCGGGCAAGCGATTGTCGGCAACGTCGCTCACGGCCCCGGAGGGGGGAGGGCCGGCAAAAACTCGAAGGCGACCCCATGAAAAAGCCGCTTCCCATGCACCAAAGCCCGCGTTGCTCCGCCCGCTCGAAGCGCACGCGCAAGCGGTGCCGCGCTCCGGCAGTCAAAGGCTGGACCGTGTGCCGGTTTCATGGGGCCGGTGGCGGCGGGCCGAAGGGCAAACGGAATGGAAATTACAAGCACGGGCTTTACACGAACGAGGCAATAGAGGAGCGCCGCGCCCTCTCCGCCCTCCTCCGCGTATCGCGCAAATCTCTCGACGCTCTTTCAGGTCAGGATTGATTAGGGCGTGTGCCCATAAACTGCGTTGTCGAGGGCTCTAGAACACGGCTCATCAGCGAAAGTCCAGCCGAGGTCACGGGACGTCTGCTGCTGGGGGTTACCGTATGCGGGCGGGCGTGGCGCGGCGGATCGCCAGCGTCAGGGCAAAAAATTTTGGAATCCACCCGGAATCCGGCTACCGTTGCCCTATCGGCCAAATTAACCAAAAGTAGAGGGGGCGCAGATTGGGGAGTCGCATGCAGACCCTGACCGCGACGGACGCCAAATACGGTTTCGGTCGGTTGATTGACCTCGCGCGCGCCGAGCCGGTGACGATTGCCAAGCATGGCCGCCCGGTCGTCGTTGTGATGTCGGTCGAGGAATACGAGCGACTCAAGGAGGTTGAGGCGCGGATGAAAACAGAGCGATTAGATCAGACCACGGAGCGGCGTTAATGATGAGCGCCGGCCATTTCGACGGCGTGGAGCAATTCGAGGCCGACCTGTGGCGGATCGCGGACGATCTGCGCGCCAACTCGGGCCTGGCGTCGAACGAATACTTCATGCCGGTGATGGGGCTGATCTTCCTGCGCCACGCGGCCAACCGCTTCTACGCCGCCAAGGCCGCCATCGAGGCCGATCAGGCGGCCGGCAAGATGCCGAAGCGGCCGCTGGTCGAGGCGGATTTCCTGAAGCGGCGCGCGCTGATGCTGCCGAAGGAGGCCCGCTACGACGAACTGCTGAATCTTCCCAAGGAGGCCGATCTCGGCGCCGCCATCGTCGCCGCCATGAACGCCATCGAGGAGGCCTTCCCGCCGCTTGCCGGCCAGCTGCCCAAGGATTACGAGCGCTTCGACAAGGACCTCGTCGAGCGCATGCTCCGGACCTTCGACAGCGAGGCGCTGCGAAACGCCTCGGGCGACGTTTTCGGGCGCATCTACGAGTATTTCCTCGTCCAGTTCTCGATCCAGAAGGCGCACGACAACGGCGAGTTCTTCACGCCGCCGTCGCTGGTGCAGCTGATCGTCAACGTGATCGAGCCCGATCACGGCATCCTGCTCGACCCGGCCTGCGGCTCGGGCGGCATGTTCGTGCAGACCAGCCACTTCATCGAGCACGAGGGGCTGGAGACCATGAAGCGGGTGACGTTCCACGGTCACGAGAAGAACGAGACCACGGCACGGCTGGCGCAGACGAACCTCGCCGTTCATGGGCTCGAAGGGAATATCCGGGCCGGCAACGAGGCCATCACCTACTACCACGATCCGCACGGCCTATACGGCAAGTGCGACTTCGTCATGGCCAATCCGCCGTTCAACGTGGACGAGGTGGACGCCGAGAAGGTCAAGGGCGATCCGCGCCTGCCGTTCGGCCTGCCCGGCGTCAACAAGGCGAAGAAGGTCTCGAACGGCAACTACCTGTGGATCTCCTATTTCTGGAGCTACCTGAACGACAAAGGCAGGGCTGGCTTCGTCATGTCGTCCCAGGCTTCCAGCGCCGGCCACGGCGAGGCCGAGGTGCGGCGCAAGATCGTCGAGACCGGCGATGTCGACGTGATGATCGCCATCCGCTCCAACTTCTTCTACACGCGCACGGTGCCGTGCGAGCTGTGGTTCTTTGACCGTGGCAAGCCCGA
>JADFIH010000257.1 GCA_022566715.1 Pseudomonadota bacterium | reverse complement strand
CCTCACCGTTCGGGCCAACGACTTCGCGAAAAGCAACATTGCGGCGACGGCCTTGGTCGGCGACGGCGCCGGCGCGGTGGTCGTGGCGGGCGACGGGGACGGGCCCGCGGTGGTCGCCTCGGGTGAGCACACCTGGCGCGATTCGCTCGGGATCATGGGCTGGGACGTGCGCGACGATGGACTGGCCGTGGTCTTCTCCCGCGATATCCCAAACCTCGTGCGGACCAAGATGGGCAAGGCGGCCCGCGAGTACCTCGCGCGTCAGGGGCTTTGCACCGGCGATATAGACGATTTCGTGTGCCACCCCGGGGGCGCCAAGGTGCTGTCGGCGTTGGAGGAGGTCTTCGAGCGTCCAGCCGGGGATATGCGCTCCGCGTGGGACGTTCTGCGCCGCTACGGCAATATGTCCGCTGCGACGATCCTGTTCGTGCTCAAAGAGGCGATGGCGGCGGGACCGGCGGAGCGCCGTTTGCTGTCGGCGCTGGGCCCCGGATTCACGGCGGGGTTTCTCACCCTCGAGGAACGCCCGCACTGAGGCGCCTCCGATGCCGCTCTACCTGATCCTTGGTTTTGTCGTCGTGCAGCGCCTCGGCGAGCTCGCCTACGCGCGCCGCAACACGGTACGGCTCTTGGCGCGCGGCGGCGTCGAGACGGGCGCCGGCCATTATCCCCTATTCGTTCTGCTCCACGGAAGCTGGCTCATCGCACTGGCCGCGTTCGTACCCGCCGGGGCCGGAATAAACCTCCCCCTGCTATTTGTTTTCGCCGCACTGCAAGTGGCGCGCGTTTGGGTGCTTCTCAGCCTGGGACAGCACTGGACAACGCGGGTCATCACGGTGCCCGGCGCGCCATTGGTCAGCCGCGGACCGTACCGGTATTTGCGCCACCCCAATTACGCCATCGTAACCGCCGAGATCGCGGTGCTGCCGCTCATCTTCAGCGCCTGGGAAATCGCCATAATCTATTCGCTCCTTAATCTTGCGCTCCTGCGGCACAGAATCAGGATCGAAAACGAAGCGCTGGCCCTACGGCGCGCCGCCGAATAGCTCCGGCCCAAAGAGGCATGACGCCCTTTCGCGATCGCGCCCAAGGATGTATATGAACCGGATCGGAGGCCCGCTTGATTCGACTCCTTCCGGCTGTTGCAATTCTGATTACTGCGCTCGCGCTGGTCAAACCGGCTGTAGCGGAATATGCCGCCGGACTGCGGGCCTACAACGAGGGCAATTTCGAATCCGCAATCCTTGAATTGGAGCCCCTGGTCGAGCGTGGCCACTCCGGCGCCGAACTCATGCTCGGTGTCATGTATCTGCGCGGTCAAGGCTACCGCCGGGACGAAGGCCTCGCCGCCGTGTGGATGTACAAGGCCGCGCGCAAGGGCGAAGCCGGCGCTCAATTGGTGCTCGGTTCGCAACTTCTCTATGGCCGCGGCGTCCGGCGCAACGTTCGCGAGGCGCTCATGTGGCTCACGTTGGCTGGCGAGAGCGGCATCGATTCCGTGGCCAAGCAGGCGGCGATCTACCGTGGCGACGCAATCCAATTCCTAAACCCACGCGAGGTCGAGGAGGCGCTCCGCAAGGCGAAAGGCTTCTCGCCAACGCCGGATAAGTTCACCCGGCAATAGCCGGAAACTCCCTAGCGCATGAACAGGCCGGGATCGGCGAGCGCCGCGTCCCGGTTCCACAGGGCCAAGGTCCGGCCCCGGAATTTCTGAGTGAAGAACGGGCCGGGGCTCAGGTCCGGCAGCGACCGGTGATAGGCGACGACCACCCCGTCGGGGTTCCGCCCGAACCATTCGACGATCTCGTCACCGCGGATCACATCGAGGGGCTCCTCGAGCCGGCCGAGGAATTGATATTGCCCATGGTATTTACCGACGTTGGCGACCGGCCGCCCCTCCTGCTTCAAGGACGCGATCTGGCCCGCCGCCGGCCGTACATCGTAGAGGGGCGCCGCCCGGGTCGCCACCAACAGATGCGCCACGACGATCACGGCCACCGACTGAAGCGCCAGGACAGGAAGTTGCCTGCTTGGCGATCCGCCGCGCCAGAACGCGGTGGTCAGGCCGAAGCCGGCCATGAGCAGGCCGAACCAAACGAGCGCCCGGCCGCCG
>JADFIH010000256.1 GCA_022566715.1 Pseudomonadota bacterium | reverse complement strand
CTTCCCCGTCACCACCCCCACCATGACGCCGCCGATCAGTCCCGGCCCCGCCGTGGCCGCAACGCCGTCGAGGTCGCTAAAAGCCGCGCCCGCTTCCGCCATGGCGCGCGCGACGAGCCCGTCGAGGTGCTCGACATGCGCACGCGCGGCGATCTCGGGCACCACCCCGCCATAGGGACGGTGTTCGTCGATCTGCGACAGAACGAGATTGGCGCGGATGTGCCGCCCCTCGTCGACGAGTGCCACGGCGGTCTCGTCACAACTCGTTTCGATGCCCAGAACCAGCATGACCCGTACCTTCCTAGAGCAATATCCGAAATGATTGAACCGGCCCGGTTCAATCACTCGGATAAAATTGCTCTACTTCTCAAGATGCTAGAGCAGCTTCATCCGTTCAGTGATCGCCGGAGGCGACTCCAACTGAACGGATGCTGCTCTAGCGCGGCGCCGCGACAGCGCCGCCCCTTTTCCGCTATAAATCCAATTCCGCCGCGAAACACAATCGGGGTTGCGGGCTAGACCCTACAGGCGCTTCAGATGACGTCCACGCAATCGTCCAGCCAGCCCCTGCGCATCGGGACACGCGGGAGTCCACTCGCGCTCGCCCAAGCGAACCTCGTGCGCGGCCGCTTGTTGGCGGCGCACCCGGCGTTGGCCCCCGAGACCACGGAAATCTGCATCATCAAGACCACCGGCGACCGGATATTGGACCGCCCCCTCTCTGAGGTCGGCGGCAAGGGACTGTTCACCAAGGAGATCGAAGAGGCGCTGCTGGAGGGCCGTGTCGATCTCGCCGTTCATTCCATGAAGGACATGCCGACAGTATTGCCCGGCGGGCTCGACGTCCCGTGCCTCCTGGAGCGCGAGGATCCGCGCGACGTTTTCATCAGTCCCAAAGCGCCGAACCTGTGGGACCTGCCGGACGGCGCCGTCGTCGGCACGGCCAGCCTGCGGCGGCAGGCGCAGATCCTGCGCCGCCGGCCCGACCTGAAGGTGGTCAATATCCGTGGCAACGTGGAAACGCGCCTGCGCAAGATCGAGGCCGGGGAGGCCGACGCGACCCTGCTGGCGCTGGCCGGGCTGAAGCGCCTCGGCTTGACCGGCGCCGTGACCGCGGTGATCCCCCTGGAGGACATGCTGCCCGCCGTCGCCCAGGGCGCCATCGGCATCGAATGCCGCGCCGGCGATGACCGGATATTGGAATTGCTCGCGGCCCTCAACCATCCGGCGACCCAGACCTGCATCGCCGCGGAACGCGCCATGCTCTTGGTGCTGGACGGGTCGTGCCGAACCCCGATCGCGGGTCTCGCTCAACTCGACGACGCCGGCGGACTTTCGCTCCGCGCCATGGTGCTGACCCCGGACGGCCGCACGGTGCACGAAACCTTGCGCGCCGGACCGGCCTCGGATGCCGAGCGCCTGGGCCGTGACGCGGGCGAGGAGTTACTCGGCCGGGCCGGGCCCAATTTCTTCGCGGACCTGGCCAATTCCGCGGCCTCGGACTAAGTGAGCAGCGATGCGGCTTCTGGTGACACGGCCGCGGTCCGAGGGGGAGGCGCTAGCCGAGCGCCTGCGGGAGGCGGGCATCGAGACATTGCTCGAGCCCATGCTCGACCTCGTGCCGCTTGCCCATCCGCCGCTCGATTTCAAAGGCGTTCAGGGCGTGCTGCTGACGAGCCGCGGCGCCGCGCGGGCGCTGGCCGATGCGACGCCCAATAGAGCCTTGGCTCTCTTTGCTGTGGGGGATGCAACCGCCGATATGGCGAGGGACCTTGGCTTTGGCGACGTGACGAGCGCCGGCGGCGATGGCGCGGCCCTGGCGAAACTGGTCCGCAACGGGGCCGATCCGGCCAAGGGCACCTTATTACATGTGCGTGGGGCGCGCACCGCGGGCAGCCTTGCGGATGATCTTTCGGCCTCCGGTTTCACGGTTCGCGAAGCCGTCCTTTACGAAGCCCGGCCCGCCGCACGGTTATCCACAGGGTGCGCGGACGCGTTGCGCTCCGGGGCATTGGATGGGGCGCTCTTTTTCTCTCCCCGAAGCGCGGAGACGTTTGTTAATCTTGCGCGCATGGCAGGGTTGGAGGCGGCGGCCGCACGGTTGGACGCCTATTGTTTCAGC
>JADFIH010000255.1 GCA_022566715.1 Pseudomonadota bacterium | reverse complement strand
ACGGCCTCGGCCAGGTCGCGCTCGGACACCAGGCCGAGCTTGGGTAAGAGCGCGCTCAGGCGCTCGCCGCTCTCGGCGCGCAGCTTGAGCGCCCGCTCGAGCCCGTTGCGATCGAGCTTGCCGGCCTCGATCAGGCGCGCGCCGAGCGCCCGCTCGTGGCCCTCCAGGTCGTCGATGACCGCCTGTACGTTCATGGCGCCGCTCCCAAGGGCGTTCGGGCCGCAAGCTACCCGATACACCTTGCCATAGTGTTACGGGCCATAGTGTTACGGGCCATAGTGTTACGGCGCCATAGTGTTACAGCTTGCGGGGGTTCAAGGGAAGCGCGCTGGATCGGGGCCAGTGCCGGCCGCCGGATGTGAAAAGGCCACCCCGGGATCGCCCCGGGGTGGCCTCATTCCCCTCTCGGGCCCCTCTCGGGGATGTCCGGCGCGAACCGTTCTATGGGCTGCAGGTCGCGGCACTTGCGGCAGCTACGGCCCAGGGCGCATAGACGATACCTTCGCGCGTCCCGTCGAACGAGTAGCCGCCTGTCGGCGAATCGATCGGCGCGGTTCCCACCAGCTCCGCGTTGCCCCCGATGATACCGCGCACGTCACCCGGCGTGAGTGTGCCGCAAACCTCCTTCACGAGCGCGACGACGCCGGCCACGTGGGGCGCGGCCATGCTGGTGCCGCTCTTCTGCGTCGTCCCGCCGCCAACGTTAAGGGACAGGATTCCGACCGACTGGGCGCGGCAGCCCCGGCTGATGTTCTCCTGCCGTGCACCCGGAGCCGAGATCGCGACGTCGGCGCCATCCGTGGTGAAGTACGACGCCGTGTCGGCCGCGATGAAGCCTTTATAGGACCGGCACTTGTTGTTGCCGTCCAGGGCCGTGGTGCTGGCGACCGCCATGACCTCGGGATAACTGGCCGGCACCATCTGCGAGATGTCGCTGAACGGATCGTTGCCGGCGGCGACCACCACCGTGACGCCGGCGTCGACGACCGCTATTACGGCGTCGTGCAGCGGCTGATTATCGTCGACGCTGCCCGGGCGCCCCAGGCTCATGTTCACGACGTCGATGACGTCCGCGCGAGCCGCGACCCACTGGAGCCCCGCCATCACGGTCGAGTCGGTGCCACTGCCCGAGGCGTCCAGAACCCTGACCGCGTAGAGGGTCGCCATTGGCGCGACGCCGACGACGTCGGTCGTGTTGTTAAGGGCGGCGACGATGCCGCCGACGTGGGTTCCATGGCCGTTGGCGTCACCGCAGTTGCCGCCGAAGGCGTCGAAGCAAGGGTCCGCCACGTCAAGGTCCGCGTGACTGAAGTCCAGGCCGGTGTCGACGATTGCGACCCCGATGCCGGTCCCGCCGTACCCGGTTGCGTAGCCGCCGATCCTCTCGACACCCGAGGGAAGCGCCTGCACCGTCTCGCCACCGCCGGTGCCGGACTCAGCGTCCTTGCACTCCGGCCACGGCGTGCATTTTTTCGGCTTCGCGAAGGCCTGGACCGGACGGTCGGGGGTGAAGGCGGTGACATCGGGATCGTCCGCCAGCGCCCAATAGGCCGCCTGGTTCGGGACCAGTACCGCGGCGGCATCGACGATGGAGAAATTGAAGCGCACGGCCGCGCCGGCGCCGCGCACGATGACGGCCCGCTCGTCCCTCGACACGGCCGAATCGAAACTCACGATCCCGAGGCAGGGCGTCGAAACGTCAACCGGCTCGGTGGCTGGATCCGGGCAGGCCTCGAAGACCGCCCCCGCTCCGGCCGCTATCGACAGCCCGTTCTGCGCCTGGGCGGCGCCGGTAAACAGCAGTCCCAAAATGGCGAGCGACGAAAGCCCGCGTTTGATCCAAACCGACATCGATTCTCTCCCTACATGGTCGATACATGGTCGATCGAGCTATCTTTCCCCATTAACGTAAATTTTCGATGAAAGATAACTTGTTCTGCGCTCAAGATCAATGGCTATATAGAGTATTAGGTGAAAATTTAGTAATAAAGCGCGTGCAGGCCACGGATTATGGTTAATACTTCTCAAAGACAACCTTAATAAAACCGATTTCCTTATCTTATAGGCGTTTTTGGCGCGGGGTTGGCTGCGCGGATCGTCCCCGTCCGCTCCCTACTCCAGGC
>JADFIH010000254.1 GCA_022566715.1 Pseudomonadota bacterium | reverse complement strand
AGATCTTCAACAAGGGCGTCGGTTTCCTGTTCAAGAAAAACAAGGTCGACCACATCAAGGGCCATGCCAGGATGGTCAGTGGCCGGACGGCCGGCGGGCCGTGCAGGGTTGAGGTGTCGAAACCGAGCGGCGACTACTACCACGGTTCGGGCTCGCCGGACGTCGCCGAGACGCTCACGGCCGAAAACGTGATCATCGCGACGGGCGCGGCGCCGAAGGCGCTGCCGTTCGCGCCGTTCGACGGCAAGACGATCGTGTCGTCCTACGACGCCATGATCCTGCCCAAGCGGCCGAAGTCGATGGTCATCGTGGGTTCCGGTGCGATCGGGATGGAATTCGCCTACTTCTACAATGCCTTCGGCACCAAGGTCACCGTCGTGGAAATCCTCGACCGCGTGCTGCCCGTCGAGGACGACGACATCTGCAAGCTCGCCAAGCGGGTCTTCACAAAGCAGGGCATGGACATCCTCACGGGCCACACGGTCAAGGCGATCGACGTCAAGACCCCTGGGGAGGCAACAGTCACGATTGCCGATGCGACCGACGAATCCAAGTCGCGGCGAGTGGATTGCGACATCGTGCTGGTGGCCGTCGGTGTCGGCGCGGGCATTTATTTCGCGCTTCCCGCCGAACCGCCCAACTGGATGGGCGCGGTTCTCCTGGCCGCCACGGTCCTGGCCGCGGTTGGCTTGCGCCGCCGGGCGGCTCTCCTGTTGTTGAGTATCGGATTGGCGGGCGTGGCCACGGGATTTGCCGCGAGCCAACTGCGGACCAATCTCACCGCGGCGCCGGTATTGGAAAAGCGCATCGGCTCGGCCATGGTGACCGGGCGCATCGTTTTCGTGCAAAGCCGTGGCAAGGCCCAGCGTTGGCTCATGGAGGACCTCTCCATCAGCCGGCTCGAGCCACGCAACACGCCCGAACGGATACGCCTGACCAACCGTGTCCGCGGCGTTGCGCTCGAACCCGGCATGCGAATCCGGGTGCGCGCGACGCTCATGCCGCCGCCCTCACCGGCCGCGCCGGGCGCCTTCGACTTTCCACGCCTGGCCTGGTTCGCGAGCCTGGGCGCGGTGGGGTTCACCACCTCCCGCGCACGGATCGTCGGCGTCGAGGACCGGGCCTTTTCGACTTCGCTTTCGGCCCTGCGGCAGAGCATGAGCGCGCGGGTGCGGACCGCGCTTCCGGGCGCCTCGGGCGCGGTCGCCGCCGCCTTGATGACGGGAGACCGGGGCGCCATCCCCGAGGACGTGCTCGCCGACATGCGGGATTCCGGTCTCGCCCACTTGCTGGCCATCTCCGGTCTCCACATCGGGCTGGTCGCCGGACTGTTTTTCTTCTTCGTGCGCGGGCTCCTGGCCGCGGTCGAACCCGTGGCGCTGCGCTATCCCATCAAGAAATGGGCCGCGGCCGGCGCGATGGCGGCGGCGTTCGGCTACCTATTGATCACGGGCGCCACGGTGCCGACGCAGCGCGCCTTCATCATGACCGGCATTGTCCTCACGGCAATAATGCTCGACCGCTCCGCCGTATCCATGCGCATCGTCGCGCTGGCCGCCCTCGCCATCCTGATCCTCGCGCCGGAGACCCTTCTTAGCGCCAGTTTCCAGATGTCCTTCGCGGCCGTCGTGGCCCTGGTCGCGGTGTACGAAAGCGCCGGGGCGCGCTTTTCGCGGGGCAGGGGACGGGGCAGCCTGCGCCGGCGGCTCCTGATCTACGGCGCCGGAATTCTTCTCACGAGTTTAGTGGCGGGCCTTGCGACAACGCCCTTCGCGGTTTTCCACTTCAACCGGTTCGTTATTTATGGCCTTGCCGCCAACATGTTCGCGGTCCCGTTGACCGCCCTATGGATCATGCCCTGGGCCATGGCCGCTTATGTCCTGATGCCCTTTGGCTTGGAAGGCCTGGCCTTGGCGCCCATGGGCGCGATCCAGCTGTCCGGGTCCCTTGCCGTGCTTTTCTTGATCATCCTCATGCTGATGAGCGGCGCGCGCCGGGCCACCGCCAGGGAACGCGCGGTCATCGGCACAATGCTCGTGGCCGGTTTTGTCTTGGGAAGCGTCATTCTGGCGGTGGAGCTCTTGGCCGACCTTCCCCTGGCCAATCTGGTGCGGGGCCCCAGGGCAGGCAGGGATATTCTGGA
>JADFIH010000115.1 GCA_022566715.1 Pseudomonadota bacterium | reverse complement strand
GAGGACAAGTTGCGAAAGCCCGTGATCGATCACTGGTGGCAAACCGAAACCGCCTGGGCCATTGCTGCCAACTGCGTCGGTCTGGGCGCGCTGCCTGTGAAGTACGGCTCGCCCACCAAGGCGGTGCCCGGCTACGACGTTCATGTGGTGGATCAGGACGCGAACGACGTGGCGCCCGGCGAAACCGGCGCCATCGTGATCCGGCTGCCCCTACCGCCCGGCTGCCTGCCCACCCTGTGGCGGAACGACGGCGGCTTCGTCTCGTCCTACCTCGAAAAGTTCCCGGGCTATTACGAAACCTCCGATGCGGGCTTCAAGGACGAGGACGGCTACCTCTTCATCATGAGCCGCACCGACGACATCATCAACGTGGCGGGCCACCGGCTCTCCACCGGCGGTATGGAAGACGTGCTGGCGGGTCACACCAACGTGGCCGAGTGCGCCGTCATCGGTGTGAAGGATTCGCTCAAGGGGCAGGTCCCGATGGGCTTCGTCGTCCTCAAGGCGGGCGTCAACCGGCCCGAGGACGATATCGCCGCCGAACTCGTGCGCCTGGTGCGGGAAAAGATCGGACCGGTCGCCTCCTTCAAGACGGCGCATGTGGTGAAGGCGCTGCCCAAGACGCGCTCGGGCAAAATCCTGCGCGGCACCATGCGGCGTATCGCTGACGGCGAACCGTTCAAGGTCCCCGCCACCATCGAGGACCCATCGGCCCTCGATGGCATCAAGGGCGCGTTAGGGGTTTAGAGCGATTCCAGTTCATTAGGAATCGCTCAAGGCTACTGGAATCGCCCAAGGCTGCAAGGCGGCCCGCCGGTTATCCGGCGCGCCCGCGCTACTTCGGTTTGAAGGGGTCGTGCGTCACGGCCGGTTTACCTGACGCCGAGGCGTCGTCGTCGCTGGCGGGCGTGGCGCCAAAAACGCCCTCCACCGTCGGCGCGGCCGCGGATGGCTTCTCCTCAACGCGAGGTTTCAGGATCGTCGCCAAGGGTGGGCTCGGTTCCGCCGGCGGCTCGGGGGCCGCGGACTCGGTTTCCTCCGGTGGCGTGCCGGCGGCCGCCTCGGCGCCGTTGGACGCTTCCGCCCCGGCGGGGTCCGCCGCCGCAGTGCTTGCGTCCGCGCCACCCGGGTCGGGCTCGCCCCGCGCCGCCGCCTCCGCCGCCGCAACGGCTTCCTTCTCGCGCTTGGCTTTGGCGGCCGTCTTGCGGTCGCGTTCTTCCTTCCGGCTGATGCGCTCCACCGCGGCAACGATGGCCTGATCCAGCTCCGTCTGGCTGCACATGCCAAGGGTGACCGGATCCTCGGGCTTGAGGTTCGGAGTGTTCCAGTGCGAGCGGTCACGCACCGCGTTCACCGTCGGTTTTGTGGTGCCGACAAGCTTGCAGACCTGGGAGTCCGACAGTTCGGGATGGTATTTGACGAGCCAGGAGATGGCGTCGGGCCGGTTCTGGCGCTTCGACACCGGCGTGTAGCGCGGGCCTTTGCGCTGCGGTTGCAGCGGAATTTCAGGCTCCGACATGACCAGCCGCTCCGCGGCGTCCTTTTCGCAGCGGTTGATCTCCTCGTGCGTGAGCTCGCTGTTCGTCACCGGGTCGCGGCCGACGATGCCGATCGCCACCTCGCCATCGGCGATGCCCTGCACCTCCAAGGGGTGTAGCTCACAGAGGGCGGCGATCTGATCGAACGTGAGCGCGGTATTATCGACCAGCCAGACGGCGGTCGCCTTGGGCATCAGTGGGTGCGCCATAGAGTCCTCTCCTCTCCAGCGCGCCGGCGCCGGAAGACTTGCTACTACTCGTTGTTGCGTTGTCGCCAAGGGGCGGGGACAGATTCAAGCGTTAATATAATCCGGATTTCGGCCCAGGCAACGGCGATCCGGCCCCGTTCCGGATTTCTTACCTAGCCCATGGTCAACACGATTTTCCCGATGTGGGCGCTCGATTCCATGCGTTCATGGGCCTTTGGCGCGTCGGCCAGCGGATAGGTGCTGTCGATCACCGCCTTGACCGTGCCGTCCTCCAGCAGGGGCCAGGCCTTTTGGCGCAGGCTGGCGGCGATCTCGCCTTTCTCCTCGACCGGGCGGGCGCGCAGGGTCGAGCCCGAGAAGGTCAGCCGCTTGCGCAGGAAGGGATTGAAGTCCACCTGGGCCTTGGCGCCGCCCATGAAGGCGATGTTCACCAGCCGCCCGCCGACGGCAAGGGCCGCGAAGTTCCGTTGCACGTACTCGCCACCCACCATGTCGAGGATGACGTCGACGCCCTCTCCGTTGGTCGCATCTTTTATGACGGCGACGAAATCCTCCTCGCGGTAGTTGATGGCGCGTTTGGCGCCCAGTTTTTCACAGGCCGCGCATTTCTCGGCCGAGCCGGCGGTGGCGTAGGTCTCGGCGCCGAAGGCGTGCGCCAGCTGGATCGCCGTGGTGCCGATGCCGCTCGACCCGCCGTGCACCAGGAAGCGCTCGCCCGATTTGAGGCCCGCCTGATCGAAGACATTGGTCCAGACGGTGAAGAAGGTCTCCGGCACGGCGCCCGCTTCGACCATCGACAGGCCCTTGGGGACGGGCAGCACCTGGGGCGCGGGCACGGCGCAGTACTCGGCGTAGCCGCCACCCGCGAGCAGACAACAGACCTCGTCGCCGATGGCGAACCCGCTGACGCCCGCACCCAGGGCGGCGACGGTTCCCGCTGCCTCGAGGCCAGGCGTGTTGGGCGCGCCCGGTGGCGGCGGATAGAAGCCCCGGCGTTGCAGGATGTCGGCGCGGTTGATGCCCGCCGCCGCCACCTTGATGAGGATTTCGCCGGCCCCGACGGACGGTAGCGGTTGCGACACGGGCTTTAGGGCCTCGGGTCCGCCGGGCTCCGAGACTTCGATGGCGGTCATGGTGGCGGGCAGGTCTGACATGTCGGAACTCTCCAGTTTGGCCAGCAGCGCGCAGGTCTATTATGATCGGCCGGGCGTGGCAAGCCGGACCGCGCCGGCGGCCCGCGGGGAGAACGGCCCGAT
This sequence comes from Pseudomonadota bacterium, assembly GCA_022566715.1. GTDB lineage: Bacteria > Pseudomonadota > Alphaproteobacteria > SHVP01 > SHVP01 > JADFIH01. Next base: position 6,992 of record JADFIH010000115.1, on the reverse strand, counting down.
GATCGACAGCGACGACCTGGAGCCCAAGCGCAAGGCGCCAGAACAGCCCAATTTCGAGACCATGTCGATCGAGGAGTTGGGGGACCACATCGCCCAGCTCGAGGAGATCATCGCCAAGGTCCGGGAAATCATCGCCGCCAAGACCGTTGCGCGCGGCAGCGCCGACGCGGTTTTCAAGTAGAAAAACTCCGAATACCTGAGATTTCCGCCGATTTTCGCGGATTTTTTGGGCCGCGCCCTTAACCCGCCGTTTACTTTTGCGTCCTAGGCTTGAACACGGTGATTTCAGTCACTGGAAATCCTTTAGGGTCCTCCACTCTGATTGACGCCTCCTGTCGAACTTGAGCCGCCGGTTTCCGGCGGCTCTTTTTTTGTGGCAGTGGCGAAAAAGAGGGCGCCGATTATGCTCTGGCCGGTATCACTGGAAAACGGTTAGATTACCGCCACTCACGGGGGCGGGTTAACGCCTGCCGCTAGCAAGGTGAGCACCATGGCTCGTGGTTACGAGTTCCGTTTTAGGATAGACGTTTACACGCCGGACACGTTGCCAATGGCTCGGCTGGCGGAGTATATGGCCGATGTGGCCACACTCCTCGGTGAAAAAAACAGTGTGCACTTCGTCCGGTTAGAGCCAGGGAGTGCGACGCTGGTCCAGCGCGTTGACGATCCGGCGATCCAAAAAGTTCGCCAGCGGGTTATCCAGGTGCGGAGCGGCGAAGCTCCGCCCGAGGCCATGGCGGCCTATCGAAGTGTTAACCACCGTCTCAAACAGGACAATGCCGTTGGCGAAATGACCGAGGAGACAGGAGCCAAGATCATCTCCTTTCCCGGTCGAGAACAAAATGAGCCAGCAACATTTGGTGCGTTCAATCAACCTAGCGCACTGGATGGGGTTGTTATACGCCTCGGCGGAATCGGTGATCTTGTACCGGTGCATTTGGAAGCAGCTAGCGTTCGTTACCATTGCCGCGCCAACCGCGACTTGGCGAAGGCGCTAGGTCATTACCTTTTCGGCCCTGAAATCAGAACCCATGGGCAGGGGCGATGGCTTCGCGATGAAAATGGCGAGTGGGTTTTAGAGCGGTTCACGATCAGTAGTTTTGAGGTACTTAGGGATGAACCACTAAGCGCGGTCGTAGCACGGCTGCGTGACGTACCTGGCGGCGAGTGGCCTGATTTGGACGACCCGTGGGGGGAACTTGATAGAATCCGAAATGGACCAGATGAGGCAAACTAAGTGGTCGTCTTTGACGCCACCATTATTCTTCCGCTGATATGGTCGTCTGCGCCGCCTCCGCGCAATCCAGTCACGAATTTGGTCGTTGATAGGTATCGGGACCGAATCGACTATCTGATCAAGACTCTCGAACAGAACCGGACGAAGATACTGATTCCGACGCCCGCTTTGAGTGAAGTGCTTGTGCGCGGCGGCACGGCCGGCCCGGAATATCTTTCCCAGATCAGTTACTCGTCAGCTTTTCGGATTGCGCCTTTCGACACGAAGGCCGCTGTTGAATTGGCAGCGATGACGGCGCGGGCACTCGCGGACGGCGACAAGAAAGGTGCCTCCGACCAGACTTGGGCCAAGGTCAAGTTTGACCGTCAAATCATTGCAATCGCAAAAGCGGAAGGTACCAAGGTAATTTATTCGGATGACCGTGGCGTGCGCCACTTTGGAAAAATGGAGGGCCTAACTGTGATAGGAACCGCTGATTTACCGCTGCCACCCGTTGACCCGCAAGGGTCCCTCCCAATCGAGACACCCCCCGAAGTCCAAGACCAAGACTGACAGTAAGTGATGAGGTTGTTTCGGAGCTAAGCCATGACCAAAGCAGGTAAGCAAATTACCGAGGGCCTTGAGGAGGCCCTGGAATACGCCAAAGGCAAAGATACCGGCGCGGTGGTCCACACGGTCAGTGTCCCTGACCGCATCGACGTCAAAGCCATCAGAAGGTCTTCCGGTCTGAGTCAGAGTCAGTTTGCCAAGCTGTACGGCTTCAACCTCGCCTCGCTGCAAGCATGGGAGCAAGGCCGAAGAAACCCGGGGCGGACGGCGCGCATCCTCTTATGCATTGTTGAAAAGGACCCGAACGCCGTGCGGCGGGCGCTTGCCGCGTAACCGGCCATGAGTGACGGCAAATCCGAAAAGCGCGAGAACTACCCCCACTTCCTGGCCATCCCAACGCGCTGGATGGACAACGACGTCTATGGCCACGTCAACAACGTCATCTATCTCTCCTACTTCGACACCGTTATTAACGACTATCTGATGGCCCAAGGCGGGCTCGACTTCCGTGGCGGCGACGTGGTCGGGATCGCCGTCGAGACCATGTGCCGGTTCCACAAGTCACTGGCCTTCCCGGACCTGGTCGACGCCGGGCTGCGGGTAGGAAAGTTGGGGAACAGCAGCGTGCGCTATGAAATCGGCCTGTTCCGCGCGGGTGACGCGGAACCCGCCGCAACGGGGTATTTCGTGCACGTCTTCACGCGCCGGCCCGAACAGAAACCGGTGCCGTTGCCCGGTCCGATCCGCAGCGCCCTCGAGCGACTGACCGTCAAACAATAAAGCCTTGCTGTAACCGAAGGTTGGGCGCGCAGGTCGCGCGCCCTTCCCCGTTCCGTTACGCGGCTTTTTTCACCTCGGAATATCCACCGGCGGAGATGTCGATCTTCCGGGGCCGCTGCGACTCCGGAATCTCGCGCACGAGATCGACGTGCAACAGGCCGAGCTCGAGGTTAGCGCCCACCACCTTGATGGTATCGGTCAACTCGAAGCGGCGCTCGAAGCCGCGTCCCGCGATGCCGCGGTGCAGGAAGGCGCTCTCTTGGCCCTCGCCCCGAGGCTTGCCGGAGACGACCAGCAAGGTCTCGCGTTGCGTCACATCGAGGTCCTCCAGCGTGAACCCCGCCACCGCCATGGTGATGCGGTAGTCGTTCTCGCCGGTTTTCTCGATGTTGTAGGGGGGATAGCTGCGGCTTGGGTGGTCGGCGCGGGTCGCCGCGTCGAACAACCGGTCGAACCGGTCAAAGCCAATTGAGGAACGAAGTAAGGGATTCAGAATCTGTGTGCGCATGGCTCCACAATCCTCCTTAAGAAGCGATTGGAAAATTTGATCCGCCCAACGGGGCCGGATCGGCTTGCCGGACCGGGCCCGCTAATCGGCGCCCGGTCCTAATTGTAGGTGGGACCGCCGCCGTGCCGCGTCAAGCGTTGGGGGCGGCCTTCTCGCGGTGCGGCCCAAATGGGGCCAAACGAGGTAGGGCACCTCACCAAATGGCTCGATTGCCGCCGCCGCCGCCCGTGCTAGCCTGAATCCGCATTGCCACAGCCGCGAAAAACCGGGCGTGTGGCGGGTTAAGTAGTTGAAATAAAACAATAATGGTGCCTATCGCGGCGCCGGGGCGGGAGTAGCGGTAAGGGGGTCCAGTGACGACGACCGACAACAATTCGGTAGAGCCGGCGGCTCCCGTATTCTACGATCGGATGTACGACGACGCGGTGAAACTTACCGTCGAAGTCCGCGATTACTTCGCGGATCGGGCCGAGACCGACCGTATTTTCCTAACCCAGAGCCAGAAGCTGGCGATGATGCGCGAGTCCATGCGTGTGACCACGCGGCTTGCTCAATCCGTGGCCTGGATCATGGCCCAGCGCGCTGTTTATGAGGGCGAAATCAGCGCGAGCAAAGCGCGCGAGTCCACCTACCGGCTTGAAAACCACCGGGTTTGCCTGGCCGAGGACAACGGCCGGCTGGCCGGCCTGCCGGCGGAGTTCAAGGTCCTGTGGTGGCGCAGCCAGCGGCTCTATCAGAGGATCGCGCGTCTCGAAAACCTGGCCCAACGCCGCTCGGGATTCGGCCAAGTCGTCCACTAGAGTCGTTCCGATTCGCTCGGGACCACTCTGGTTTTTATCGCTCACGGCTGCGGACGGGACCGTCCGCGCTTGCGCGGGCGCGCCGGATAATCGGGGCCGCCTCGCGGCCTTGAGCGGTTCCAGCAGCCCTGAGCGATTCCTGTTAAACCGGCACCGCCCTAGGCGGCATCCATTCAGGCGAACCGCCCCATTGAAAACTTCGGGGGGCGATTACCGAACGGATAAAGCGGCTCCACGCACGCGCCATGGGCGGGCGCCGGAAAACACCTAACCGCCGTCTAGGATTTCAGTCCGAAGCCTTCGAAGCGCTTATTGAATTTGGCGACCTGCCCGCCGCTGTCGACGAGCCGCGTCGCGCCGCCGGTCCAGGCGGGGTGAGATTTCGGGTCGACGTCGAGGGTCATGGAATCGCCCGCGCCGCCCCAGGTGGAGCGGGTCTTGAAGGTGGTTCCGTCGGTCATCACGATGTTGATCTCGTGATAATCGGGATGAATGTCCTTCTTCATCGTCCTGGCTTCATCGTCCTGGTCGGCGCTGCTGAACGGCCTGTATAGCGGGGCCGCCGGGGCCCCGCAAGGGTCAAATTTGGGTGTGGCCGCGCGCCCGGCAAGGCTCAGAATCCTACTCGTCTCCGGTTGTGACGGCACGGCCGCGCGGCCATATGCTATGGATGGACAAGGCAGGGATTAGGCCACAATGAGCATGGACAAATCGGGGAAAATCGACGAAGCGGCCTTCGAGAGCCTCGCCGCGCAGACGCTGCAACGCTTTGCCGCGCGTATCGAGGACGCGACCATGGAATTGGAGGTTGACTTGGTGGAGGGCGTGCTGAACATCGAGACGGAGGACGGCGCGACCTACCTCATCAACAAACATTCGCCCCTGCGCCAACTTTGGTTGTCCTCGCCGGTCAGCGGCGCGGGCCATTTCGATTACAACGCGGCGAACAAGACTTGGGACTCCACCCGCGGCGGCGAGCCGCTGGAGAAAATCTTGGAGCGTGAGTTGTCCGCGGCGGCGGGCGCGCCGATTTCGCTCGCCTGACGCGGCGGGAACGGGAAGGTCACGCCATGGCGGCCAACGAGATACAGGACCGCGAGAGCCGGCCCAAAAGCAAGAACGTCGGCGCGCTGCGCCACATTCTGCGCTTCGTCTATCCCTATTGGAAAACGGCGCTGGCCGCGCTGGCGGCGCTTATCGCCGCGTCCGCCGCAACCCTTTTGCTGGGCCAGGCGCTCCGCCTGGTCATCGATGAAGGCTTTGAGTCCGGCGCCGGCAGCAGGTTGGATGCCATCTTCCTCGGTTTGCTCGGCGTCGTCGTGATGCTCGGGCTTGCGACCTTCGCGCGCTACTTCCTTGTCATGTGGTTGGGTGAGCGAGTCGTCGCCGACATGCGCCGGGAGATGTTCAGCCGAATTGTCGGATTGAGTCCCGCGTATTTCGAGATCAACCGAACCGGTGAGATCTTGTCGCGGATTACCACCGACACGACGCTCATTCAAAGTACGGTCGGCGCCAGCGCCTCCATGGCGCTGCGCAATCTTCTCATTCTGATCGGCGGCGCCGTCATGCTTTTCGTGACGAGTCCGAAGTTGACGGGCTTGATGCTGTTGGTCGTCCCGGCGGTCATCATTCCCATTATCGTATTCGGCCGCAAGGTCAGACGCCTGTCGCGGATCACCCAGGACAAGGTGGCGGACATCGGCGGCATGGCCGATGAAACGATCAGCGGCATCCGGACCGTGCAGGCCTATGTGCACGAGGACATCGACCGCACCACCTTCGGCGGCAAAGTGGAGGCTGCGTTCGGCGCCGCGATCCAGCAAATTCGGGCGCGGGCCTGGCTAACGCTCGCGGTGATTCTTTTGGTCTTCGGCGCCATCGATGCAGCTCTTTGGGTGGGCGCCAAGGACGTCGTGGCCGGCGCCATGACCGGCGGCGAACTCGCGGCTTTCGTCTTCTACGCCATGATCACGGCGGGCTCGGTCGGTGCGCTCTCCGAGGTGTATGGCGACGTGCAACGCGCCGCCGGCGCCGCCGAACGGATCGTCGAATTGCTCAACACCGACTCCGACGTCAAAACGCCCGAAAATCCCGAGCCCATGCCGCGGCCCGCGCGCGGCGCCGTCTCCTTTAGGAACGTGATGTTCCGCTACCCGGCCCGGCCGGGAACGCGGGCGCTGGACAACTTCTCCATGGACGTGGCGCCCGGCGAACGGGTCGCCGTGGTGGGACCGTCGGGCGCCGGCAAGACGACCGTTTTCCAACTCATCCTGCGCTTTTACGATCCTGAGTCCGGACACATCACCATCGATGGCGTCGAGATCGATCATGCCGATCCGAAAGATCTGCGCGGGCGCATCGGGCTTGTCTCCCAGGACCCGGTGATCTTCGCGGAGGACGCCTGGACTAACATCCGCTACGGCCGTCCCGACGCGAGCGACGAGGAGGTGCGGGCGGCCGCGGAGGCGGCGGCGGCGGCTGAGTTTCTCGATCAGATGCCGGAAGGTTTCGACACCCAATTGGGTGAACGCGGCGTGACCCTGTCGGGCGGCCAGCGCCAGCGCATTGCCATCGCCCGGGCCGTTCTACGCAACCCGGCCCTGCTGCTGCTCGACGAGGCGACTAGCGCGCTCGACGCGGAGAGCGAGCGGATGGTTCAGCAGGCGCTGGAGAAACTCATGCACGGCCGGACCACGCTCGTAATCGCGCACCGCCTGGCGACGGTGCAGAAGGCCGACCGGATCATCGTCGTGGACCGTGGCCGCGTCGTCGCAACCGGCACGCACGAGGAACTCATGGCGCAGGGCGAACTCTATGCGCGCCTCGCGCGCCTCCAGTTCAACACCGGCTTGCGCGAGGTCGACGGGCTTTCAGCCGCGCAGTGATTGGCAGCCGCGCAGTGATTGGCCGCCGCGGGGTGAGCGGCCGCCACGCGGCGATCCGGATTGCCGGAAGATTGGGAAAGGCGAAGCCCTCCGCCCTAGGCCACGGACTCATTAAATCTGAGCCATATTCGCAAAGACGCGTGTTTTACGGAAGCGAGATAGTTGTCGTCCCGTTTGTCGTAACGGGTGGCGACGGCACGGAACTGTTTGAGTTTATTGAATATTCTCTC
>JADFIH010000114.1 GCA_022566715.1 Pseudomonadota bacterium | reverse complement strand
GGCGGAAACTATTCCGTCCGTCGACGGTGGCGCGGTTGTATGATTTCCGTGAACCTGGAGGCTATCTGGGGAATGTCGGTTAAAACGAGGGAATCACAAATCCCCCCCTTTGGGGAGAGTTTTTCAGCAGCCTGTTAGAGCGGTTCCGATTAAATCACAAACGCTCTAGTTGCGGCGCACCACGGCGAGCCTGCCGTCCGATAGGCCGAACACGAAGGTGGGGCCCGCCGCGCCGGGCGCCCGCACCAACGCCGTGTTGACGCGGGCCGGTAGGGGCAGGTTCGCGATCTCGGAAAACTCGCCGCCCGCGAAGGTGACGATGCGGAGCGCGCCACGGTCGGCGCTGGGCACGAAAATGTCGGTCACGCCGTCGCCGTTCGCGTCGGCCATGGCCGACAGGCCCAGTTCGCGCGAACCGATAAAGTGATTGGAGAAACCGCGTCCCGTCGCAGCCTCCTCGACGAGGACATCTCCCTCCACGGAATAGATTTTCAGGATCCCGCCGATATGGGGCGTAATGACGGCGGCCAACTCCGGCACGCCGTCGCCGTCGAAGTCGGCCACGCCCACGGGATTGAGCCAGCGGCTGGGCCGGCCGATGGCCGGCGCCTCGGCCATGCGGCGGAGCGCGCCATCGCGCACCTCGTAAACGGCCAGCGCCGCGCCCGCGTCGAGGTAGCTGCGCACGACGATCACCTCGTCGCGGCCATCCCCGTCCACATCGGCAAGACGCGCGAGCCGGTCCTCGAACACGGAATTGGGACCTAGGGTTGTTTCCAGAATTTTCCCCTCGGCGGTAACTACTCGAATGCCGGACGCCTCGATGGTGTCGCCCATGATGCCGTGGGGATAGCGCCGGGTCGGTCCGGTCAGCCAGGCTTCGGCGATGCCTTTCGTGCCCGTGCTCACCTCGCCATCGGGCAGCATGCCGTCGCGGCGCGCCGGGCGGGGCCGTGTGAAATCGGCGAGCCGCGAGACCGAAGCGCCGTCTTCACCGAAGGTGACGGCGAAGAACGCCCCGTTTCGCGTTTCGGCGACGATTGCCGGCCCGCCGCCCACGTCCGCGAGAAAAACATCGGCGACCTTGGCGCCATCAAGAGAGACGATGTCCACGCGCCACCCGTTGTCTTGGGCCTGGGCCGCGAGCGGCGGCAAAAAAATAACCGCGCCGCTCAAGGCGGCGGCGGCAAACCGCATAACAATTCTCATTACGGTTTTCCCGTCTTTGATCGGGCGCAAATAATGATCGGATTATGCGCCGCCGGAAATCACATTTCCGGCAACGCAATTGGGCGGTCGCGCCTACGCGTTCGCGAGTGCGACCAGGGCCTCGGCCAGCACGCGCGTGCCCGCGGCAAGATCGTCCTTGGCCGCGTTTTCCAACTCGTTGTGGCTGAGGCCGCGCTCGCAGGGCACGAAAATCATGGCGCTCGGGCAAATGTCGTTCATGTACTTCGCGTCGTGCAGCGCACCCGAGATGATGTCCATGTGGGCATAGCCGAGGCTGTTCACCGCCTCGCGCACCCGGCCGACCACGTCCTCGTGAAAGGTGATGGGCGGAACGTGATAGGTCTCCTTCACGGTGACCGGCAGGCCGTGGGCGTTGCGCCGGCAAATTTCGGAAATACGATCGCCCTTGTCCGTAAAGACGGCGAGGTCGGGGTGGCGGAAATCAACCGTGAAAAACACGCGCCCCGGCACCGTGTTGGGCGAGCCCGGCGAGACCTCCAGGCGCCCAATGGTAAACCGCAGGGTGTCGGTCGGATCCTCCATGAGCGCCTGCATCTCGTTGATCATGGCCAGCGCCGCCTTGAGCGCATCCTTGCGGGCCGCGTTCGGCGTGGTGCCGGCGTGCGCTTCCTCCCCCAGAACCTCGACGGCGAACCAGCGCGCGCCCTGGATGCCGGTGACGACGCCGACGGTCTTTTCCGCCATCTCCAGGAGCGGACCCTGCTCGATGTGCGCCTCGATATAGGCCGCCATGGGCGCGCCGAGCTCGCGCGGGGCCGCGCCGGGTGTGGCCGCAATGGCATCGGGCAGTGCGTCCCGCACCTTGACGCCGTCCGCGTCCACGACGTCGAGCATCTCCTCGAAGTCGGCCTTGCCGGCATAGACGGCCGAGCCCATGGTCGCGGGTTGGAAGCGGCCCCCTTCCTCGTTCATCCAGGCCACGAATTCGAGCGGCCGCTTGGTGACGATGCCGGCGTCCTCGACCGCCTCCAGGACTTCCAGCCCGGCCAGCACGCCGAAGGCGCCATCGAACTTGCCGCCCGTGGGCTGGCTGTCGATGTGGCTGCCGGTGACCACGGGGGCCGCGTCCGGGTCGGTACCCTCGCGGCGGAAGAACAGGTTGCCGATGGCGTCGATGGCGGTGCTGAAGCCCCGCGCCTCCGCCCAATCGCGCAATTGCACCCGGGCCCGGGCCTCCTCGGGCGTCAGGGCCTGCCGGTTGACCCCACCCTTGGCGGTGGCGCCGATCTTGGCCAGGTCCATGTGACGCCGCCACAGCCGCTCCGCATCGACGGCGAGCGAGACCGATACGTTCGATTTGCTCATATCTTCCTTGCGCCGTCAGGCTCCTGATGGACGCGCCATTTGGCCCCATCTAGTATTCCGGGCCCCATCTAGTATTCCGGGCTATGTTGGTTGTCCACCGGGAACAGGTGGGCAGGCGGCCGCAATAACCGGGCCGGGCCGCCGTTTTTTTTGGGAGGTAGGACCTATGAAGCTCGTGGGAGTCGACGTCGGCGGCACCTTTACCGACATCGTCTACACCGACACCGGCGAGAACCGAACCTTCGTTCACAAGGTTCCGACCACGCCGGACGACCCCTCGGTCGCGGTCATGGCGGGCTTGACGGAGTTGTGCGAACGCAACGGTATCGACCTTGGCGCCATCGACCACGTGCTTCACGGCACCACCATCGCCACCAACGCGGTGCTGGAATACAAGGGCGCCAAAACGGGCATGGTCACGACCAAGGGCTACCGCGACATCATCCACATCGGCCGCCACCAGCGCCCGCAGCACTATTCGATCATGCAGGAGATCCCCTGGCAGAACCGGCCCCTGGTGAAGCGCCGTCACCGCAAAACGGTGACCGAGCGGCTCACGCCGCCGCGTGGCGAGGTGCTCACGCCGCTCGACGAGGACGAGGTGCGCGAAGCCGCGCGCGAATTGAAAAAAGAAGGCGTCGAATCGATCGCCGTGTGCTTCCTGTTCAGCTATATCGACCCAACGCACGAGGAGCGCGCGGCGGAGATCATCCGCGAGGAGTATCCCGAGGCGTTCGTCACGACCTCGTCGTCGATCTCTCCCCAGTTCCGCGAATTCGAGCGCTTCACGACGGCCGCCATGAACGCCTTCGTCGGCCCCAAGGTGCGCACCTACGTGGCCAACCTGGAGAACTCCATGCGCTCGAGCGGCCTCAAGGCCGACCTGCACATCATGGGCTCGAACGGGGGCGTGGCCACGTCCGGCCTGGTATCGGAACGGCCCGTGCTGACCCTGCTGTCGGGCCCGGCCGCGGGTGTCCTGGGCGGCGCTTGGTGCGGCGATCTGGCGAACCGCGATAAACTCATCACCTTCGATGTGGGCGGCACCAGCGCCGATATCGGCATCGTCGAGGACGGACATTTCAGCGAAGCCACCGCGCGCGATACCTGGATCGCCGGTTACCCGCTGATGGTCCCGATGATCGACATCCACACCATCGGCGCCGGCGGCGGCAGCATCGCCTGGCGGGACTCAGGCGGCACGTTCCGCGTCGGCCCGCGCAGCGCCGGATCGCGCCCTGGTCCCGCGGCCTATGGCCGGGGCGGCACCCTGCCCACGGTCACCGACGCCAACGTCGTCCTGGGCCGGCTCAGCAAGGACAACTTTTTGGGCGGCGAAATGCCCCTGGACGAGGCCGCGGCGCAACGCGCCATCGGCGGCTTCGCCAAGGACCTTGGCCTCAGCATGCACGAGTGCGCCGAAGGCGTGCTCACCATCCTCAACGCCAACATGGCCAACGCGATCCGCTCGCGCACGGTGCAAAAGGGCATCGATCCGCGCGACCATGCGCTCGTCGCCTTCGGCGGCGCGGGGCCGTTGCACGGGGTCGAGGTGGCGGCCGAGCTCGGCATCAAGGAAGTCCTGGTGCCGCCCTATCCGGGGATCACGTCGGCGGTCGGCCTCTTGACCACGGACCACAAGTACGACGCCATCAAGACCGAGTTCCAGGTTCAGGGCGAGGTCGACGTGGCCCGGCTGAACACGGACTTGGAGGCCATGGAAACCGCGCTGGCCCGGCAATTTCGCGACGAGGGTCTTTCCCGCGATCAAACGCGCTTCGAGCGGACCGCGGACATGCGCTACGTCGGGCAGGGCTACGAGCTTCGCATCGACCTGCCGCAAACCGCCCTGGATGAAACCGCGGTGGAGGCGGCCTTCGGGCGATTCCACGAGGCCCATAAATCGGACTACGGGCACAGCTATCCCGACACGCCCATCGAGATCGTCAATGTCCGCGTCACCGGGATCGGCGCCATGCCCAAGATCGCCGCACCCGCGATGAACGGCGGCGGAGAGCGCTCGCTGGATGCCGCACTCGTCAAGAAGGACGCCTGCTACTTCCGGGTAGAGGGTACGCTGCAAAGCTTCGACACGCCCTATTACGCGCGCGAGACCCTGCCCCTGGAGGAAACCATCGCCGGGCCGGCCATAATCCTGCAAACGGATGCCACCACGGTTATCCCGCCGGGATCGGACGCCCGGGCCGATGCAAGCGGAAATCTCTTTATTCGTGTGGGAGTTGCGTCATGACCAGCGTCGAAACCATCAGCCAAGTGGGCGACAACCGGGCCGCCATCGATCCGATCACCGCGTCCGTCGTGCAAGGCGCGTTGGAGAACATCGCCATCGAGATGGGCCACAAGCTGATGCGCATGGCCTATTCGTCGATCATTCGCGAATCGGAGGATTTCGGCGCGGCCCTGGTCGACACCCAATGCCGGCAGCTTTGTGAATCGAAGCAGTCGACCCCGCTCCAGTCCGGGCCGATCCCGGGATACATCAAGGGCATCCTGCGCACGCTCAAGGCGCGTGGCGAAAAGATCGAGCCGGGCGACGTGATCATGCACAACGATCCCTACGGCGGCGCGTCGCACGGGCCCGACGTGTTGTTCTGCGTCCCCGTATTCCGCAAAGGCGAGTTGGTCGGGTATTCGGCAACGACGGCGCACCATCTCGATATCGGCGCCCTCAGCCCGGGCAGCTGCGGCATCGTCGACGCCATGGACGTCTATGCCGAGGGGTTGCAGTTCAAGGCCATCAAGGTCTACGACCGCGGCGTCAAGAACGACATGGTCTGGCACATGCTGCGCGACAACATCCGAGCCTCGCACCTCGTGGTCGACGACATGGAGGCCCAGATCGCGGCGGCGCGCATCGGCGCCGACCGCTTTGTCGACCTGATCGACCGTTACGGGCTCGACACGGTCAACGCGGCGTCAGAGGCAATGATGGATGCGTCCGAGCGCATGATGCGGGACGCCATCGAGAAGATTCCAGACGGCGTCTACAAATCCGTCGGCCACATCGACGGTTACGAGGAAAGCGACGATCCGAAGGAAAAGAACCTGCCCATCGCCGTAACGGTGACCGTCAAGGGCAGCGACATCACCGTCGACCTGACCGGCACGGCGGAGCAAATCAACCTGCCCATCAACATGCCCCTCGAAGGCACGGTGGACGTGGCGATCTGGCTCACCATCCGGTCCATCCTGGTCGACACGGCGGTCTATGGAAACGTGCCACAGAACAGCGGCCTGACCCGGCCCATAAAAATCATCGCGCCCGAGGGAACGCTGGCCAACCCGGTCTTTCCGGCGCCCGTGATCGCACGCTTTTGCCCGGGGCTCATGGTGGCCGACACCGTCATGCGGGCGCTGTCCGAAGCGGTGCCGAAACAGGTCAGCGCGGGCGTCGGCAACCTCAAGGTGATCGCCTTTTCGGGCCTGGAGGACGGGCGCCACTGGGTGCACATGGAGATCTTCGAGGGCGCCTACGGCGGCCGCTATGGCTTGGACGGCATGGACGCGGTGGATACGCTCTACGCCAACACGCGCAACAACCCCATCGAGGACATCGAATCGCACCTGCCCCTGCGGGTGAACCGCTACGAATTGCGCGAAAACGTGGTGCCGGCCGGAAAGTGGCGCGGCGGCATCGGCGCCATCCGGGAGTTCACCATGCTGGGCGACGGCGGCTTCTCGGTGGAAGGCGAAGGCCACCTGTACAGACCCTGGGGTTTCCTGGGCGGCCACGACGGCGAAACGTCCGGACTGCGCTTCGAAAGCCTGGCGGGCGAGGCGCGCGATCTGCCCTCCAAGCTTCCCTATCGGGCCTCGAAAGCGGGGGACCATTTCGTCGCCATCGGCCCCTGCGGCGGCGGCTACGGCGACCCGCTGGAGCGCGACCCGGAGAAAGTCCTGGACGACGTGCTCGACGGCTATATCACGGCCGAGGCCGCCCTGGCGGATTATGGGGTCGTCGTTAACCAAGAACTCGAAGTGGACGCCCCGGCCACGGAGCGCACCCGCGCGGAACGCCGGAAAAGCTAGACTTTCCGGCCGGGCTGGCGGGACCTCGAAAAACACCTTTATTTCAAAGTGTTAACGCGGCGCTCCTGGGGCGGCCCGTTGGCCTCCACCCGAGCGGAATTAGGGTTTTTTTTATCCGCGCCCCTCAAAATCGTATGCGGGGAGACCGGCCAGCGCCGGATTTCCGAGGGAACGGGCTTCTAAAAAGCGAGTAATCCACTTGATGACACCCGCCGCGCTTTGGACGGCCGCGGTGGCCACCGCCGCCGTGATTCTGTCGCTTGACCTGCTGCTGCCCCTCGGGGCCGCGGGCGGGGTACCCTACGTCCTGCTGGTGCTGCTCGCCCTCAAGTCCCCTTCCCGGAATACCGCATTTGGCCTGGCGGCGGCGGGATCGCTCCTCACAATCCTTGGTTTCTTCCTGTCCGAGCCCGGCGCCATGCTATCGGTCGTCCTAACGAATCGCGCCGTTGCGCTGTTCGCAATCTGGATATCGGTGTTGCCGGTCGTACGCTATCAGCGCGTGCGCTTTGGCGCCGCAGGCTCTCTGCGCGCGCATCTTGGTAACGTGGCGGGCGCGCCGCGCCAGACCCAAGATCTGTTCGAGAAAGCGTTTCACGCGAGCCCGCACCCCGCCTCGCTTACGCGCACGTCCGACCGCCGGGTCATGGAAGTGAACGCCGCCTGGCTGCGGGTGCTGGGCCGCACGCGGGAAGAGGTGATCGGCGCGGACGTCGGCGACTTCGGCCTTTGGGTCGATGGGAGCCAACGCGAGGAGATGTACCACGCGATTCGAACGGCCGGCCGGGTGAGCAATGCCGAGGCGACTTGGAGAACCAAGGATGGACGCCATATCGACGTCCTATTTTCCGCCGAACGGCTCGACCTCGACGACGGCGCGGTGATACTCGTGGAGGCACACGACCAAACCGCGCGTAAAAGGGCCGAAAACGCCCTCCACGAATCCGAGGAACGATTCACCAAGGCGTTCCAGGGCGCGCCGCTCATGATGTGCATAATGAACCTGGAGAATTTCGAGTTTATCGACGCCAACGACGCTTGGTTGAAGGGATTGCGCCACCGCCGGGAAGATATCATCGGCCAGACCTCCATCGACATCCCGTTATGGGCGAGCAAACCGCGGCAGGCGGAGGCGCATAGGATATTTAAGAAGACCGGGTCGCTGCGTGGGTTCGAGGCAAAGTGGCGCAGGAGCGACGACACGATCATAGACGTCCGGATCCACGCGGAGCTCTTGGATATCAACGGTGCGCCGGCCATCCTCTCCATTGCCCGCGACGTCACCGAAGAGAAGTGCGCCGAGCAGGCGCTGCGTCAGAGCGAAGCGCGTTTCCGGGACGTGGCCGAAATCTCTTCGGATTGGATTTGGGAGTCGGACGCGAGCAACCGCATCTCCTACATATCCGATCGCGTCCGCGATGCGCTGGGTTTCGACCCCAAGGTCGTCATCGGCAGCGTCCGGGGCACGAGCGGCCGGATCGCGGATAGGGGGTCCGAAGCCTGGCGGCGGCACCTGAAGGAGGTGGAATCCCGCCGCCCCTTCAAGAACTTTGTCTACCAGCACTACGATCGCGAGGGCGGGATCCGGTATATCCAAATTAGCGGTAAGCCGGTGTTCGGCGAAGATGGCGAATTCATGGGCTATCGGGGTGTGGGTTCGGACATCACCCGGCAGCGCGAGGTCAAGACGGCCAGGGCCCGCGCGAAACAACAACGCGAGCGGGCGCGACAGCGCCTGCAAGCCGTGATGGACAACGTGCTTGAGGGGATCGTCACCATCGATGAAGGCGGATTGATCGAAACAATCAACCCCGCGGGCGAGGAACTGTTCGGATACACCGCCGACGACGTGGTCGGGCGGAATGTTTCGATACTAATGCCCGCCGGCCATGGGCACCGGCACGACGGCTATCTCGCCCATTTTTTCCGCACCGGAGAACGCCGCATTCTTGAGAAGCCGCGGGAACTTTTCGCCCGGCGCCGGGACGGATCGGAATTCCCCATCGAGCTTCGGGTCAGTGAGATGCGAATTGGGGACTCCCGAAAATTCGTCGGCGCCATCCGCGACCTCACCGAGCGCAAGAACGCGGAAAAAGCCCAGCGGCGCTCGGAAGAGCATTTGCGGGCCGTCATCGAGAATTCGTCCGACGTCATCTCGATCGTCGAAGCGGATGGAACCATCCGGTCCGAGAGTCCAGCCCTCGAGCGCATGTCGGGGTATTCGCGAGGGGAACTGAAGAACCGGCACATAGCGACACTGGCGCACCATGATGACCGCGAGCGGGTGCTCGCCGCGTTCTCGAGGGTCGTGGCGGAACCAAACACCGTGGAAACGGTCGAATACCGGGCGCGCCACAAGGACGGGAGCTGGCTCACCATCGAGTCGATCGCCAAGAACATGCTCGACAATCCGGTGGTTAACGGCGTCGTGGTCACTTCGCGCGACATCACCGAGCACAAACGCGCGAAGGATGCACTC
Source organism: Pseudomonadota bacterium (assembly GCA_022566715.1). GTDB lineage: Bacteria > Pseudomonadota > Alphaproteobacteria > SHVP01 > SHVP01 > JADFIH01. The sequence goes on along the minus strand of JADFIH010000114.1, from coordinate 1,069 downwards.
ACGGCCGCAAAGGAAGAGGCGGAATACGCCAACCGCAGCAAAACCGAGTTTCTGGCCAACATGAGCCACGAACTTCGCACGCCCCTGAACGCTGTCATCGGCTTCGCCGGAATGATCGAGAAGGAGCTTTACGGACCATTGGGCTCGAAGAAGTACAAGGAGAGCGCGGCCTACATCGACGAAAGCGCCACGCACTTGCTGAATTTGATCAACGACCTGCTCGACATCTCGAAGATCGAGGTCGGCAAGATGGACATGTTCGAGGAAGACTTCGAAATCGGCGCCACCGTCGAACCGATGCTGCGTATGATCGAACCCCGGGCGACCCAGGCCGACGTATTGCTCGAAAGCCGGGGCTTCGCCGGCCTGCCCCGGTTATTCGCGGACCCGCGCATGCTCAAGCAGATCGTCCTCAACCTGGTGTCGAACGCGGTCAAGTTTACGCCGCGCGGGGGCTCCGTAGTGGTCGCGGCGGAGATCGAGGGCGGCGGGGCCCTGGCGATCACCGTTCGCGACACGGGCATCGGCATTGCCAAGGAGGACATACCCACGGCGTTGGCGCCGTTCGGCCAGATCAGGACGGGCAACGAGCCCACGTGCGAGGGAACGGGCCTCGGCCTACCCCTCGCCAAATCCCTCATCGAGATGCACGGCGGAGAAATCGAGATCGACAGCACGGTGGGCGTCGGCACCACCGTGACCATTCGCTACCCGGCAAGCCGGGTGTGCTGGAGCACCGCGGACGGGGAAATCCTCCACGCCAAGGCATCCTAGCTCCTCGCGGCGGGCAAGCGGCCCGCCGCCGCAACTCGTGAGTCTCGCGGTTTCGGGGCGCCCTCGCGGTTCGGAGTCTTAAAGTGGTTCCGATTCACTCGGAACCACTCCAGCTTTTTGTCGCTCACGGCTGCGGACCGGCCCATCTCGGATGAATTAAGGATGGCCGCGCCTGCGCGGGCGCGCCGGATAACCGGCGGGCCGCATAGAGCAATATCCGAATTGCCAACATTATTGAACCGGTGCGGTTCAATTACGTCGGCACTCGGATAAAATTGCTCTACTTTTCAAGATT
>JADFIH010000253.1 GCA_022566715.1 Pseudomonadota bacterium | reverse complement strand
GAGGCCCGCGGCGAGACCGAGAATGTTCGATTTCAAGAGTCGCATGATGTCCTCCCCCATGGTCGTTCGTGAACGCAATATTTGACGCAACCTTAGCCGATCGCCACGGCCCTGTCTCGAATACCAAGGGACGCGCATCGAGCTGAAAAACCTATACCCCGGAGTTTTAGGTGATGCAGCCTGCCGGGCAGGATGGGCGGCACCCGTGAAGCTGCTATAAGCGGATGCCGGTCGGACGTCCTGGCCGGTCACACGTCCTGGAGAGACGATGCGCCATGGAACGGGACTACCAAGTCTACCCGCTTGGCGACGTGACGCTTCAATCAGGCGCGGTGCTGGCCGATGCGAAGCTCGCCTACAAGACCTGGGGCGCGCTGTCGGCGGCGGGCGACAACGTCATCGTGATGCCGACCTACTACACCGGCACCCACGTCCACAACGAAGGCTACATCGACGCCATCGCGGCGCTCGACCCCGAGCGTTATTTCATCGTCTCGATCGACATGTTCGGCAACGGCGTCTCGTCGTCGCCGAGCAATACGCCGCCGCCCCATGACGGCCCGCGCTTTCCCCGGACCACGCTTTACGACAACGTCGCCTGCCAGCACCGCCTGCTCGGCGAGGCGCTCGGCGTGGCGCGCATTCGCCTGGTCACCGGCTGGTCGATGGCGGGCTGCCAGTCGTTCCAGTGGGCGGCGCAGTACCCCGACATGGTCGAGGCCATCCTGCCTTTTTGCGCCGCGGCCCGGGCCTCGCCCCACAACATCGTCTTCCTCGAAGGGGTCAAGGCGGCGCTCCTGGCCGACGCGGCATGGAACGGCGGCGATTACCGGGCGCCGCCCGAGGCCGGGCTGAGGGCCTTCGGCCGGGTCTACGCCGGCTGGGGATTCTCCCAGGTCTTCTATCGCGACGGGCATTACCGCGAGCTCGGCTTCGAGACCGTCGAGGACCTGCTGCTCGACTGGGAACGCGATCACCTGACGTGGGACGCCAACGACCTGTTGCACATGCTGTGGACGTGGCAGAACAGCGACATCGGCGCGATCCCGGCTTATGGCGGCGATTTCGAGAAGGCGCTGGGCGCCATCCGGGCGCGGACCATCGTCGCGCCGTGCTCGAGCGACTTCTATTTCCCGCCCGACGACAACGCCATCGAGGTCGGCCACATGCAATTCGCCGAGCTCCGCGTCTTCGACTCGCCGTGGGGCCACTGCGTCGCCTCGCCCGGCGTGCGCCCCGAGTTCAGCCGCTTCCTGGACGGCTGCATCGGCGAGCTGCTGGGCGGCTGACGAGCGGGCCAATACGCCCTAGCCCGAAAGATTCACGAAAAGGTCCCGCCAAACCCTCATAATGCGTTATGGTTCAATTGCTTAGATTGACACAACGCGAGGATTTGACGGTGACGGATTGTACCGCTTTGAGCTTCGATTTTCCAGCCTGCCGCAAGCGCCGCGTGGCGGCCGATGTTTCGGGTGGCGAGATCGCCAGCAACGGCGGGGTTCTGCTGCTGCGGCGGGCGGACCGGCTGATCGGTCTGACGGCTTGCGTTGCGCGCCGCCTGACCGATGCCCGACGGCGGGGCAAGGTGGAGCATGGTTTTGCCGCCCTGCCGCGCCAGCGGGTGTTCGCCCTGGCGCTGGGCTACGAGGCGTCAACCCTCATCCCGAGCCCGTCGAAGGGCCATGCGGCCCCGCGCCACGATCTCGCCTTGCAGACGGCGGCCCCCGAGGAGTTGATCCTCGACTTCGACGCTACGCCCTCATCCCGAGCCCGTCGAAGGGCGACGCGGTGCATGGGCGTCGGGAGGGCCGCTTCTTCCACGGCTACTAGAGCGGCTTCAGACAATATAGGGCCATTTGACCGCGTCCCCTTAATCCGTGGTTAGGCGCGCAACCCATGGCGATGGCGGGCATCGCCAAAGGCGCGGAACGCGGCCACGGTTTAAGGGGGCGCGGCCTTCGGTGGGGCATCTGAGCGTTTTGGCGGGCGTCGCGGCGCTTGCCCGATGTGTCACATCGCGCGGCGCACCGCTCCTACCCAAAACGCTCATATGCCTCCATCAAATGGCCCTGTAAGGTTGCAAGACGCTCTACAACGGACGTTCCGGGGAGCAAGCCACGACCCTCCGATTTTCGCCCCTAAACGAACGTCATGCGGGTGATACGGAAACCACTGTTG
>JADFIH010000113.1 GCA_022566715.1 Pseudomonadota bacterium | reverse complement strand
GAATCAACAATGCCCAGCGACAAGATGCTCAAGGAAAAGACCGGCGCCATCGGCTGGATGACCTTCAACAATCCGGAGCGGCACAACGCGGTCTCGCTGGAGATGTGGGAGGCCGCCGCGTCCATCCTCGCCGACTTCGCCGACGACGGCGACGTCCGCGTCATCGTCGTCACCGGGGCGGGCGGCAAGGCCTTCGTGTCCGGCGCCGATATTTCGAAGTTCGAGAGCGAGCGCGCGAGCGCGGACGCGGTCGCGCACTACGATTCCGTATCGGGGGCCGCCTTTGCCCGGTTGGAAAAGTCCCGCAAACCGACCATCGCCATGATCGACGGCTATTGCATCGGGGGCGGGCTCGCCGTCGCGATCTCCTGCGATATTCGCATCTGTAGCGCGAAATCGCGGTTTGGGATTCCGGCCGCGCGCCTCGGCCTGGGCTACGCCTTCGACGGGTTGCGCCGGCTCGTCGGCCTCGTTGGCCCCGCGTTCGCAAAGGAGATTATGTTCACCGCGAGCCGGTTCGATTCAGGCCGGGCTCTCGCCACGGGCCTCGTCAACCGCGTTGTCCCCGAAGGCGATCTCAAGGACACCGTCACGGAATTAGCGGAGACCATCGCGGGAAACGCTCCACTCACGGTGGCCGCGGCGAAACGCATCATCGGTGAAATTCAAAAGGACGCGGACGAGCGCGACCTGGAACTGTGCCGGAGCCTCGTTGAGGCCTGTTTCGACAGCGAGGATTACGTCGAGGGCCGCACGGCTTTCATGGAGAAGCGCAAACCGAACTTCGTTGGGCGCTAGGCTTAGGGACGAAACAACAAAAAGAACACCCCCTCCCTTCCCTCCCCCATCAAGGGGGAGGGATTTTTCCAGCAGCGTCGAAAATGGATTCCCTCCCTCCTTGTGGGTTAAGCGGGACCGTGGCGCCGGTGGGGCCGCGTAAGCCCATCGAACGGTTAGTGAGGGGGGGCTTATCTGGAAAGCGCGCCCTACAACTCGTCGATCCAGCGCGCGGCGGCGGCCAAGCTATCGTCGGCGCCATCGAACCCCATGACCTGCACGCCGAGCGGCAGGCCATCGACCGCAAGCAGCGGCAGACTGATGGTGGGAAAGCCGATCACGCTCCAGGCCGTCTGGAAAGCGCGGCTGCCGGTGAAGGCATGGCCCAGCGGCGCCGGACCCGACGAGGATAGCGTAACGAACGCATCGGTCTTGCCGGCGTAGGCGGCGAAACGGGCCCGCAACCCGTCCCGCCGCGTCAGCGCGTCGGCATACATGGCCGGCGTCACCTCGGCGGCATGGTCGAGATAGCCGGTGATCGTCTTGCTCAACTCGTGGCCCGCATCGCGGTAGGCCTGGAAGGGCCAGCGCATTTCGTAGCACATGATGTCGCGGGCCGGCGCTTCCACGTCCAGCGCGGCGGCGTCCAAGGCGGCAAGGTCCGTATCGCGCTCGGGTTCAAGCAGTTCGATCCCCTCAGCACGAAGACTGCCCATCAATTCGCCGAACGCCGCGCGGCTTTTTTCGTCCGTCTCCCGCCAGCCGCCCAGGCGCAAGAGCGCGAGCCGGCGCGGTTTGCGCGCGGGCGGAAGTTCGGCGCCGCCGGGGATACCGGCGTACCCGGGTGCGCTCCCGCCGATCGCGGAGATATAGTGCGCCGCGCGCCAGATATCCTCCAGACTGGCGCCCAGGACGCCCAGGTGGTCGCGCGTGCCGCAGACCGGGTGCACGCCGCCGAGATTAATCGCGCCAAACGATGGCTTGATGGCGTAGGTCCCATTGTAGGACGCGGGCCGGATCACCGAACCCGCCGTCTGGGTGCCGAGACCGATGGGCGCCATGCCAGCGCCGACGCTCGCCGCGGAGCCGCTCGAGGAGCCTCCCGGCGTGCGTGCCGCGTCATAGGGATTCGTCGTTGGACCGGACACACCGCAGGCAAACTCGGTGGTTACCGTCTTGCCGAGAATGATCGCACCGCCCCGGCGGAGCGCGTGAACGCACGACGCATCCGCCTTGGGGCGGTGGCCCTCGCGGACTTTGGAGTTCATCTGGGTCGCCATGTCCGCCGTATCGATGATGTCCTTGACGGCGACCGGGCAGCCATCGACCAGGGACAAGGGCCGGTTGCCGGCATACCGCTTGGCCGACTCGTCGGCCGCGGTCCGCGCCTGATCGGTGTTGAGGGTCACGAACGCCTTCACCTCACCGTCGCGCGCCGCGATCACCTCAAGACAGCGTTCGAGAAAGGCGCGCGGCGTATCCCCGCCGTCGAGAAAAGCCGGGCGTGCGGCGGCAAAGGGCCTCAGCCTGTTGATGTTGGTTTGAGACAAAGCAAAACACTCCCCCGGGCCGGGCATCCGCACGACGCTTCCGCGGCCCAAGGGACAATAGACGACTTCGGGAGACAATTTCGGGCCGGTACGGCGCCATGTCGCGAGCCTCCCCGGCCGTATGACCTTGACCTATCCGCCCCCAACTAGCGTATCGTGGGCGGCCTCGCCTGAGTTTCGTTTGCCCTTCCAAAAACGGTCCCATCCATGATTTACCTGCTCGCCGTCCTCACGGCCGTCGCATGGGTCGGCAGCATCATGTACGCGCCCGCGCTCCCGGCGATCGCCGCGGAACTTCAGGCCAGCAACGCCGAAATCCAGATTACCTTCGCCGTTTTCATGGCCGGGTTCGCGTTCGGACAGCTTTTTTACGGCCCGGTCTCCGACCGCTTTGGCCGCCGCCCCATTCTGTTGGCGAGTCTCGTGATCTATGGCCTGGGAACCGTCGCGGTGGCGATGGCGCCGGGGCTGGGGGCGCTGTTCGCGGCGCGGGCTCTGCAGGCCCTTGGCGCCGCTGGCGGCGTGGTCCTGGGGCGTGCGATCGTGCGCGACATCGTCACGTTCGAGGGATCGGCCCGGGGAATGGCCATCCTCAACATAGGCAGCTCGATCGCGCCGGCCTTGGCGCTCGTCGCCGGCGGCGCGCTGGCCGCGTCCTTGGGATGGCGGGGCCTGTTCTGGTTGACCGCCGCGATTATCGTCGTCTTCTACATTGCGGCCCACCTCTGGCTTCGTGAAACGAGGCCGCCTGCGGCGCGGACGCGGCACGGCATCGCCGACGAGTTCCGAGGCTGGTTGGCTTTCCTGCGGTCACGCGTATTCGTTGCGTTCTCCTTATCGCAGGGGTTCTTCAACGGCGCCCTATTCGCCTTCATGGCGGGAGGGCCCTTCTATCTCATCGACCAGTTCGGCATTTCGCCCGGCGCGGTGGGCTTTCTCTTGGCGTTGTTTCCCACTGGGTTCTTGTTTGGAAATCTGCTCTCGACGCTGACCAGCAAGCAGATCAGCATGGCAAACCAGCTTTGGGTGGGCGCACTCGTCTCGACGGCGTCGGGTGCGTTTTTTCTAGCCCTTCACAGTGTCGACGGCCTCAGCCTGCTGACAATCGGTGTCCTGTCCTTCACCTATGCCTTCGGTATTGGGCTCCATATTCCAAACGCGACCGCGAGTGCGATCGAGGTCAATCCGCGGCTCTCGGGTACCGGGTCGGCCCTCTACGGTTTCATTACCTTCGGAGCGGCGGCGGTTACCAGCATACTCGTTGGATTAGTCGATGACGGCGGCGGCGGCGGGCTCTTCGCGCTGATGCTGGCCCTGGCCGTTGGCGGCCTGCTGATGACTTTCGTAGCCGTCGCCTTGAGTCCAAAGCGGCTCACGGGCCCGGGCGAAACGCCGCCCTGAGCGCGCGGCCGCATACACCACTACCGAGTTTTTGGTGGACCGTGCGGAAACCGCTCCATGCCGGGGATACGCCCCTAGTGAGTGAATAAACTCGTCTTATCAGTAAGTTAATGATGTTCAACCACTGTTAAATAGTTGCCGCTAGGCTGCGGGTTCATTGATTACCTACGCGCCCCGGCGGCCCACGCGCGCCTTTTGGGGAAGGAGCACTCGTGCCAAAAGTATTCGCGTCTATTTCTGTCGTTGTCGGGTTGGTCTTCGCCCTAGCCGCCGCCCCCGCGATCGGCGGGCCGCAACTGGCGGAGCCGGAGGGCCGCGTGATCCTGACCATCAGCGGCGCCATCGACCGCACGAACGGTGATGCGCTGGCCCGGTTCGACCGGAAAATGCTCGAGGAACTGGGAACCACGACAATCATCACCACGACCTCTTGGACGGACGGCCCGCAAGAATTCGAGGGCGTGCTGGCCCGCGACGTCCTCAAGGCGGTCGGTGCAACCGGCGGCACCATCGCCGCGACGGCGCTCAACGACTACCAGATCACCATCCCGATGTCCGATTTCGACAAGTACCAAGTGCTGTTCGCCACCCACATGAACGGCGTCGAGTTGACCGCGCGGGACAAAGGACCGATTTGGATCGTCTATCCGCGCGACGATCACAAGGAACTGCGTAACCAAAAGGTCGACGCGAAATGGTTGTGGCAACTGAGCAAGATCAGCGTCCAATAGCGCGCGCCAAATCGCGGTGGCGCTATGCGATCCTGCTCGCCGCGAATCTCGCGTTCTCCGTCAGCCTGCTCGTCGGCCTGGTTGGACTGGTCCAGGAAAACCGAAAGACTCGCGACATCAGCCCTGCGTTGACCTACTGGTCCGCGGCCCAACTTTCTCTCGAATACTCGCGGTTTCTCACCGCGCTTAGCGTCTACACCGCCGGTAACGGCGCGGTCGCCAGGGACGACCTGGAGACCCGGCTCGACATTCTGTGGAGCCGAATCGGCGTCTACGATGGCGGCGTGGTGGGCGAAAAATTGGCCATGATCGATGACGCGGCCGACGCGGTGGCAGCGTTCGCCGCCACTTTACGGTCCGTCGAACCGGACGTACTCGCGCTGGAGCCCGGCGATATGGAGGCGTTCGACCGGGTTTATGGCCAACTCATCCCGCATGGCCTACCGCTATATCGAATGGCGCAAAGCACGAACCTCTACGAACAGCGGGCCGCGATTGAAATCCAGGAATCCACGATCCGGACCTTCTGGGTGCACACCGCCTTTTTGCTCGGGATTGTCGTGACCGGCGGCGCTCTCGTAATTCTGCTTATTTTCGAAGCGAAGACGACAACCCGGTCGCTAAACGCGGCGCAGCGCCTTGAATTACGGGCGAGAGAAAGCGAACAGAATGTCCGGGCGATCATGAACACGGCCGTTGACGCGATCATAACGACGGACGCCAAAGGGACGATCCTGTCGTTCAATCCGGCGGCGGAGTCGATGTTCGGTTACGAGGCCGGGGCGGCCGTGGGCCGCGATGTCGCCATGTTCATTCCAGAGGGCCACCAGGACGCGCACCACGAAAAAATGCGGGATTACCCTGAGGGTGACGCGAGCGGTGGCCCGCGTCTGTCCGGTCAAATCAGGGAGTTCGAGGCGTTACGGCACGACGGGTCGACTTTCCCGATCGAGCTTTCGCTCGGCGTAACGGACGGGCAAGATGGGACCACCCACGTCGTCTTCGTGCGCGATATTACGGCGCGCAAACAAACCCAAGAGCAAATTCTTCATTCCCAAAAGATGGACGCTCTCGGACAGTTGACCGGCGGCGTCGCGCATGAATTCAACAACCTTCTCACTGCAATCAGTGGCTTCAGTGAAATGGCGCTTCGCGATCCCTCCGATGCCGAACACGTGGATCACTGTCTCACCGAGGTCATCAATGCCTCCACGCAAGCGGCGGAGTTGACCAAACAGATGCTGGCCTTTGCCCGCAAACAGGAACTGGACCCCAGGGTCGTAAAGGTCGGCGACATCATCGAGAGCATCCGCTCGATGTTGCCGCCGTTGATCGGCCCGAACATCAACCTGACGCTCGATACCGGCGGGGAACCCGCGTGCGCCAAGGTCGACGAGAGTCAGTTGAAGACGGCGGTGATGAACCTGGCGATCAACGCCTGTCACGCCATGCCCGGCGGCGGCGACCTTTCGATCAAAACCTGGGTCGTGGAGGCGGACGAAGGACTCGCGAGCCGCTTCTCGGCGGTCCGGGGCGCGAGCTACGTCGCCCTGTCCGCGAGCGACACCGGCACCGGCATCGAAAAGGAAGTGCTCGAACGAATATTCGAACCCTTCTTTACCACCAAGGAAGAGGGCGAAGGAACGGGGCTGGGGCTTGCCATGGTGCATGGCATGGCGGAGCAAGCCGGGGGCTTTGTGGACGTCGAGTCGGAGGTCGGCGCCGGCACGACGTTTACGATCTACCTCCCCCTTTGCGACGAACCGCAGGCGCAGGAAAACGCCCGCGATTTTGCCTCGATTGGGCGCGGTCCCGCCGGGCGCTGCACCATCCTCATCGCCGAGGACCGGGAGCCCGTTCGGGAACTGGCCCGCATCACGTTGGAAAAGGCCGGCCATGAAGTTCTGACCGCGGAGGATGGCGAGAAGGCCGCGGATATTTACCGCGAACGGGACGGTAAGGTGGATTTACTTCTCACCGACGTCATCATGCCCAAGAAAGAGGGGCCGGAACTTGCCTTGGAACTGTTGGCGGACAACCCGAACCTGAAGATCGTCTACATGTCGGGATTTATCTCCCGCGACCAGGCGATGCGCGAAATCATTGGGAAAACCGGCGTATTTATTCAGAAACCCTTCGATCCGGATGAACTCGTCCGGGTCGTCGAGGAGTTGATTTTGGGCACGCCCGAGGGCCATGAAAAAGTGGCCTGAAGCACGGCCGAAATGCGAACAAGGCAGGTGAAGTAAGATGACAGCCCCACTCGAACACTTAAACGTGCTGGTGGTCGAAGACAACAAGCAGGCGATGAAGCTGATGATCATGATCCTGAAGGGCCTGGGCGTGAACCAGATCTACCAGGCCCACGACGGAAAGGAAGCCCAGGACTTCCTCGACGAAGCCGACGAACTGGTCAACTTCATCATCTGTGACTGGCGCATGCCCCGCATGACGGGACTGGAACTCCTTCAGCAGGTCCGCACCACCCACCCCGACATGCCGTTCCTCATGGTCACGGCGAATACCGATATTCAGTCCGTCAAGACGGCCCGCCAGTTCGGGGTCAACGCCTACATCGGCAAGCCCTACTCCACGAAGCAAATGGAAGAAAAGATCGCCGCGCTCGCCGTGCAACTCTGAGGCTCGCTGCGGGCCGCGCTTAGGCGGCTTCGACCGAGCGGTGCTTGGTGATCTTCATCGTAACGTGCTCACCCGACGTCGTGCCGCCATACCGGGGCGGGTTGTCCGCGCTGGTGCAGGTCGGGATGCATTCGATGGCCGCATCGTAATTAGGCTGGTGAAAGAACAGCAACGAGGTCTTGCGGACCGACGCCTCGCCGCGCGGCGGGTTGCCCACGCGGTGCAAAGTCGACACCCAGCGGTCGTTCGTCCACTCGGCCATCAGGTCGCCAAGGTTGACGGCGAACGTGTTGGGCGTCCAAGGCACGCCGTCCCACTTTCCGTCCTTCGTCATCACCTCGAGCCCACCCACATCCGTGTTGGTCTGCACGATGGTCAGGCTCCCGTAGTCGGTGTGCGCACCGGCCCGTAGTTGATTCTTGGCCGGCGTGATGTCCTCTTGGCCGGGATAACGGATCACGCTGAAATTCGTGATGTGCTTGTCGATCTTGTTTTCGAAGGCCGACTCGGGAACACCGAGCGCGACGGCGAAGATGCGCATGAGGCTGGCCGCAAGGCGCTCCATTTCTGAATAATATCGTTCCCAAATTTGGCGCATCGGCTCGGGGCATTCGGGCCATACGTTCGGTGCGAAGTAGTTCGCGCCCGCGGAGCCGAAATGATACTCGTCGGCGGCGTGGGCGAAGGGCCCCATGCTGAACGATTCTTTGATGTCCGGCGGCGTCTCGTCGTCGAGGCTAAGAGCGAGTCCTTCGCCGCCCATGGGCGTGTAGCCGCGGTAGCGGCCGGGCGGCATCTTGAACCGCATTTTCTCCCAGAGGGGAAGCGCGAAGTACTCCTCACTCACCTCGTACATCTCGGCGATCAGATCCTCCGGGACGCCGTGTCCCTCGATCACCAGAAACCCGATGTTCCGGCAGGCGTCGTCCAGTTTCCTGGCGACCGCCTCCTTTTCCTTGGGCCCGCCGTCGAGAAACGGGCCGATGTCGATCAACGGTACTTGGGTCATGATCTCCCCCAGGTGTTTTTCCAGGTGCCTTCGCGCCCCGGTACGCTTGGGCCCCGTACGCTTGGGCCAATTATGGCGCAGCCCCCCGGCACCTTCCAGTGCGAATGAGGCGAAGAAAATTCACATGATTCCATCATGTTACGTGTCTTTCCTCCGAGATAAAATAAGGCACAGCGGAATCTTGGCCCGAGCACGGAAGTTCAATTTAACGTGCAACCATTTATTGACGCCCGCCGGTTATGGAAGCGGTTAACCCGCGGTGTTATCTGTAAGCCGGCAAATTTCAAGCCGCCGGCAAATGACGGTCGATGAAAGCCCAAGCCGCCGCCAGGCGATGACTGGATCGTAGCCACCAAGCCGCCCCATTGGTTCGCGGGATCGGCGCGCCGCCAACCGTCACGAGTGATCGTTTGATTCGGGAATGACAAGAGACCATGAGCGAAATATCCGGTATTCGGGCCCGACTCTCCCACAGGTTAAATTTCGAATGGAGAACGCGGCATTTGCTGGTGTTGCTTGCCGCCGGCATCGGCACCTATGCGTTCCTCGAATCGCGGGCCGAATGGTCGGAGATGCACCGGTGGAACCGGGCCATCGGCGACATGAGCGTGCTTCTGATTGCCTTCAGCATGGCGGCCGGCCCGCTGTCTCGCCTATGGACGGGATTCCGCCGGGCCGTACCTTGGCGGCGTGAGGCGGGAATATATGGTGTCCTGCTCGCGGTCATCCACACCATTATTATTCTTGACGGCTGGGTCGACTGGAACCTGATTCGCCTCTTCGGCTACGAATTTCATCCTGTGTTCGAGCGCTACGTCATGCTTCAGCACGGGTTCGGGCTGGCGAACGTGATCGGCATCGTCGCACTGGTCTATGGCGCCGTCCTGGCCTCTACCTCCAACAATTTGAGCCAGCGCCTGTTCGGCGGGTCCGTTTGGAAGTTCGTGCAACAAAGCTCCTATGTCCTATGGATGTTGATCATCATCCATACGGCTTATTTCCTCTATCTTCACTTCCAGGATTTTCACCGGGCCGTGCCCGATCCGAACTGGGCGCAGCTCCCGTTCGCGGGTCTCGTCGTGTTCGTTACCCTGCTTCAAGTGGCCGCCTTCCTGAAGACTTGGAGAGCGAAGCGGAGGTCGCGGCGGGCTTCCGCCTCGTGGGGCCGCAAAGCGAACGCCGTTGCGCCGCCCGTGATCGCGGAGACGGAGTCATAAATTCGCATTTGGAGAAGCGCCCATACAGGTTTTTTTTGAGATCACCCAAGATAAGCGGCGCACAGCTTGTTGCCATCGGGATCGCGGAAATATCCGTAATAACCGCCACCTCGGGGACCCGGCGCGCCCTCGTCCGTTGCACCTAGCTCCAGCGCCTTCTTGTGGACCGCGTCCACCATGGCGGGGCTCTCGGCGGTCAGGGCGACCATCATGCCGTTGCCGGCGCTTGCGGGATTTCCATCATAGGGTTTGTTGAGACTGATCATCGGTCCGCCCGATTTCGCGGCCCAGGCGATAAAGGTCTCGGTTTCGTATTTTCGGCTGGCGCCCAGCACGCCGAGCACCGCGTCGTAAAATTTAGCCGTACCTTCGAGGTCGTTCGTGCCAATCGTCACATAGCTGATCATAAGTTTGGTCCTCGTCTCCCCTGATTTGCCAGTCGTAATAACAATGCACGAGGGATCGAAGCCGGATGGCCGATACGCCGAAGACGGTGCCCGGTTCAGAAGAGCCCGTTCCGCCAGAAGGCGAAGGCGTCCGAAATTAGCTCAACCCCACAGCACAAACGGGCCGCAATCAACGACAGGCTTATCCATTTGAGCCGGTTCTACACTAGAAAAATGATCGAGGAAAAATACCGCTTCTGTCGATGCGGGCTTTATGTGCGTCGCAATGATGGGAACGATCTTGGCAGCAGCATTCACGAATAGTGGGGGCGCATTAAAGAAAACGCGTTTTTCGGGCACATCAAAATGTTCGGCATAAGATGCGAATTTATTCGAACCGAGATATTGCCTGATTACGGTCTTCGTTCGCTCCCTAAGCCGCGTCTGTTTTTCAGGCAACGCAAAGAGCGTCATCAAATCCGCCCACG
>JADFIH010000009.1 GCA_022566715.1 Pseudomonadota bacterium | reverse complement strand
GACGATTCCGTTCGCCCCGATCATGCCCTTGGACAGGTCGGCGATATGCATCGAGCCGCCCTTGCCGCCGCATAAACCGTCGTGCCGGCCGAATATCTCCTTCATCATGCCCCCGATGTCGCAACCTTTGGCGATGCAGTGGCCGTGGCCGCGGTGGGTGCTGGCCACCGAGTCCTTGTCCGTCAGATGCAGACAGACGCCGACGGCCGACGCCTCCTCGCCGGCGTAAAGATGCACGAAGCCGGGAATCTTTCCCGCCGTGAACTCCTCGTGAACGCGCTCCTCGAACTCCCGAATCGTCCGCATGAGGGTGTACGCCCGGGTTAAATCCTGGCGGCTAAGCTGAAGCATCGGTGCCACTCCTCTATGTTGATCCGCGACCGTCCCATATCCCGCCTGAGGGATTGCGGATGATAGCTGCGGAACCTCAAGTAGGGCAAGACGGTGATCAAATGGACGTGGTTCGACAGTGTCTACGCCGGCCCGATCCACTTGTCGTAATCTGAAACGAGGAGATGGGTCGGTTCCGCATCTTCCTCAATTTCGGCGAACCGGCCGATCGGTTCGTCGAAGACATTGTCGTCCCAGTCGTCGTTGACGGTCGAAACCTCGCCGATCAGCACGTCGCCACCGTCGCCCCAAAAGGCATGCCAGAGTCCGGGCATCAGGGTGACGCTCTCGCCCGGCTCGAGCCGCAGGATTTCGCCCGGGCCCTGGGTGCGCAACAGTCCATCGGTTGCCACGGTGACGTCCGCGCTTGGATCGATCGTGCCGTCGGCCTTCGAATTGAAGAGTTTGAGGGCCAGGGTCGCGCCGCCCCGGTTGATGATGTCCTCTGCTTTGACAGGGTGGCGGTGCATGGGCGCGTTCTGGTCTTGCCGCGAGATCATGATTTTTTCCGCGTAGCACATGCCGCCGCCACGGGCGAGGTCGGCGAGCCTGCCGTTGCGCACCGTGAATAGAAAAAGCCCGAGATCATCGAACCTACCCTGCCCAAAGTCCGTGACGTCCCAGCCGAGGCGGCCATTCAGGATGCCGGCGATCTCGGTCTTGCGGTCGACCATTTCCTTCGGCGACCAATAGGCGAAGGGCGGCAAGACAAATCCAAATGAACGAATGAAGGCATCCGCCTGCACCAGAATATCATTGATCACCGAGCGTTTCATTTCCGGTCCCCTGCCATTCGTGGCTCATGGGCGGGCAGGCGAGCGAACGGTTTCCGCAACCTTGCCGTCGTGCCGCGCGCTTTCGCTGATTTGCTCACGCACTGTCGATCCTTCGCCGCTTCGCATCCACGATCGTGGGCCAAAATGTTTGCAGGATAGTGTGGCCGCTTCACCTGCTTTCTCCAAAGCCGTCACGAAACCACTGCCACGCGCGTAGAAATAGCTGAAGGCGCCGTGGAAAATGTCACCTGCGGCGAGCGTGTCGACCGCCTGAATCTTGGCCACGTCGATCTGTCCGGAGGACTCTCCGTCAAAGTAAAGTATGGGCCGCTCGCCCCGCGTGATGGCGATTCGCCTCACGCCGACCTGTCTCAGAGCCTCGAAGACCTCCGAACCCTTGGAGGCGCCCGGGGGCAAAAAGCGCTCCGCGCAGATGGCCACGTCCACGTTTGGCAACAGCGCCTCGATGCCCGGAGTCCAGATTTCTCCATCGAGAACCACCGGCACGCCGCACCCCTGAAAACGCTTGAAGACCTCCACCGCCAACTCGGGGTAGAAGGTATCCCACAACAGGATTGATGGCGAAATATCGTCCAGAACGTTATCGGGGAGCGCCTCCGGCTTGCCGGCGGCGGAGCTGTTGCTTACGAGCGTTCTGTCACCGGATTTCGCCTCGACGAATACGGATGAGACCGGCAACTCCATGGCTCGCGGCGCCGCGTCGATTATCCGAACTTGGTACGCGTCGGCGTCGTCCCGCACGACAGGGGAAAGTTTCCCATGTCCCACCGCGGACAAGACCACGGCTTTGCCCCCGAGGAAAGAGAACGCGATCGCCGCATTGTAGGCAGGGCCTCCGGCGTGAATCGCGAAATCGGTCGAAAACGATTTCGTGTTTGCCGGTGGAAGTTTCTCCACCAAATATTCGATGTCGATCGTTGACAACCCAACGAACAGACCTTCGACTTGTTTCATGCGCAACAAATCCCCTTGGTGCCTGACTCCTGATTTCGCTCCAAGAAAAAGAATGGTTCATTCGGTTGATGGCGGGCGGCCCTACTGTACCCTCGTATCGTCAAGCGCGCCGACCATGTACTGCACGATTTCATGAGTATCCGTGTCCGCCGCCTGCTTCTCGGTAACCTTACGCCCCCGGTGCAACACGACGAGACGATCGGCGACGGCAAAAACATCAGGCAGCGTGTGACTGATCAGGATGATGGGCACGCCTTGGTCGCGTAATTTGCGAATGAGTTCCAATACCTTGCGCTGTTCCGGAACGCCAAGGCTGTTTGTCGGCTCATCCATGATCAACAGTTTGGCGTCCCAGTAGACGGCGCGGGCTATGGCGACCGCCTGACGCTGACCGCCGGAGAGACTCTCGATGGGTTGGGTAAGATTCGGAAAATGAATTTCCAGCAAGTTCAGAGCCTTTTCCGACTCGCGGCGCATATGTGCGTCGTCGAGGACTTGAATCAGGCCGCCGAGATAGCGTTTCTTTACTTCGCGTCCGAGAAAGATATTGGCGCCGACATCGAGATTGTTTGCCAGCGCCAAGTCCTGATAGATCGTTTCGATCCCTTCTCGGCGCGCATCGATCGGCCGGGAAAATCGTATGCGCCGCCCTTCGAAGTAGATTTCGCCCTTGTCGGCGTGATGGACCCCCGAAATACACTTAATGAGCGTCGATTTGCCCGCACCATTGTCGCCAAGCAGTGCAACGACTTCGCCCGGGTAAACGTCGAGACTCACTTCGTCGACCGCCACTAGCCCGCCAAAGCGCTTGACCATATTTCGGACTGATAGGACCGGTTCGATATCGCCACCTATCGTCTTTTCGCTCGACCAACAATCAAATCACGGGATTGATCGATCAATACGGCAAGAATAACGACCGTGCCAACAACGATAAATTGCCAAAAGGCTTGCACGTTCAACATCACCAGCCCGGTTACCAGTACCGCAATAATCAAAGCGCCAATGACCGTACCAATCACGGTCCCGGCGCCGCCGTACAGGCTCACGCCGCCGATGATGACCGCGGCGATCGAAGACAGCAACAGGGGATCACCGATGACCGCCGAGCCAGCGGTAAAGCGCAGGGTCGACAGGAACCCCGCGATACCCGCGGTCGAAGCCGACATCACATACAGTAAAATAATGTGACGATCGACGCGGATACCCGTGCGCAGCGCTGCTTCCTGGCTGCCGCCGATGGCATAGGTATGCCGCCCAAACTGTGTTTTCCGCAACACGAAAATCGCGATTGCGACAACGAGTGCCGTCATGAGGACGGGATAAGGGAGAATGCGGTCCATTCGCCGCAGCAGAGCGCCGGTCACCTCCGGGCGTTCGAAAAAATATATCCCCCCGCCTTCTCCCCGGATCAGGTAGATCAGCGCGTCGTTGCCATAGCTGCGTACACCCCGGGGCAGGCCGATCACCGTCGTGTTCTGGGACAGCAGCAGCGCGATTCCCCGTACGATAAAAGAGGTGCCGAGCGTCACGATGAACGCCGGGACCTTCAGTTTGGCAATGATGACGCCATTGAAAAGTCCGACCAAAGCGCCCCCCGCGACGGCGGCGGCGAGGCCCGCAACCACGGCGGCGGGCAAGGGGAGCCCGGCATTGAATGCCGCCCGGATGGCCAGCGCGGAGAGCACTGACGCCAGACTCATCACCCATCCGACGGACAGGTCGATGCCAGCCCCGATGATGACGAACGTTTGTCCCAGCCCCAGCAAGAGGATGGGTGTAATCGCCACCAAAATATTTTGTGAGTTGCGGATCGTTAGGAAATTAACCGTTCCATCGCTGACGATCTGAATGGCAATGACGAAAAAAACGACCAGCGAACCCAAAAACGCCCACGCCCAGACCTGGCTAAGCATGAGAACAAATCGTTGTGCTCGCGTCCCGTCCTTGGGCGAGGGGGTTCCCATTTCCATCGCGCCGTTCGGGACTCTAACCGTTACCCATGTCCGCGACATACCGGGAGTGCTGTGAAAAACACTCCCGGTTCATGTCGGTCTTACCTAGGGAACTTGGTAGATGAAGCGTGCAACGGCCGGATCGTCGACGTTGTCACTGGTGATGATGGCAAAGCCCGTCTCCACACGCCGTGGCAAACTGGTGACGCCCGCCGCATCCGCTACGGCAAACTGTATCGCCATATAGCCCATGTCGAAGGGCTTCTGCGCCAGGACGAGACTGACAATACCTTCACGCAACTGTTCGATGGCGAACTGGGTCGCGTCGTAGGCAACGACCTGCACTTCACCACCCAGTCCGGCATTGACGACCGCGGTTCCAGCACCCTGGGCACTGAACACGTTGGTCCCGAACACACCCGCCAGATCGGGCACACGTTGGAGTGTGGCCGCGGTCTGTTGTACAGCCGTGTTCATATCGTCGAGATTAAAATCCAGTCCAACGATTTCAATGTTCGGGAACTCATTGTCCATGACTTCGTAGAAGCCAATGGCGCGGCCTTCAACCGAGCTCACGTTGGGATTAGTGGAGTTGATATACACCTTGCCCGAGCCACCGATTGCTTTCGCCAGCCCGCGCGCCGAAATGCGCCCACCCTCGATATTGTCCGATCCGATGTAGCTGATCGGGAAGGTGACGGGGCCGTTAATGTAATCTCCGTCACCAAGGAAGGTATCAACCGTGATGATTTTAATGCCGGCGTCCAGCGCAGCTTCCAGCGGCCCGATCATCTGGTCCTTATCGGTTGGTGCGGTCACAAGGTAGTCGAGGTCGCCACGCGCGATCATTGCATCCAGAATCGGCGTTTGGACTGCGACACCCCAGGTCGCTGGAATCTGAGTGATGATTTTAACACCTAGATCTCTTGCCGCAGCCTCAACACCGAGCTGCATCACCTGATAGAAGGGATCGACGACACCCGGCAGAAAACCGACGGTGATCCGGTCTTGGGCGCGAGCGGTGAGTGGAGCGGCGGCTAGGACTAGTGCCGCAAACAACATCGCGAACAGAGATTTCTTGAGCATTTCTAACCTCCCCAATTTTGACCCTCAGCCGAATTCCCCCAATTCGCCGAGGCCGGCCTCGATGATAGCCGCGAAACCTCAAGTAGCGCAAGACGGCGATCAAATGGACGCGGTTCGACAGCGTGAGGAGGCTCGAAATGCGGCTCCTGGCGGCGATCGAGCAAGAGAGCCCCGCCGCATTCGAACGTAATCGCTCCAAAATGCGCCTGATAATTCTCCCTTGGGCTGGCTGGAACTTGGCCGGGCAATGCGGCGGCTTGGACAAGAATCTCCGCGAGCCCAAACCAACCACCCCCGGAAGGATTTGTCGGGGTTCACCAGAATCGAGGCCGGCATGCGTTTCTTGGTGGACGCCCCTTGATCTGTGCAGTAAGCACATCGTGTTAATTGGTTTGATCTTCACCACATAGGAGCACCCATCTGCGATGGCCAGGAAGCCCACAAGGAAATCCACACCAAAGAAGTCCCGATCGGTCAAGAAATCCGCAGTCCATTACAAGGCCACGCCCAAGGGCGTGAACGACCGTCAGCACCTGATTGACGTTATCCAGTCCGGAACAGATTGCACGGGAGTCGCCGCCCGAGAAACGTTGACCGCGATTCTTGGCACCATCACGGCTTCGCTGAAGAAGAACCAGCGGTTTCAATTGGCGGGCTTCGGCACCTTCAACGTCTCGAAGCGGTCGGCCCGCATGGGAGTGAACCCTCGGACCGGAGAAGCCATCAAGATCAAGGCATCCAAGTCAGTGCGCCTAAAGGCGGGCCGGACATTGAAGAGTTCGATCTGATCGGCTGGCGGTCCTCTTTCGAGGGCAGCCCCTAACGGCCGGCCGGTAAATAGGCCGGCTCCACCCCAACGATCGGACTTCAGCGCGAGGATTTCCGGTCGTTGGGCGAAGCCAAGCGCGGCGCGTGGCGCGTTGACGGCCCGCGATCGCCCAGGCGGAGCGGCGCACCGGACGGAGCAACGCACTGGACGGAGCAACGCCATGGATTTGAGCGTGGATTCGGTGCTACCCGAAGACGCGGAGGAAGCGCTCCTGGTCGGCCGCGTCTGGCAGCCGGGCGATCCGGCCGGGCCCCGGGTCGTGCGCGTCGGCAGGGAGACTCTCGACGCGCTGCCCGTCGCCACCGTCGCCGACCTCTTTGAAAGCGCGCGGCCCGCCGCCCTGGTCCGCGACGCCCCGCCCGCGCCGCTTGGCGGTACGGCCCAGGCGCTCGCCAATAGCCGGTACGATGCCCGCCGCGACGGCGAACCGTTTTTCCTCGCGCCCTGCGACCTTCAGGCGGTCAAGGCGAGCGGCGTCACTTTCGCGGCGAGCCTCCTCGAGCGGGTCATCGAGGAACAGGCGCGCGGCCGGCCGGAGGCCGCCTCCGCCATTCGCAAGACGCTGATGGAGAGCGTCGGCGGCAGCCTGCGCGATATAGTGCCCGGCAGTCCGGCCGCCGTCAGGCTCAAGGAAACGCTCGTCGAGCAGGGGGCTTGGTCGCAGTATCTTGAGGTCGGCATCGGCCCCGACGCCGAGATTTTCACCAAGTCGCAACCGATGTCGGCCGTCGGCGTCGGTGCAGAGGTCGGGCTGCACCCGTCGTCCGTATGGAACAATCCCGAGCCGGAAGTCGTGCTTTTCGTCAACTCCCGCGGGGAGGCGGTCGGCGCGGCGCTCGGCAACGACGTGAACCTGCGTGACATCGAGGGGCGCAGTGCGCTGTTGCTTGGCAAGGCCAAGGACAACAACGGGTCCTGCGCGATCGGACCGTTCATCCGGGTTTTCGACGAGGCGTTCACGATTGACGACGTGCGCGGCGCCGAGATCGGCCTTGTGGTCGAGGGCGATGACGGTTTCCGGCTTGCGGGCGCGAGCTCGATGTCCGAGATGAGCCGTGATCCGCTCGACATCGTGGCTCAGATGATGGGCGCTCATCATCAATATCCCGACGGCGCGGGGCTCTTTCTCGGCACCATGTTCGCTCCGGTGGAGGACCGCGGTAAGCCGGGCGAGGGCTTCACCCACAAGCGCGGTGACATCGTGACGATCGCGAGCCCCCGGTTCGGCCGTCTCGTGAACCGCGTCGATCACAGCGACCGGATACCGCCCTGGACCTTCGGGGCGGGCGCGCTCATGCGCAATCTGGCTGCGCGCGGGCTGCTCGGGTAAAGAGCGGTGGAATGAAGCACACACAGGAGCGGCGCTTGGGACGGACCTCGCTGTCGATCACATCGATGGGGCTGGGTGGGGCGCCGTTGGGCAATCTTTTCGCCGAACTCACGGATACCGAGGCTCACGACACGGTCAGGCGGGCCTGGCGGGAGGGCATCCGACTTTTCGACACCGCCCCGTTCTATGGTCATGGCGACAGCGAACGCCGGATGGGAGAGGCCTTGGCCGAGTACGGCAGGGACGATTTCGTTCTGTCGAGCAAGGTCGGCCGGTTGCTCGAGCCCTGCGCGCCCGATGAGGTGGACGGTGGACAGTTCGTTAAGACGCTGCCCTTTCGGCCGGTGTTCGATTATTCCTATGACGGCGTCATGCGATCCTTCGAGGAAAGCCTGCAACGCATCGCGACGCCGCGTATCGATATTCTTTTCGCCCACGATCTCGATGCCTGGACCCACGGCGACGAGGCGGCGCGCGACGTGCGCGTCCGGGAATTCATGGAGGGCGGCTACAGGGCGCTCGTGGAACTGCGGGATCAGGGGGCCGTGACGGCCATCGGCGCCGGGCTCAACGATTGGCAGTCGTGTGAGTTCCTGGCGCGGCAGGGCGATTTCGACTGCTTTTTGCTGGCCGGGCGATACACCCTGTTGGAACAGGAGGCGCTCGAAACTTTCCTGCCCCTGTGCGAGGACCGCGGGATCGGGATCATCGTCGGCGGCCCGTACAACTCCGGCATATTGGCCGCCGGGGCCGTGGAGGGGGCGACCTACGATTATGCGCCGGCGCCGCCAAAGATCATGGAACGGGTCCGCGGCATCGAGGCCGTGTGCGCGCGCCACGGCGTCGGCCTGGCGAGTGCGGCACTGCAATTTCCCCTGGGCCATCCGGCGGTGGCCGCGGTCATCCCGGGTGCGCGGACGCCCGCGGAAGTGGCCCGCAACGTGGAGACCTTCGGGCGCGGCATTCCCGCCGACTTTTGGGCCGAATTGAAGGCCGAGGGCCTGTTGCGGCCGGACGCGCCGACGCCATGACGCGGCGGCGCCCGCGAGCAATCGGCCGGACGTCGCATGGCACGGATGCCGTTTCAGGACTCCGCCGGCATCCGGTACAGGCGGCGGGCATTTTCATGGAACATGGCCGCCTTCTCGTCGGCTGAGAAGTGACGCGTAGCCTTCGCGAAGACGGAGAGCCATTCGGAAAAGCCGATATACAGCCCGGCCACCGGATCGTCACTGGCGAATAGGCTGCGGTGGGGGCCGAAGGCGTCGATGCAGGTCAGAATGACTTGCGAGAGACTTTCGAAGTTCCAATCCGGATCGTAGGCCACCGGATCCGAGACCTTGATCGAGACGTTGGGCGCCCCGGCGAGCAGGGCAAGCCCGTCGCTCCAGCGCCGCATGCCTTCGGCGTCGCGGTCCATGGGGCTGCCGCAGTGGTTGAGGATGAAGGCGATGTCCGGGAAGTCGTCGGCGAGCCGGCGTGCGTCTTCGAGTTGCCACGGCGACAGGAGGAGTTCGAAGATGAAGTCGTGGCCGCGGCATAGAGCGAGATTGCGCCGCCAAATCGGATTGGTCATGCGCTCCTTGTCGGGAATACGGCACTTTTGAGGATCGGGATGCCAACTCAAGATTTCGCGGATGCCGACGACGCGCTCGTGGGCCGCGTGTTGTTCAAGGATCGCGGCGGCTTGCGGGTCCAGCAGGGGCGCGTAGGCGATATAGCGCGCGGCGATCCCCGCCGGCCGTTCCAGGGTGTCGAGCCAGCGGGTTTCCCCTATCGGGTCCTTGGGGTCCCAATTCGCCTCCACATGAACGCTCGCGGCGATGTTCGCATCGCGCGCCAATGGCAGGTAATCGGCGGGCAGATGGTTTCGCCGGATGGGCGCCAGCTCATCTTGCCCCGTGCTTGGATCAAGCCAGGGATGTTTGCCCAGGCCCAAATCCCAAAAGTGGTGATGGGCGTCGACGATCGGCCCAGTATACGGCTTTTCCGGCATTTCCGTTCGATCTACCGATTCCGGCTAGGTGCAAATGGACGCAACGACAGCGCAGCAATTGCCGGGCCGGACGCGGCCTGGCTGCCGCAGCCCGTAAAGGACGCCGTCGGCGCCGTAGACCAGTTCCTCGGGCGGCCGCGCGGGATCGCTCAGGAAATGGATGCGCCCCGCCGGTTGCCCGGCGCGCACCGAGTCGCCAAGCGCGTGATGCGGTTCGAACACGCCGGTCTGGGTCGCCATGACATGGGCGTGCGGTCCGCTGATGTCATGGAGCACCGGCCGGTCCGGCGCGGTTGGCGGCTTGCCGGTGCGCTCGAGGACGCCGAGGTGATGCAGCACGTTATGCACCCCATCGCGGCAGAGGACGACGGCCTTGGGGGTCACGGTTCCGGTGCCGGCCATTTCCGCTCCCACGGTGATAAGTCCGGCATGGACCGCGGCGGCGGTCGAGGTCCGGGGATCACCGAAATTACCGATCACCACGTTCATGGGCGCGTTGAAGGCAAACACCGCGTCGCGGTTTTTGCGGCTGAGTTCGGCGTCCCGCGACGGCTCCACGATCGCGCTGGGAATAATGGACAGGGACGATCCGCCCGAATGCAGGTCGATGAACGCGTCGGCCAGGGGAAACAGGATTTCGGATACATAGGCCGACAGTTGCTGGGTGATGGAGCCCAGAGGATCGCCGGGAAAGGTGCGGTTGAAGTTCAGCCCGTCGATTGGGGAAACGCGCGAGCCGGCCTCCACGGCGGGCAGATTGATGGCCGGCATGATGATAAGACGCCCCGTAAGGCGCGCCGGGTCGAGGCCGCGGATGATCTCCCCCAGGACGATGGGGCCCTCATATTCGTCGCCGTGATTGCCGCCCTGTAGAAAGACCGTGGGCCCCGCGCCATTGTTGATCACCGTCAGGGGAACACGCAATCCGCCCCAGGCGTCGTCGTGGCTCGAATGTGGCAGATGCATAAAGCCGATCTGCTTTCCCTGTTTCTCGAAGTCGATTTCGGAGTAGCCAATTGTGCGGGTCATGATTCCTTCCCCAAAAAACGGCGCGCTGGTACTTTTCGACCGGGCCGCTCCGCCAGCACCGGCAGACAAGCACACTTCAGGCAAATTTCCACGGATGAAAAATATTGTTCCAATAGGATACCCTGGTTTCAGGCGTTCGATGAACCGGGAGTTCCAGGCGCGGCCCGTGCGAAGGTGGAGGCCATGACTATTTCCTTTGACCAACTCCGCCAGCTTTGGCCGATGCCGTCCGCGCCGCGTCCGATCACCATCATCGGGGCAGGGGGCATCGTTCGTGGCGCGCACCTGCCCGCCTATCGCAAATGGGGATTGCCCGTAGCTGGAATTTTCGACCGCGATAGTCCGCGTGCGAAGGCGGTTGCCGAGGAATTCGGTATTCCCGCCGTGCACACCAGTTTGGACGACGCCCTGAGCGCCGGATCGCCGGGTGTCCTCGACATCGCCCTGCCGCCGCAAGCTTTGGCGGAGGTCCTGCCGCGCCTGCCGGAGAACTGCACGGCGCTGATACAGAAACCGCTCGGCGTCGATTTCGCGGATGCCAAAACGCTCGTTGCGGCGATGGCGGCCCGTAAGGTTATCGCGGCGGTCAATTTCCAGCTTAGGTTCACGCCCTCGATGCTGGCGATCACCGACGCTATCGCGAAGGACATGTTCGGTCCGATCGTTGAATTCGAGGTCCGGGTGGCCTGCCGCACGCCGTGGGAAGAGTGGCCCTTCCTGCGCGAACTCGACGCCGTCGAAATCTCCGTTCATTCCATCCATTATCTGGACTGGATTCGATCCGTGCTGGGCCAACCGCAAAAGGTGTATGCCAAATCGCTGCGGCATCCCGACCATCCGGAGCTTGCCGATGCGCGAAGTTCCATCGTGCTCGACTACGGCGATAGGGTGCGTTGCTGCTTGAGTCTCAACCACACCCATAAATGGGGACCGGACCGCGAAGAGGCGTCGCTGAGAATCGAGGGGACCAAGGCGGCGGCCATCGTGGGACTTGGCTACCTGGTCAACTACCCGGAGGAGGTGCCGGAGTCGCTCGAAATGATCGAAACCGGCGGGATTTGGCGGGAGGTCGCGCTTGCCGGTGCGCGAACGCCGGATTCCTTTGCCGCCGTGATGGCCAACCTGCAACGCTTCGTTGCCGGCGAGGACGAAACCCTGCACACCTCGGTGGCGGACTCGCTCGAAACCATGAGGCTCGTGGATGCTTGCTTGCGCTCCAACGCATCCGGGGAGGCCATTTCGGTCCAAGAGACCTGATATTTACACGTAACAAACGCCGCGCGAAGGAGGGGCGTAAATGGGGAACACCAAACCACTCGTACTGAGCGGCACGATCGGGGTTGAGGGCGGCGAGACTTTCATCCATGCTCTACGCCGCCTGCGCGAGGAATTCGCCGGCATCGAATGGCTGAGCGCCGAGGCGGATGGCCACCCGGTGATGCGGTTGGAGGCCGACCCCAATCTGCCGGAAGGGGCCTTTCGGATCGGGACCGAACATCCCGGCGGCGCGGTCCCGACCGTTACCGTGGCGGGCGGGAAGGTGTCCGGCGTGATCTACGGCGTCGAGGAATTGATCAAACGCGGTGGTACGAACTTAGGCAAATTTCAGGTTGGTCTGGAACCCATCGAAATGGCGCCGGGTCTTACCTACAGGACGTTCTGGACCTGGGACCATTCGACCAACTGGGAGTTGTCTCAAATCGGTCAGCAGGAGATCGGCGTCTTCAATCCCTACGGTAAACCGCCGGACGGGTTCCTGGCCGACTACAAAAGAGTGGTCGACTATTGCAGCCGCAATCGTATCGCCGCGATCGTCATCTATGGTTTCCTGCGCGACAGTCACGGCGGCATCGAGACCGCTCAGGAACTCTGCGTTTACGCCAACGAGCGCGGGGTACGCATCATCCCCGGCATCGCGATCGGCGCCTATGGCGGGGTCTATTGGGAGGGCGAACACCAATTCAATCTCGCGGCCTGGCTCAAGGCGCACCCGCAATTCGCCGCCACCATGGAAAAAGGAGTCGGCTTTCAGCTTCAAGACCTCTCGTTCCCGCTTAGCTTCCCGAAATCCGATTACACCGTGAGCGCCTGCCCGTCGGCGCCCGAGACCATGGACTGGATGACGGACGCCGTTTCGTGGCTCGCCGAGACTTTCGAGATCGGAGGCATCAATATCGAAAGTGGCGACTACGGAGTGTGCGGGTGCAAACTTTGCGTGGCGCGCCGCGGCAACGCGGCCGAGGCGTCCCGCCGCGTATCCGATCACGGGGATTCCTGGTCCCATACCGACATGGCCGAGAACTTTCCGCGTCTGTTCGCCGCCGCCGCCGCAAAACGCGAAGACCTCTGGATCTATTGCGAAATGCAGTGGGACAACCTGCTCGATCCGGTCGCGCAAGCGGCACAAACGAAATTGCCCGAAGGCGGCGTCTACCAATACACGGCCAACAAGAGTTTTTGGCGGCGGCTTCGCACCGAACTCGAACGCGACTATGTGGAGTCGCTGCCGACACAACCCAATGTCTTGCGCTGTCAATTCGCCTGTCAGTGGAACGGCGACGAGCGCACGGAACGCTATGCCCTAAATGCACGAAGCTTTGCCGACATGGCGCGCAAAGGGTCTTCGGCCGGCATGCGGGGGCTCACCGTCTGGGGCGAGCCATCGCCCTATCATGCGACGGTGGAGTTGAGTTATCTGGCCTTTGCCCGCTTTTCCTACGCGCCCACCCTGACCTGGGAGGAGTTCCTGGAGGAGGACGCGGCGCCCCTGCTCGGCGGCCGGGAGGCGGCGGAGCAATTCGTCGCCATTGCCGAGGAATTGGACGCCCACCGGAGGCTGCCGAGGACGCGTCTTTCCGAGTTGGCCTCGGCGGCAAGAGAATATGGCGGAGCTGGCGGGGGAGAGATCGCCCGGCGCTGGTCGAGCCTCGCGGATCAGATCGCCCGCCGCCATTACATGGGTGCCTAGCTAGGGGCGCCTGATTGTGGCCGGTCAGGCGCTCCGGGCCATCAGGTCCTCGACCTCCGCTAACGTGGGCATGGCGGGAGTGGTTCCGCGCCGTGTGACCGAGATCCCGGCGGCCGCGCAACCGAAGCGGACGGCGTCGACGGGGTCGTCGCCCCTTGCCAGCGCCGTGGCGAAGCCGCCATTGAAAGCATCGCCGGCGCCGGTGGTCTCGACCACGGGACCGGCGTTAACGGACGGGACGAGTTCGGACCGCCGCGCCGAGTGAAAGAGCGCTCCCCTTGCGCCAAGCGTTATCACCGCCGCGCCCACGCCCTTGGACAGAAACACGTCGGCCGCCCGGCGGGCGTCCTCCACCGAACCGACCTCCACCCCGGTCAAGCCCTCAGTCTCGGATTCGTTGGGCGTGAGGTAGTCGCAGAGCGCAAGCATTCCGTCGGGAAGGCCGGCCGCCGGGGCCGGGTTCAGAATGGTGCGGACACCCGCCGCGCGCGCGATTTCAAGGGCGCGAACCGCCGCATCCAAAGGTTGTTCCAGTTGCGTCATGAAGACCGACGCAGATCGGATCAAGTCGGCTTCGGCCTCCATATCGGAGGCCGCGATCGTCGCCGCGACGCCGGGACAGACGATGATGGCGTTATCGCCCGTCGCCTCCTCGACGAAGATATACGCGGCCCCGGTGTAACCCTCATCGCTCCGGGTCACCACGGGTTTTACTCCGGCATCGGCCCAGGTCTTGAACGCCATATCGGCGAATGGATCGCGCCCGAGCTTGGACAGGAAACTCACGTCGGCGCCGAGCCTGGCGGCGGCGACCGACTGGTTCGATCCCTTGCCGCCCGGACCGAGGGCGAAGCTGTTGCCCAGAATGGTCTCGCCCATGCGTGGCGGCCGGTCGGCGCGGTAGGCCGTATCGGCGACGAACACCCCGAGGATCACGATCTTGCCGGCCATGGGCCGTCTCCGCTCCGTCTCCGCTCAGTCCGCGCCGGGCGGGATCACGCCCTTGCGGAAGGCGAAACAGCCATAGAACCGGCGCTCGCCGGTCTGGATCACGCAATAAGCCTGCTTTGCACGGGCGTAAAAGGCGAAGCGCTCAACCGGCGTCATGGGCCAGGGTTTGCCCTCGGCCGCGTCGATGACGTCCTGGACCTCCAGTTGTACCGGCGGCACTTCGCCGGGCGACCCGACGATCTCCATGCGCGCGGCGGAATCGTCCTCGAAGGTGTCGAGCGGCATGACCGAGAGCACTGCCTCGACCACCTCCGCGGCCGTCGCGCGATCGATCCTCAACAGCTTGCCGAGAGTGGTTTGCCGGGCCACGGAATCGGACGGAAAATTGCTGTCGGCGATGATCAGGTCGTCCCCGTGGCCCATGGCGCGAAGCGCGCCGAGCACCTCCGCATTGAGCAGCGGATTTATTCCCTTGAGCATGATTGTCCCTAGCGGTTCGCGAATCCGAGGATGGTGGGCGTCCCGGGGGTGGGGCGATCAGAGGCGCGCGCCCGTCACACTGTCGAACAGGTGCGCCCGATTTGCGCGCGGCAGCAGATGCACCGTCTCTCCGGGTTTGAAGTCGTGCCAGTCGGGGAAGACGGCCACGATTTCATCTTCTCCAGAACGCAGGACCACAAGCGTTTCCGAGCCCGTCGGCTCCACGACCGCGACCCGCGCGGGGAAACCGTCGTCGGCAAGGTCGAGATGCTCGGGCCGGATGCCGTAGAGCACGGATTGGCCATCTTCGAGCCCGGGTTTGGCTTCGAGCCCGGATTTGGCTTCGAGCCCGGATTTGGCTTCGAGCCCGGATTTGGCTTCGAGCCCGGATTTGGCTTCGAGCCCGGATTTGGCCTCGCCGCCTCCGACCGGTAGGCGGAAACCGTTTGCCTCGACACAGACACTATCGCCGCGCCGGAGCGTTCCTTGGATCAAATTCATGGCGGGCGAACCGATGAAGCTTGCGACGAACACGTTTTTCGGCCGGTTGTAGAGCTCCATCGGCGTGCCCACCTGCTCGATCCTGCCGTCGTGCATGACCACGATCTTGTCGGCCATCGTCATCGCCTCGACCTGGTCGTGGGTCACGAAAATCGTGGTCGTCTTCAGACGCTGGTGCAGCTCCTTGATCTCGGTGCGCATCTGGATCCGGAGCTTCGCATCGAGATTCGACAGGGGCTCGTCAAACAGGAAAACTTTGGGGTCGCGGACGATAGCCCGGCCCATCGCGACCCGTTGACGCTGGCCGCCCGACAACTGACGCGGATAGCGGTGCAGATAGGGTGTGAGGCCAAGGATCTCCGCCGCCTCCTGAACGCGCTTGGTCACAACCGAGGAGTCGACTTTTCGCAGCTTCAGCGCGAACGCCATGTTGGCCGCGACGGTCTTGTGGGGATAGAGCGCGTAGTTTTGAAACACCATGGCGATGTCGCGGTCGGCCGGGGGCACGTTGTTCACGACGCGGTCGCCGATATTGATCGTGCCCGCGGTTACGCTTTCGAGCCCGGCGATCATGCGCAGAAGCGTGGACTTTCCACACCCGGACGGCCCAACGAGCACCACGAACTCGCCTTCCCCAATGTCGATGTCCACGCCGTGGATGACGGCGACGGAGCCAAACGATTTGTGGAGGTTTCGAACCGTGACCTGCGCCATATACTCCCGCTGTCCCCGTCGCCCGCCGTTTTATCATCCGAAATTCCCGACGAGGTTTCTCGCCAAGGTTTCTCGGACGTCCCAGGGCTGTTTGGACGCGATGGTAGCCGAAGATCGCGCGGCGGGGAAGGATATGGCGGCCTCACAGCGTGTGGTGGAGGATGTGGCGTCCGAATCGCCTCCGCCCGCGGCCCCGGATTTCTTGACAAATTGTGGGGTTTCTCCATACTTTTTTTGATCTGGAAGAAGCGGATTCGAATGCGCCTCGTGTCTTATCCGGCGGTGGCGCGTGGTTTAGCTTAAAGGCGAAGGACGTTCGGGCATTGTGCGGGAGCACGACGGCGCGAACCATCGACGCTGGCATCTTTATCGGGAGGACAATCAATGAAAACGGAAGTGTTTGACCGGCTCATGGCCGCTCAGGTGAACAGACGCACAATGCTGAAAGGCGCGGCTGGCGCTGGCGCGATCGCCACCGCAACGGCCGCCGGGCTTGGCGGAATTACGCGGTCCGCCTCCGCTCAGGGCAATATCCGGCCCGAGATGCTCCGCATCCCGGGCGTGGGAGTCGGTTCGCCAACCGACCGCGACTGGCAGAAGGTCGGCGCGCTTACCCTCGACGCGACCAAGAAGAACGTGGCCAGCGGCGAGTTTGCGGGGGTGGAGCTCACCTTCCTCGGGCTCAACAACCAGAACTTGCACAATTTCCTTTTCCGCGGCTTCCTGAAGCCGTGGGAGGCGTATACCGGGGCGAAGATCAACTGGATCGATCTCGCCCAAGCCGACTACAACGCCCGCCTCCAGCAGTCCATCGCGACCAGCACGGTCGATTTCGACATCATCGAGATGGGCGCCCCGTTCGAGGGCGATGTCTTGGGCAAGGGTCTCGCTTCCGAAATGCCCGCTTGGGCGAGAGACCAGATCGACATGGACGACTATGTCGACTACCTGAAGGCGCCGGTGGGCACGTGGGGCGGCAAGACCTATCGGGTGTCGATCGACGGCGATTGCCACAATTTCAACTACCGGACGGATTACTTCGAGAACGAGGAATTCGCGGCCGCCTGGAAGGCCGAAGGCAATGAGGGCCCGTGGGAAGTGCCCAAGACCTGGCAAAAGGTGCAGGCCGTGACGAAGTTCCTCAAGGGCAAGAAATTCGGACGGTTCGACGCCAACGGCTATCTCGATCCATTGAAGGGCTGGGGTGGATTCGGATTCTACTTCCTCGGTTCGCGGGCGACGGCCTACGCCAAGCATCCGGACGACAAGGATTGGTTGTTCGACGCCGACACCATGAAGCCTCGCATCAACAACCCGGCCTGGGTGCGCGCCATTCAGGACGTGCTCGACGTGCTCGACGCCCAGCCGGCCGACCAGATCAACGCCGATCCCGGCACCACCGGTTTCCAACAGTTCTTGGCCGGCACCGGATCGATGTTGAGTTGGTGGGGCGATATCGGGTCGAACGCGAAGACCTCCGACAGTTCGGTGGTCGGCGACGACGTTGCCTTCTCGATTCTTCCGGGTTCGGATGACGTCTACAACGCCAAGACCGGCAAGTGGGACACGCTCGCCTCGGGTCCGAACTACGCGCCCAACATGGCCTACATCGGCTGGGGCATTTACGTCATGGCCCGTGTCGATAGCGATGCCAAGAAGAAGAAGGCGGCCTGGTCCGCGGCCGCGCATGTGGGCGGCAAGGACATCTCCCTGTGGACCGCGGCGTACCCGTCGGGCTTCCAGCCCTACCGCAGCTCCCACTTCGACATCCCCGAGTGGGTGGGCGCTGGTTACGACGGCGACTTTATTTCGAACTACCTGGCGTCCCAGTTGGATTCGTACAACCACCCGAACGCGGCCATCGAGCCGCGCATCCCGGGTATATTCCAGTACTACTCGGTCGCCGAGGACGAATTGGCGAAGATCTACGCTGGCAAGTACAGCAGCGCCCAGGAAGGCGCCGACAGAATCGCGGCGGCGTGGGATAAGATCACCGACCAGATCGGGCGGAAAGGCCAGATCGAACTGTACAAAGCGTCACAGGGCGCTTAACCGTCAGACTGTCTTTGGGCCGGCGGTTTTTTCAGCCGCCGGCCTCATTTTTTCGGAGTTTCGTTTATGGCCGCAACCGGGCAGTCCGAGGGCGATCAACTACACACCGTTGTTTCCGACCATATGTCGCCGCGCCGCATCCTGACCGGGCGGTTGCTCATACGGTTTGCCACACTCGTGCTCTTTGCGATGGCGATCGTCCAGGCGCTCCACCAGTCGGGGCGCATCTCGCTGGGCTTCGAGAACTGGCGTCCGGTGCTCTACGCCTACCTCTTCTGGGCCGTCGCCATGGGCGTCTCGCAGGTTTTGATCCGGGGCGAGCAAGGGAAGCGCGCGCTGTTCGTGCTGCCCGCGGCGCTCTTCGTGGGTTCGATGGTGATCTTCCCGCTGCTCTTCGGCCTCTACATCTCGTTCACCGACTGGAACCTCGCGTCACCCACGGGACCGAAGTTCAATGGCCTCGACAATGTTCGGCAGATGTTGGGCGATCCGTTTTACTGGAATGCGCTCAAGAACATGGTCTATTACGTGCTCGCGATCAGTGTCGAATACGCCATCGCGTTCGGCCTCGCGCTCCTGTTGAACGCAGAGATCCGGGCCCGCAAATTCTTCCGCGTGGCCTTTCTGCTGCCCCTCATGCTGTCGCCGGTGGCGGTGAGCTGGATGGTGGGCAAGTCCATGCTGGAGATCCGTTTCGGTCCGGTGGCGAGCCTCGCGCGGTTTTTAGGCTGGGACAGCCCCTCCTTTTTCGGCACGCCCGAGATCGCGCGTCTGACCATCATGGTCATGGATGCGTGGACCTTCATTCCATTTATGATGATCATGCTTCTTGCTGGCCTCCAGGCATTGCCGAAGGACGTTCTTGAAGCCGCGAAGATCGACGGGGCCAAAGCCTGGCAAAGCTTTTGGCAAGTCATCTTTCCGCTGATGCTGCCCGTCAGCATTACGGCCGTCATCATCCGCATTATCTTCAAGCTCAAGCTGGCCGACATCATCATCAACGTCACCTCCGGCGGTCCGGGGGGCGCGACCGACTCCGTCACCAGCTTCATTTTCCGCGAGTACAGGGACCGCTCCAACGTCGGCTACGGCACGCTTCTCGCCATGGTCTACCTTGTCGTGATCGTCATATTCGTCACGACGCTCCTGAGCGTGGTGAACCGCTGGATGCGGGGCGTCAACGAGGGGCGCACCGGATGAGCGACGCGACGGCCCAAATCTTCTTGGATACCGACAGGGACCTCGCGTTCCGGGCGAAGTGGTATACCGGCCGCGCCTTGATTTATGGCGCGCTGATATTTTGGGCGGTCATCAGCCTTTTCCCGATTTACTGGACGGTTACGACATCCTTCAAGGTCGCGGCCGATGTCATGCAGGGCAACCTGATCCCGTGGGTGGATTTCCAACCGCGATGGCTCGGCTGGCGCACGCTGGGTCTGTCACCCGACTCCATTTTCGAAACCTCGACCGTGCGCGAAGAGTTTCTCAAACGCTTCATGAACAGCGTCATTATTTCTCTCAGCGCCTCCCTGCTCGCCGCGGTGCTCGGTTCGCTGGCGGCCTATGGCTTGAGCCGGTTCTCGTACCGTTTCGGCTTCATGAAGAACAGCGACATCTCGTTCTTCTTTCTCAGCCAGTTGATCCTGCCGCCGGTGGCGCTCGCCCTGCCGTTCCTGGTTCTGTACAAGGAACTCGATCTGCTCGACAGCCGGATCGGGATCATCCTTCTTTACACCCTGATGGTTCTTCCCCTCGTCATCTGGATCATGCGCGACCAGTTCAAGGCCATACCGGTCGAGCTGGAGGAAGCGGCGATGGTCGACGGCCTCTCGGTATGGGGCTCGTTCGTCCAGATTGTGCTGCCGATCGCCCTTCCCGGTTTGGTTGCCGCTTTTATCCTGTCGCTGGTGCTGACCTGGAACGAGTATTTTTTCGCGGCGCTTTTGACCAGCACCGACGCAAAAACCTTACCGGTCATGGTGGCGAGCCAAACCGGCAGCCAGGGCATCAATTGGTGGTCCATGGCGGCGCTTTCGGGGGCCGCCATCGCGCCGCTCGTCGTCATTGGAATCGTGCTCGAGCGCTACATCATCAAGGGCATGGCGGCGGGCGCCGGGAAGTGAGTGTTAGAGCGATTCCAGTTCGTCTGGAATCGCTCAAGGCCGCAAGGCGGCCCGCCGGTCATCCGGCGCGCCCGCGCAGGCGCGGACCATTCGGTCCGCTGCCGTGAGCGGCAAAAAGCTAGAGTGGTTCCGACCAAGGGAGCCGCGAAATCGACGCTTATTCCGGCCGGCTCAGTTCCCTCGCGATGTCCTTCGTCTGCTCATAAAGCCTGCGGAAAAGCCCATACCGTGTCTCGTGCACCTCGGAGACCTCGGCTCTGATCGTCGCGGCAACCGGATTCCAAACCGCGATATCATCGGCCTTGGCTTCGCCAATCGCGACGGCGGCCATGAAAGCATCGCCGTAGGACGCGCCGACCGTGTTCTCGCAGAGGATCTGGTCGATGCCGGTGATATCGGATGTCGCCTGGCGCCAAACTCGGTTCTTGGTGCCGCCGCCCACGGCCAGCAGGCGAACGGGTTCTTGGCCAACGTCGCGGTAGGTTTCGATCACGTGCCTCGTGCCGTGGGCGATCCCTTCCAGAATGGCGCGGTAAATGTCGCCCCGCGTATGGGTGAGGTTCAGCCCGAAGAGGCAGCCCTTGGCGAAAGGGTCGTGGATGGGCGTCCGTTCCCCCGAAAAATAGGGGAGAAAAATCAAACCGTTAGCGCCGGGTGTTGAGGTTTCAGATTCCTTCGCAAGGAGGGCGAACGCGTCCGCCGGGTCCAGGTCCCGCGCCAGTTGATCGCGGAACCAATGGGTCAGGGTCCCACTGGTGGCCAGCCCCGCCATCGAGGCGTGCTGCCCCTCGAACAGCCATGGCGCATACCACAGCCGCGGGTCGCGCACGCGCGCATCCGTGAGTTCGATGATGAAGATGGTCGAGCCGTACATCAGCATCATATCGCCGGGCCGGGTCACGCCCACGCTCAGCGCTTCGGCCGCGGCGTCGATCGTGCCGGTGGTGACCGGCGTGCCCTCGGCCAGCCCCGTCTCCCGGGCCGCATCGGGCGTGACCGCGCCGGCGATCTCGGCCGACCAGGCGAGGCGCGGGAGTTTCTCAAGCTCGATGATGTCGTCCGCCAGCTCCAGGCTCCAGTCGAGCTTGTCGACGACATAGAGCGGGCTGAAATTCGCCGCGGTGTAGTGGTCGATGACGTACTCCCCGGTGAGCCGGAACACCAGGTAGGACGCCGAGGTCAGGATTTTCGCGGTTCGTTCGAAGATTTCCGGCCGGTGACGCTTCAACCAAAGTATTTTCGGCCCCACCGATTGCGAGGTCAGCGCGTTGCCGCACCGGTCCAGTAGCACGTCTTCGCCGATCCGGGCCGTGAGTTCGGCGACCTCGCGTTCGGCCCGCCCGTCGACTCCGTAGAGCACGGCGTTCATCAGGGGCTCGCCGGCGGCGTCGACCGGCAACATGCAAGGTCCGATGGCGCTGCAGGCGAGGGCTTGGATGTCTTTCGGCGCGATGCCGGTTTGATCGAGAATCGCGTGCGTGAGGAACTTGAGATCGTCCCACCAGTCCTCGCGGGCCCGGTGTTCCGCCCAACCGGGCTTTGGAACGATCATCTTGTGCGGCTTGGCCGCGCTGCCGACGATCACCCCGTTCGGGTCGACGAGAGCGCCTTTGGACTCGAAGGTCCCGATATCGATCCCGAGGGTATAGCCCGTCAAGTGTAGTCGTCCCGATCGAGGCTGAAATTCCGGTCGATTCGCGCCAGCGCCGCGGCGAGCAAGCGGACCAGCGCCTCCAGATCGTTCAGGTCGCAGACCTCCAGGCTGGAGTGCGAATAGCGCAGCGGGAAGCCCACGTCGATCGAGGCCACGCCCTCGCCGGTGAGTTGCACGTACGAAAGATCGGTGAGGGCGCCCAAATGGGCGCTTCGCTGCAGTGGAATTGAACTCGCGCTCGCAGCTTCCTCGAAGAGACGCGGCATCGCCGGATGGGGAATGACGCCGTTCAACGTGCCGCGCCCATGGAAGGAATAGAGGCTGATCGCCGGACCGCCGCCCAAGGTCACGTCGCCGCGCCCGCCCATATCCGGCGTGTCCGTCGCCAACACGAGATCGAGTTGGATCGCGATGTCGGGCAGCAGGGCCTGCGCCGCCGGCGCGGCGCCGCGCAGGTTGAATTCCTCCTGCACGGAAAAGACGAGATGCAGCGTCGGCAGGCCCCGTGTCTCCTTGAGCATGCTGGCGAGCTCGAGAATCACGGCGCAACCGGCCCTGTCGTCCACCGAGGTGCCCGCCCACCGGTCCTCCGCCAAAGCCATGGCGCGGGGCAGATAGACCACCGGCGTTCCGACCCGGACCCCGGCGGCCTCGACGGCGTCCCCCGACGCAAGACCGGTGTCGATGTAGAGCTCGGGGTAGGGCACAACGCGGTACTTTTCCTCCGCCGAGGTCGCGTGGTGGCTCTTGTTGGCCAGCACGCCCGGCAAGTCCCGGTCCTCGGCCACGCAAAACAGGACGGCCTGCGACGGCAGCGCCCGCTCGGGCACGCCGCCCAGCCGTTCGATCCGCACCAGCCCGTCGGCTTCAACCTTGCGGACCACGAAGCCGAGCTGGTCCATATGCGCGAACAGCATGACGCTGGGCGCGTCGGGGTCGCCCTCCAACGTGGCGATCAGGTTGCCGAGCCGGTCCGTGCGCGATGCGATGCCGAGATCGCCGAGCCGCGTTCGGATATGGCGCCGCACCCGATCTTCGTGGCCGCTCAATCCGGGGATCATCATTAGCTCCGACAGGGTTTGGCGCAGCCGGTTCTTCATACTCATCTTCCTCCGTGCGCCTCCCCGCGAATGCCGTCCAATCTACAAGCCAGCCGATGCGCGGGCAAAAGCAAACTTCCATCGGCAAAATGAGCGTCCGGCCGCCGCCGTCCGGAGTCCGCTCCGGCGGAATCACGGTCCCGTCCTTCCCGGAAGCGCCATGAACTCAATCCTTACGCCATACGGTCGCGAGCCACCATTGCTCGTGGCGCGGAAGTCCCGGCGGGCGGTAGTAATGGCGTACTTCGGTGAACCCGGCGGCGGAGACGTAGTCGCGCCAGGTGTCTACATCTAAGAAACAGCCATAGCGCTCACCTTCGACGCCCTCTTCGTTGTTTCCCCTCGGGTTGGAACAGAACAGGACGCCGCGGGGCCTCAATGTTTCGAACAGTTCCAGCAGCACCCGGGGCAGCTCCTGGCGCGGCACGTGGAAAAGCGATGCATTTGCGAACACGCCGTCGTAGCGGCGCCTCGGCAACGACATGGCCAGAAAATCCTGGTGGAAAACCTCACAGCCGGAATAGCGGCGCGCCATGGTCACGAATTCCTTCGAGCCGTCCAATCCCGATACGTCGTGCCCCAACGAACGGAAATGGCGGAGGTCCCGGCCGGGTCCACACCCTAGATCAAGAATGGAAAAGGGCGGATCGCCCTCGATCGCATCCAGAAGGGCGGCACGGTTTTGGCTGACGTCGTGATCCCGGGTTCCCGTCCAATAGGCCTCGGCGGTCCGATCGTAATGACCGATCGTCATTTCCGAGATCTGGCGCAGTTGCTTCACATCGAGTCGTAGGTTTCCCGCATCGGACTCGGATTTTGCACTGCCCATGGCCACCGCCTCCCAGCGGCATGTCGAATATTGGCGGCCTAAGCGGGCTCGACCGTGAATTCGAGCTCGCGGTGCGCCTCCCGCAATGCGGCCTCCACGTCCTCGGCCGTATCGCCACTGGCGAAGATGAAGCCCAGATACCTGTTCCCTTCCGGCAGCGGGACGAGTGTATCGCCGAGCGGGACGCTGATCGTCACATCGTCGATGTCCGCCAGCGCCCGCGCGGCGTCAAGGCCGGAGACTTGGCGCAGCACCCCCGCCGCCGGGATCGGGATCATCATGACACCCGATGCCGGACGCTCCAGCTCGACGGCCGGAACGGGCCGTCCCAAGGCATGACGCAGGATCAGATCCTCGAGGCGCCCATGTGGGCCAAAACGTAAGGCGCGCGAGCAGAACCCGCCGATCGACCGCGCCGCCACCTCGATCAGCCAAACGCCCTTTTCGTTGACGCGCAGCTCCGCGTGGATGGGGCCTTCGCGTAAGCCCAGGGTGGCGATGGCGCGGGTCACCGTCTCGGCGATGGCGTCTTGCACATCGGCCGGCAAACGCGAGGGGGTGACGTAGAGAGTCTCTTCGAAATAGGGGCCCTCCAGGGGATCCGGCTTGTCGAACAGCGCGAGTACCGTGAGTTGGCCCTGGTCGAGCAACCCCTCCAGGGCGACCTCGCCACCGGGGATATATTCCTCGACCAGAATATGACGCCGCGCTTCGCCAGGGCCTTCGACGTGGTCGAGGATTGCGCGGATGCGGCGGACCGCGGCGGCAAACTGCGCCGGGTCGTTTGCGCGGATGACGCCGCGACTGGCCGCGAGCCCCAACGGCTTGAGCACCGCCGGGTAAAAACTGTTCCGGGCCGCCTCGAGCGGGTCGTCGCCGGCCGGGAGTAGGGTGAAGCGTGGCGCCAGCAGGCCCGAGTTGGCGAGGCGGGTGCGGAATCCGTGTTTGTTGCCGGCCGCCTTCACCGACTCCGGAGAGTTGTTGCGGAGGCCGAGCGCTTGCGACGCCATGGCCGCGAGGAGGGTCGTTTCTTCGTCGACGCCGACGATGGCGGCGAGCGGGTAGTCGCGGTCAAAGCCGACGATCCGAGAAACGCCGCGGCTTGGGTCCATGAACTCCAAGGTCACCGTGCCGCCCTCGGAATATTGTTCCAGCACCTGCTGGTGGTCGGAGCCGACGGTCACCGCCACGCCGAGCCGCTCAGCCGCCGAAAGGAAATCGCCGATCCGATATGAGGTGGTGGGAACCAAGAGCAAAACGCGCCCGCCGGCGCCTTCGTCTTCCGTCACACGGCATCCCGGAGTCTACGGATATTGCGCCTCGGAAAAATTCGCCGGAACGCGGCCAGGAACGCCGCCAAGGACGCTGCATGAGTGACGGTTAGAGTGCACTCATGCCGTCCATGCCGTCCATGCCGTCCGCGCCGCCTTTGCCGGGTTGGTAGTAGGGATTGCTGCCGCCGGCGTGATCCGTAACATCGAGCACCTTGGTGATCGCCGGAACCAGCGCTTGGATTTCCTTCGCCACGCCTTGCTTGAGGGTGACGTCGGCCATGCCGCAACCCTGGCACCCCCCTTCCAGGCGTATGTAGACCGTATCGTCCTGCACGTCGACCAGGGCGATATGCCCGCCATGCGCCGCCACCTGTGGGTTGATGCGCTCGTCCAGGAGTTGACGGATGGCCTTGCCGTCCGCGGTTTCGAGGCCCGGCTTGGGGATGGCGTCCCGATAGTCGGCAACGCCTTTCACCTCGGGGATGTAATGCCGCAACATGTTTTCGATGCCCGCCATGAGTTCGGACGCGGCTCCGGTGATGTCTAGGAATACGATGCCGTTCTTGAAACCACGATAATTGACGTCGCCACCGCTTTGGCTGGCGACCGGCTTTATGCGTGTGTCGATCAGGTCCTTGATCTTGGCTGCAAGTTCAGGATCGGCATCCTCATCTTCGATGAGGTCCTCTTCCGTTTCGATCGGGTCTTCCGCCGCCGTCTCTTTCCCGGGTTCGTCAATGGCGTCATGCTGTCCCATCGGTTTCTCCTCAACCGCTGCTTCCACGGTTTCATCGGCGGCGTCCGGCTCGCCGGCGCTGAGTCCGTGCGTTTGGCCGCGCCCGTTGGACCCGCGCCAGCTCCGCACCCGGCCGGCCAGCCGTTCGAGGCGCCCGGGTGGCTTTTGCGGCTCGCCGGCGTTCAACTCCACATCCTTATCGCCGAGCAGCTGGGCGAGCTCACCGGCCTTGTGCATTTCCTGCAGGATGTCGCATCCGCCAACCAACTCACCCGCGACATAAAGTTGGGGGATGGTTGGCCAGTTACTGAATTCCTTGATGCCTTGGCGCATCTCCGGGTCTCGAAGGACGTCGACGGCTTTGAACTTCACACCCAGGTCGCTAAGGATATCCACGACCGTGGCGGAGAAGCCGCATTGGGGAGAGACCGGCGTTCCCTTCATGAAGAGAACGACGGGGTGATCCGCGATCTCCCGCCGGATGCGTTCGAAGTCCTGATCGCCGCTCATCATTTGGGTCCTTTTTCAGCCGGGCTTTGGCGCGGCCCTTGATCGCCGCATCGCGTGGCTTAGTTCACCGCAGGTGGCGCGGAATATCAATCCAGCGCCTCGTAGGGGTATTGCCGTCTCAGGGCATCGGATAACCGCCTAGCCTTAAATTTCCAGTAAAATCGGCCGTCACGGCGTGGATATAGCTATTTCGGGGCATCTCCGCCCGCTGCCGTTGTGGGAGGGCCGGACAACACAACGGCCGCGTCCCGGCGCGGGCATTTCCGGAGGCGGTGTTCCAGCCTGGCGGCGCCGCCCCGCGGGGATGGTCGACCCGTCGGCCTCCCCGGTGATACCCTCCGCCCGCAGCAAGATCGACAGGCACCGCATGAACGAGTTAGACGCTATTTCTCACCGGCCCAAGGGAACCAGGAGCGCCCTGGGCGGGACTGATTGGCAGTACATCGAAGCGCCCGGTCTCGACGACTTCAGCGCCCAGGACTGGGAGACCCTGAACCGGCAGCGTACGCCCTATTTCGCCGGGCAGCAGGCCGCGCAGGCCTTGCGGATGCTGACGGCGTCGCGGGACGATGCGACATTCGGCTACCAGATCAACAACTACGAGCATTGCCTGCAAGCCGCGACCATGGCGTTGCGCGATGGCCTCGACGAGGAGACGGTCGTTGTGGCGTTACTGCACGACGTGGGCTTCGTCGCCTGTCCCACCCTGCATGGCGAGTTCGCGGCGGCCCTCTTGGGCGCCTATATCTCGGAGCGGAACCATTGGATGCTGCGCCGCCATGCGATCTTTCAGGTTCACCATTGCCGGGGCTGGCCGGGCCTGGACCACGATGAACGCGAGCGTTGGCGCGGGCATGCGCACTTCGAATGGACCGCCCGGTTCGTCGAGCGCTACGACCAGAACTCCATTCAAGCCGACTACGAGAACGCGAAAATCGAAGAGTTCGTCCCGTTGGTTCAGAGAATATTCGCCCGCCCGCCGCGCGGCGTTGGTCACCCGGAGTAGCACGTTCCCTGGCGGTGACGCCGAGGCGATGGGGCTCGAAAGCAAGGAATAAAGGAAGCGTGACATGTCCGCCTGGATAAAAATGATCGAGGACGAGGGGGCGACGGGCGCCCTCAAGGAAATGTACGACAAGGTGCGGGCGCCGAACGGGACCGTGGACGCCGTCATGCGCGCGCACAGCCTGCGGCCCCACACCATGGAGGGGCACCTCGCCCTTTACCGGAGCGTTCTGCATCACCCGGAGAATACGCTGCCCGTCTGGTTTCTCGAGGTGGTCGCCTCCTACACGAGTATTGCCAACAAGTGCGATTACAGTCTAAGCCACCACTTCACCAACGCCCGGCGCTTGCTCGAGGACGAGGCCCGGGCCGACGCCATCCAGGCAGCGCTGAAATCGGGCCGGCCGGAGGACGTGTTCGAGGGCAGGGAACTCGCGCTGCTGCGCTATGCGCACAAACTGACGCTGAACGTTGGCGGCATGGAGGAAAGCGACGTCGCCGTTCTGCGCGAGGCCGGTTGCGACGATGGTGAGATTCTGGAGGTTAACCAAGTCTGCGCCTATTTTAATTATTCGAATCGCCTGCTGAACGGTCTTGGAGTCACGACCGAAGGCGACGTTATCGGGTACTATTCGTGATCCGCCGGCCGGCGGGCTGACTTA
Organism: Pseudomonadota bacterium; assembly: GCA_022566715.1. GTDB lineage: Bacteria > Pseudomonadota > Alphaproteobacteria > SHVP01 > SHVP01 > JADFIH01. The sequence goes on along the minus strand of JADFIH010000009.1, from coordinate 10,239 downwards.
GGGAGGGCCGGGCGTGTCCTACGCAACGGCAAAACAGATCTCGCTCTCCGAGATCCCGGTGATCGACATTGCGCCCCTCGTCGAAGGGGAGTCCGGCGGCCGCGGCAAGGTGGCCGAGGATATTTTGGCGGCGGCGCAGGGCGTTGGTTTCTTCTATGTCCGCAATCACGGCCTTCCGCCGCAAGTCATCGCCGACGCCATGGCGGCCTCGAAGGAGTTCTTCGCCCATCCTCACGAAGAGAAAATGACGGTGCGCATCAACGAACGGCACCGCGGATTTCTCCGCGTGGGGGAGGCCAAGATGTACGAGACCGCAAAGGCCGACCTCAAGGAGAGCTTCGTTTGGGGCCTCGACGTTGGCGAGGACGACCCGGATTACCTCGCCGGAAGCCCGATGATCGGCCCGAACAATTGGCCGGACTTCATGCCGGCCTTGCGGCCCGTCCTCAACGCCTTCTACGCGGAAAGCTTGGACTGCGGGCGGCACATTTTACGGGCCTGCGCCGCGGGATTAGGGCTGCCCGAGGACACCTTCGATGCGCGCTATGACAAAACCGTTTCGCGCGCGAGCATCATCTATTATCCGCCGCAGGACGCCGCCATGGGGGAGCGGCAGTTCGGCGTTGCGCCCCACACCGACTACGGCTGCCTGACCCTTTTGCACCAGGACGCCACGGGGGGTCTCCAGGTTCGGACCGGCAAGGGCGAGTGGGTCATGGCGCTTCCCATCGAGGGAACGCTGGTGGTGAACGTCGGCGATCTGTTGGCGCGCTGGTCCAACGACCGTTTTCGTTCCAACCCGCACCGCGTCGTGAATAGCTCCGGCGCGGTGCGTTATTCGATGGCCATGTTCGTTGATCCAAACTTCGATACGCCGATTATTCCGGCCGTTGATGGCGGCGAGCCGAAATACGAGCCGACGACCTGCGGCGAGTACATCTTGTCGCGTTATGACGAATCCTTTTCCTACCGGCAATGACGGCCTAGGGTTTCGCACAATGTTGCTTCAGCTCAGCACGTGGAAGGAAATCGAAGCGTACCTCGAGCGCTCCACGGGCATCATCATCCCGACGGGTTCGACGGAGCAGCACGGCCCGAACGGATTGATCGGGACGGACGCGATCTGCGCCGAGGCCGTTGCGCGCGGTGTGGGCGAGGAACACGGTGTTCTCGTCGGTCCGACCATCGAACTCGGCGTGGCGCAATTCAATCTCGGCTTTCCCGGCACGGTGACGATGCGGGCCAAGACCCTCATGGCGCTGGTCGAGGACTACGTCCGCTCGCTGGCGGGCCAGGGGTTTGAGCGCTTCTATTTTCTCAATGGGCACGGCGGCAACATCAACCCGATCCGGGCGGCCTTCCAGGATATCTATGCCGACCGCGGCATGACCGCCGGGTTGGGAAACCGTGGCGGCGTGCGCTGCCGCCTGCGAAGCTGGTGGGAGTACGAGACCGCGAACAAGCTTCGCCACGATCTTTACGGCGAGTGGGAAGGGTTCCACGCGACGCCGAGCGAGGTCGCGATGACACAGCATGTGTATCCGGACGCGATCAAAAATGTGGCGATGGAAAAGCCACGGCACGTCGCCGGTACCTTCTACCGGGACTTTGGCGGCGATAATCACTTCGACGCGGCCGACCACCGGCGAAAATTTCCCGACGGCCGAATCGCCTCCGATCCCTCGCTGGCCACGCCCGAAGCCGGCAGGAAATTGATCGGCGCCGCGGTGGGGGATGCGTTCGCCGATTATCAAGCCTTTCTCGGCGAGGACTGAGGAGCGAAGGGCGGACCATGCTGAACACGGCGCTCGTCGGAATGGGCCGTTGGGGAAGACGGCTGGTCGATTCCGTGCAAGCCGGGGGAACGCCGAAGGGTGACGCCATTCGGTTCGTCGCCGGTGTGACCCGCAGCCCCGATAAGGCGGCGCCCTATGCCCGGACGCAGGGTCTGAGGCTCAGCCCGGACTTTGCGTCGGTCCTCGACGATCCCGCCATCGACGCGGTCGTACTCGCGACACCCAACGATCAGCACGCGCAACAGATCGGCGCCGCGATCGCCGCGGGCAAACACGTTTTCGTGGAGAAACCGTTCACGATGACACAGGCGAGCGCGCAGGAGGCCGCGGACGCCGCGGTCCAGGCCGGACTCGTCGTGGCGCTTGGTCACAACCGGCGCTTTCTGCCGGCGATGAAGGCCCTGAAGTCGATGATCGATACCGGCGCGTTGGGGCAAATTCATCATATCGAGGGAAGCTTTTCGGGCTCCTTCGGGCTTCACTACCCACCCGGCAACTGGCGCACTGAGGAAAAAGGCGTGACCGGCGCGATGACGGCGCTCGGTATTCATACCGTCGATAGTTTCATCCACCTTCTCGGGAAAGCACGCTCGGTGCGTTGTTTCAGCCAACGCCTCGCGCTCGAGATCGACATGGACGATACGGTTTCGGTGTTCATGCGGCTCGCGGGCGGACCCTCGGCATACCTCAGCACCATGGTCGCCACGTCACGGCAATGGCGGCTCCAGGTTTTCGGAACCAAGGGCTGGGCCCACATGCGGGATCACCATATCCTCGACGTCAGCATGGCGGATGCGGCGCCGAAGACCGAGACCTTCCCGGTCGTCGACATCGAGCGCGCCGAGCTCGAGGCGTTCGCCGCCGCCGCCGCGGGGCAGGCGCCCTACCCCCTGTCCCTGGAGGACGCGGTCCACGGCATCGCCATACTGGAGGCCGTGATCACCTCCTCCAAGCAGGCCGGCAAAGAGATATTGCTTGATTGAGGCGCCAGGGGCTCGTGCCTAAATCGGGGCAGTCCAACCCGTAATTTATTGATTATCCTGACTTTTCTCCTGTGGTAGGATGCCGCCTCGGGTGGTTCGGTGGTGGCGGAGGTCAGGATGTCCAAGGAAAAAGTCAAGGTGGTCCGGCGCCCTTTCGCCGGTTACGAACGCTCCCACAACGTGGCGGAAGACGCCGAACTGACCCACGTCGGGCCGGCCACGCCGTGCGGTGAGTTCATGCGCCGCATCTGGCAACCGGTCGCGCTCTCCTCGGAACTCAACGGTCTTCCCCTGGCCATTCGCATGTTGGGCGAGGATCTCGTCCTGTTCCGCACGCGCAAAGGTCAGCCCGGATTGCTCGCGCGTCATTGCAGTCACCGGGGCGCCTCGCTCGAGTACGGTCTGCCCACCGATGAGGGCATACAATGCTGCTATCACGGCTGGCACTATGCCGTGGACGGCACGATCCTCGAGACGCCGAACGATCCCGACAGCCAGATCAAGGACAAGCTGTGCCACGGCGCCTACCCGACTCACGAATACAAGGGCATTATTTTTGCCTACATGGGCCCGCCCGACGACGTGCCGGCGTTCGCCATCCTCGATTCCTACGATCAGCCGGACACCGATTTTGTTCCCTTCTCGCTCTATTTCGCCTGCAACTGGCTTCAGGTTCTCGATAACACACAGGACCCGACCCATAGTTGTTTTCTGCACACGCGGGTGAGCGGCACTCAATTCGCCGAATCGTGGGGCGAGCTTCCGGAGCTCGACTACGTTCCGACGCCGTACGGAATGGTCAACATCAACGTGCGCCGCTGGAAGGACCGTATCTGGGTTCGCACGACCGAGATGATGCTGCCGAACGTCAACCAGGCGGGCGCGATGTGGCTGACCGCGGAGGATGACGTGACGTTCATCCAAACCGCGCTCACCCGGTGGATGCGGCCGATCGATGACACCCACACACAGATGATCGGCTGGCGTTATTTCAACGACCGGGTCGATCCCGATCACAAGGGGGTCAAGGAGGACGTGGGCCTGGGTAAGATCGATTTCATCGGTCAGACGGAAGACGAGCGGCCCTATCACGAGCGCCAACAGGTTCCCGGTGACTACGAAGCAATCGTCAGTCAACGTCCCATCGCGGTCCACGCCCTCGAGAACTTCAACCGGGGCGACCGGGGCGTCGCCATGATGCGCAAACTGATTCGCACGAACATCCGCGCCGTCGGCAACGGCGAGCCCTATTCGTCATACCCCCGCAACGCGGCGGGCACCGTTCCGACCTATACGGTGGACACGGTCGTGACCGTTCCCGAGAATGGCGGCGACGACCGCGCGCTCATGCGCAGCCTGGGCGAAAGGATATCGAAGATCACGTTCGATTCGTCGGAGCTCCCCATCGAGAAACGCGAGGCCTACTTCGCGGAACGGCTGGCCGACCTGATGGAGAATATCCCGGGCTAGATCGCTGGACGCCCCGCCGCGTCCCCTAATTTGGCGGCCCAAACAGGGCGGCAGCACGCTTTAGGCTTTCGAGCCGTTTGATGCCCTCGAGAACCCGTTCGGCATCGGCGCGCGCTAGGACTCCATCCGCGCAGGCATGGAATTTTCGGTCCACTTGCTCCTGGGTCATGGGTTTGCCGGGCCCCCCGGTTGAGACCACATTCAATTTTCGGAATTCACGGCCGTCCTTGGTTTGGATCGTGACGGCCGCGGCCTCCGGATATTGAGCCGACGAGGCGTTCAATGTCTCGGACCGTGCCATCGCCACTTTCTTCATCGCGATGCGAAGCCGGGGATCGTGCAACGTTTTTTCGCTGATCTGGGCCACTCCGAGTTTACCGAAGGCGAGCGCACATCCCACGGCGAAGGGCATGCTGAACTGCGCTTGAGTAACGGTCTTCGGATCTGGAAACTTGAGGTACTCCCAACTGTCGCGCGTGACCTCGCAATGGACGGACTTGACGTCGCCGCCCGAGAGCGACTCCTCCGACAGGATGTCGAGCGTAGCCTCCGTTGCCGCCTGCGCGCCCGAGCAAACGGGGAAAAGCTTGAAAGCCACGCCCGAGGTCTCGAGGACGTAGCGGTCTCCGAGGCGATCGAGCTCGGCGGGCTCGAAGATGCCATTGCTGAACATCTTTATGAAACCCTTCTCGTTTTCGAACGCGTCGGGCGGGGCCGTCAGACCGGAAGCGGCGAGCAGGGCCGCCTCAAGTCCCCCCTCGGCTGCGCGCCCGCAAGCATGGGGCTTGGCCGGTGTTCCGACCACAACCCAAGGTCCGGTTGCCTGGCAGGCGGCAAGACCGACGGCGTTCGCCGTGGCCGCGCGATCGAGCGTCATGGCCTTCGCCGCGCCCGCGGCGGCGCCGATCGATCCGAGGAGTCCGGTGGTCCACCAACCGCGCCAAAAAAGATCGTGGGTCAAGGCCCGGCCGAGTGCGTATTCGGCCTCGACGCCGGCGATGAAGGCCGTGAGTAGGACTTCCCCGGATGCGCCAGACGCCTCGGTTGCGGCGGCGACGGCGGGCCAAACCGCGGCCGAGCCGTGGACCATTGCCTCGTGCGAGACGTCGTCGAAATCAAGGGCATGGGCGGCGACGCCGTTTGCAAAAGCGGCTCCCGGCGCGGCCAGAGTCCGCTGGCCGCCGAGAACGGAGCAGGGACCGCCGCGGTACTGCGCCTCGGCGTAGGAACGCGCGATTTGTGCGGTCGGGTGCCGGCTGCCGGCAAGGGTGACGCCGATAACGTCGATGAGGCAATGCTTCGCCGCCGCGATAACCTGGGGCGATGCCTGGGATAGTTGGAAGTCGGCGACCCATGCTCCGATCCGGTCGGCGACAAACCGCGGTTTCATGCCGTCGGCCGGACTCAAGCCGGGGCTCCTAGTGGATCAGAATCTGGCTGAGGAAGGTCTTGGTGCGTTCGCTCTTCGGCGCGCTGAAAAAATCGGCCGGGGTCGCGGCTTCGACGATTTCGCCCTCGTCCATGAAGACCATGGAGTCGGCCACCGTCTTGGCGAAGCCCATTTCGTGGGTTACCACCACCATGGTCATGCCGTCCTCGGCCAGTTCGACCATCGTGTCGAGAACTTCCTTGATCATCTCAGGGTCGAGCGCCGAGGTGGGCTCGTCGAACAACATGATTCGCGGCTTCATGCACAGGCTTCGCGCGATGGCCACGCGCTGCTGCTGGCCGCCGGACAACTGACCCGGATATTTCTCCGCCTGCTCGGGAATACGCACGCGCTCCAAATAGTGCATGGCGATTTCCCGCGCTTCATTCTTCGGCAACTTGCGCGAGCGCAGGGGCGCCAGCATGAGATTATCCAGAACCGTCAGGTGGGGAAAAAGATTGAACTGCTGGAAGACCATTCCGACTTCGCGGCGCACGGCGGTGACGTTCTTCATGTCGTCGGTGAGCTCGATGCCGTCGATGATGATCGTTCCCTCCTCGTGCCGTTCGAGCCGGTTCATGCACCGGATCATCGTCGACTTGCCCGAACCGGACGGGCCGCACACGACGACGCGCTCGCCGAGCCGGACTTCGAGATCGATGGACCGCAGGGCTTGAAAGTCGCCGAACCACTTGTTGACGCCGCGCAACTCGATCATCAGCGGTTTTTCGGAACTGTCCGGCATGGTGCTTCGGGTTGCTTGAGGCCCCGGCGGGCCGAAAAAATGAGAGTGGCGGGACTCAGGCTGACCGGCCACGGAAGCTTCCGCGGCCGGTCAGGGTGTTGAGACTCCTATTTGGCGACGAGCGCTTCCCACTCCAAGCTGCGGAACCAGAAGTCGGCCCGCGCCTCGAGGAAGCCACGTTCCTTATTAAGGGTGATCCAGTTGTTGAGGAAATTCAAGATATCCGGATCGCCCTTGCGGACCGCGAAGGACGAAGGCCAGCGCAGCAGCATTTGTTTGCCCATCGGCAGCCACAGTGCGTCCGGATTCTGGACCGCGAAGTTCGAGGGCTTGGGCATCGCCGTAACGAACGCATGGGCATTGCCGTTCAGAAGGTCCTGAAGGGCCTGGGCGTCGTCGTCGAACTGACGCAACTTCGCCTTCGGCCAATTCTTCTGCACGGTCTCTGCTGAGTCCGACGAACCGCGGCGATTAACGAACACGACGTTGGACTTGTTGAAATCCTCCGGCGCCCAGCCCTCGGTCAACTTCCTGCTGGCCACCATGGCCATGCCGCCCCAGTTGTAGGGATTGGAGAAGTTGATGGTGAGGTTGCGCTTCGAGTTCATGGCGATGCCGGTCATGATGATGTCGAACTCGCCGGCAATGAGCGCGGGAATAATGCCGCTGAACGATGTCGGTATGAACTCGATCTTCACGCCCATGTCGGCGGCGACTTTCTTGGCGACGTCGATCTCGAATCCGATGAGCTCGCCCTCTTTCGAGCGCATCACCCACGGCACGAAGGTCGCGACACCGGCGCGCACGACTCCGCGCCTCTTAATCTTTTCGATAACACTTTCGGACGTGAGTTGCTTGGAGACGTTTTGCGCGTAGGCCGTCACCGTAAAGGACGTCGCCGAAAAGGCGCCCAGAACAAAGGCGACCAGGAACAGACGCGTAATAAACTTAACAAATTTTACCATTAGTACCTCCCTGTGCTCCGACGACCATCTTCACCGCCGGCGCCCGCCCAGATCGGCGAGCCTCGATGACGCTGATGGCTCTTCGTATGGTGCTTATATCATGGCCCCGTGATTCACATCATGAATAAATGGTTCGCCGCCTGCACAGCGGAACCTGGTTCGGTTTTCATCGGTATCCGGCCTTAAGGCGCTTTTCCAGCCGCCCGAAGGCCAGTGCGAGGCTATAGCTGATCACGAAATACATGACGGCGACGGTGATCCAGGTCTCGAACAGGCGCTGGGTCGAGTTCGATATCTCGACGCCCATGAAGGTCAGGTCCTGGACCGAAATCAGCGAGATCAACGCCGAATCCTTGATCAGCGTGATGAATTGGTTGGCGAGCGGCGGCGTGATGCGTTGGATGGCCTGCGGCAGTATGACGTACCGCATCACGTGAAATGGCGAGAGGCCGACGCTGCGCGCCGCTTCCCATTGGCCCTTTTCGATGGACTGGATGCCGGCGCGCACGAGTTCGGTGATATAGGCCGCTTCGAATAGGGCCAGCGCGATCAGCGCGGCGAAGAAGTTCGGCAAGACCCGCAGCTCGCCGAACAAGAATCGGATCACCGTTTGGACGCCGGCGGGCGCGTTGCGCGCCTGATCGGCCAGTTCAAGGGGCCCCAGGATTTGGCTGCTGATGAAGAAAAAGAAGACGAAGAGAAAGACGACGGGCGGGATGTTGCGGATCAGTTCGACGTAACCGCGGCTAAGAACCCGAAGGAACAGGACGTTGCTCACCCGGAACACACCCATGATCAGCCCAATGATGGACGCGAGCAGCATCCCCCAGATAGAAATCCGCACTGTCGTGATCAGCCCTTGGATGAGAAGATTGGTCACCCAGCGTTCGCGCTCGGAATCCCAGCGGAACAGGTAGTTCGGGATGATGCGGCCGAAGTCCCAGTTGTAAACGAGGACCGTGTTGACCCGATAGATGATGAACGCGAACAGGCCCAACACCGCGGCGATGACGATGACGTCGACGATGCCGAACTTGAGCGTGCGGGGCCGGGGCGGCGGTGGCGCGGATCGATCGCTCACCAGTGTTGCGCCCGCTTGCGTATGCGGTTCTCGAATAGGCTTACCGAGACCGAAAGCGTAATCGTAAGGGCCAGATACACGCCGGCGACGCTGAGCCAGACCTCGAAGGCCATGAACGTGTCGGCGATGAGGTCGAGCCCCACGGTGGTCAGATCAAACACGGCCACGGCGCTCAGGATCGCCGAGTGCTTGATGAGCGAAACCATCTGCCCGGTCAGCGGAGGCAGCATCAGCGGTAGGGCCTGTGGCAGCACGACGCGCCTAAAGGTTTCGTGGCGCGGAAGGCCCAGGCTGTCGCTCGCTTCCCATTGGCCCTTTTTGACCGATTCGATGCCCGCCCGGAATATCTCCGCCGTAAAGGAGCCCTCGAAGACCGCTAGCGCGATCACCCCGGTCCAAAACGGCGTCGTCCCCACGATCGGCGCCAGCACGAAATAGAACAAATAGATCTGTACGATGAGGGGCGTGTTGCGGATGAGTTCCAGGTATCCGTAGGCCAGCGCCCGGCCCGAATAAGAATTGGAGCGCCGCAGCAAGGCTGTCGCCAGGCCGATAAAGAGCGCGAGTATCAACGCCGCGCCGGAGATCTTGAGGGTCATGAAAAGGCCTTCGATCAAGGGCCCCAGGATGAACTCGCCGTCGACCACCCGATAAAACATGACCGGGACGCGGTACCACTGCCAGTTGTAGTTGATGGCGCCCGCGCCCTTGAGGGTGAACCAGATAAGAACGGCCGCAAGCACCGCGACTTGCAGGACATCAATGATGGGGGACCGCTTGCGCAGCTTTAGCGGCGCGCGGGACGCGCGTGGACGTCCAACCTCGGCGACCGTCATTGTCTCCCCCGCTCCCAAACCGTGAGGCCCCGGACACCGGTCCGAGGCCGCATCAGACTACGCGGCCATCCCAACCGGACTCATTGGCCGCGCCGCAATTTTAGGCGAGGTTGACGCAAGCTACAACACGAGGCTTTTCCTAGCCAGGAAAGTATGCCCAGTCTTGGCGGCGCCGCCAACCCAATCTCGGCGAAGCCGCTAACGAAGAGGAGATCGCCTTGCAACGAAAATCCGTACTCACCGGCCGCCCCTGGGAAGCCCAGGCGGGCTTCAGCCGGGCCACGCGGCTGGGAAACGTGGTGGAGGTCAGCATGACCTCGCCCTCGGGGCCCGAGGGAAAAATCCTTTACGTCGGCGACGTCTATCGGCAGACGAAATGCGCCCTGGCGATCATCGGCGAAGCCTTGGCGGAGCTCGGCGCGACCTTCGAGGATGTCGCGCGGACGCGCATGTACCTGACCGACATAACCCGTTGGGACGAGGCGGGCCGCGCCCATGCGGAGGTGTTTTCCGGGATTCGGCCGGCCACGGGCTGGGTCGCCGTTGCCGGCTTCTTCCACCCCGACATCGCGGTCGAGGTCGACGCCGTGGCCTATCTTGAAGGCTAGGGATTTTGTTATGGTGCTTGGATCCCTTCGGATTTGAAAGTGGCGGGCATCGTGTTCAGAAGCGCGGAGAAGACGGTTGAGCAACGGGAGGATTATTTCGTGCGCGAAGTGAGAGCGTATCGCCACGGGCTGACGGCGCGGCCGGTTGGACGGGCGTGATGGCGGCGCCGGCGAAACCCGTACGCTGGGAGGAGCTCTCCTGGCAAGAGATCGCCGCCCTGCGCGATGGCGGCATGGACATGGTCATCCTTCCGGTGGGGGCGACCGAACAACACGGCCTTCATTTGCCCTTGGCGGTGGACACCATATCGGTGGTCGCCGTCGCC
>JADFIH010000252.1 GCA_022566715.1 Pseudomonadota bacterium | reverse complement strand
TCCAGGCTGAGCAACCGGTCCATGCCTCATCGTAGCATGGCGCACGCCGCCCGAATGGCCAGCCCTGACGCGCGGACGCCGGCGCTCCTCACCGGGCGCCCTTTTTTTTACCTTTGAGGCTGATCCGGGGCGTCGTCGGGGCCGGGCTCGCCCGCGCCCGCGAAGCGCGCGCCGCGGGTCCATTTCACGATCCGGAAAGGCCGGGAGCCGTTCGGTGCGAGGCTCACAATGGCCTCGCGCACGAAGATGGCGCCGCTGGCGGCGCGTGCTTGGGCGCGGATGGTCACGGCGGAGGGAAAGCGCCCGCTGGCGGCTCCGGGCGCGGGCGCGCCCGCCACCGGCGCGCCCACCGTCGGACGATTCGCCCGGTCCCGCCGCGCACGCCGAATGATCTCGGCCGGGTCCATGTCCTCGAGCGGCGGTTCGTTCAAAAGCGCCCGCAGCCCGCGCGTCCGGCGCCGGTTGTGCACCGTGATGGAGGGCGCGACGGCGCGGTAGAGCGCCCGGGTCATGCCGAGCACGCGCTGCAATTCCTCGATCGCCTCGAAGGGCGCGTCCTTGGCGCCGTAAGGCAGGCCCGCTCGCTCGTAGTCCCCGTCCTCGGCGCCGTTGAGGCGGCGCAAGTTGTCGCGGTCGCGGAAATCGACGATGGCGTCCACCAGCTCGGACGCCCGTTGGTCCCCGACGCCCACGGCGACGAACAGGTCCACGAGAAGTTGGTCCGGCGCGCGGTTGAGATCGACCTTGCCGGCCTCGTCCTCGATGACGATGCGGAGGAAATACGGCGTCTCAACGACGATCTCGCGCATGGACGGCTTGTTCTTTCCTCTGGAGAGCGTCTCGCCGGGTCTGTCGAGGCCGTTCTGCGGACGGCGGACGCGGAGTTCAGATACCCTGTCATAGAAGGCATCCCATTTCTTCTCAAAGAATCGGTCTTGCGGAAATCCGAAGCGGGGGAAAAGCCGAAGGAGAAAACCCTGGCCCTGACCGACAGCCAGCGACAGCTGATGGAAAAGTTCAGCCGGCTGTACCACCGTTGGTACGGCGAAGTGACGGCCAGCTTACAACAGGTCCTGCAGGAACGTTACTATCCCAGGTTCGAGGGTGGCGTCGTCCTCGACGTGGGAAACGGTGGTACGGCGCCGGATGTTCAGTTGGGCGCGGAAACGGCGCGCAAGGTGGACCGCTTCATCGCGCTCGACAATTCATCCGCCATGCTGACACGCAGCGGCATATTCGGGAACCAGATTCTCGGCGATTGCATGGAAATCCCGCTCGCTTCCGATTCCGTGGATTACGTGCTGGCGAACAATACCTTGCACCATTTTGGTCTCGGCAAGGGACAGGATCCCATGGAAAAGATCGGAGCCTTTTTCCGCGAGGCTCTTCGCGTCAGCAGAAAAGGCCTGATCATCAATGAACTGGTTATCCCCAAGGTGGCCGAACTGGTGGAAAGGGTCATCCTGCAGGCGGTGGGGTTCATGCCGGTGTTCGTGTTCTCCGAATCCTTTTACCGCCAGACCTTCCAAAGACTGGAGCTGAACGTAGCGGAGTATGAAACCAAAAGCCTGATGGACCTGATCTCCCCGTTCACCGTCGTTCCGCCGATTCTTGAATACCATTGGCTGCGGGTGCCGGCCCTGGTCATCCCCTATTCCTTCGCCTTTTTCGTCATCGAAAAGAAGGCGACCAAAGATACGCATTCGAGTTGAGGAATTTTTTGTGACCGATGCACCGGGAATCGCGCGCTGGCAAGGCCCGATAGGCGTTCGCCCGAATGGTGGCAGGGAATGGGACCCGGCCGTGCCTGCCATCGGTCGAAGAGACGCGGGTCCCCGGACTATACGTTCGCCGTGGCAGGCCTGAGCGGATTCCCACCATGCGCTTTTTCGAGTACTTCGCGCCCAGCGCCCAACAGATCCTGGGCCTGCTCGCCGTCCTGGCGGTAGCGGCCCTGTTCTCGGGCCTGGGCGCGTTCGTCGGCGGCCGGCGCCGGTTCGCGGCCGTCGACGTGATCGTCGGCTGGGGCGTGGTCACGGGCGTGTTCAAGGTGTTCGGGGTGGTCGGGCCGGTCCCCTTTACATGGCTCGCCTACGGCGTGTGGGCGGTGGCGGTTCCGTGCGCCGTCGCGTCATGGCGCCGCGATTGGCGGCACGGCCTTGAGCCGGCCGCCGTGGGGACCCTGTGGCGGGTTCTGGTCCTCGCCCTGCCGCTGCTGGTCCTGGTGACCGCCATGCGCGCCTCC
>JADFIH010000251.1 GCA_022566715.1 Pseudomonadota bacterium | reverse complement strand
AAAAGAACCCCTCCCCCTTTTTCGAGGGGGAGGGCAGGGAGGGGGTGGTTTGTTGATATCCCCTCCCCCTGCCCCCTCCCCAAACGGGGAGGGGGGATTTCATAGAACACGTTTCGCGGAGGTCTCTACAGAGGAACGAAAGCTTGCGGCGGCCCGGCGGGGAGCACCGGCAAACGCTTGGTATGCCTAGCTTATCGCCTCAAAATCGCCACATTGGATTGCTAGTGGTCGGGCACCGTTAGGCTGCATCGAGTATGCCCGCCTACCATATCTAGTATAAAACCTCTTAGGAACCACAGTAACTTGAGCTAGCGGGGAAGATGGCCGGTCACTCACAATTCAAGAACATCATGTACCGCAAGGGCGCGCAGGACGCGAAGCGCGCCAGGGTTTTCGCCAAACTCATTCGCGAGCTGACGGTGGCGACGCGTGGCGGCATTTCCGATCCCAGCATGAACCCGCGCCTGCGCACGGCGGTGTCGGCGGCCAAGGCCGCGAACATGCCCAAGGACACGATGGAACGGGCGATCAAGCGCGGCGACGGGGCGGACGAGGGGGAGAACTTCGAGGAGATTCGCTACGAGGGCTACGGACCGGGCGGCGTCGCCCTCATCGTCGAGACCCTGACGGACAATCGCAACCGGACCGCGTCGGACGTCCGCTCGGCGTTCTCCAAGTTCGGCGGCACCCTTGGCGAAACCAACAGCGTGTCTTTTCAGTTCAGCCGCGTCGGCGCGATCCGTTATCCGCCGGAGGCGGGAAGCGCGGACGAGATGCTCGAAGCCGCCATCGAAGCGGGCGCGGACGAATGCGAGTCCGACGAGACCGGCCACGAACTGACGTGCGCCCCCGACGATTTTTACGAGGTGCGCGAGGCGCTCGAGAAACGGCTCGGAACGGCCATGAGCGCGGAGCTCGCCTGGAAGCCCAACACGACCGTCGAGGTCAACGAGGAACAGGCGGAGGGCCTGTTCAAATTGATCGACGCACTGGACGAGAACGACGACGTGCAAAAGGTCGCCGCCAATTTCGAGGTGTCGGGTCAAATCATGGAGAGGCTGAGCGCCTGAGCCGGCGCAACGGGTCCGGTCATGAAGTTACTGGGACTAGACCCCGGCCTGCGGACAACGGGTTGGGGAGTGATCGATGTGGAGGCCAACCGCCTGCGCCACCTTGCCAACGGAGCCGTGGCGACACGGCGGGGAGACGGTTTGGCCGAACGCTTGCTGGAGATTTACGAGGCATTGCTGAAGGTGATCGACGAATACGCGCCCGATGCGGCGGCGGTGGAGGAGACCTTCGTCGCCCGCAACCCTAGATCGGCGCTGCGCCTCGGGCAGGCGCGCGGCGTCGTCTTGCTGGCGCCGGCGAGCCGGGGGCTGCCGGTCGCCGAATACGCTCCCAACCTGATCAAAAAGACCGTGGTTGGTACGGGCCACGCCGGCAAGGCGCAAATCCGCATGATGGTCGGCCACCTGTTGCCGGGCTGTTCGATCGAAGGCGAGGATGCCGCCGACGCCCTCGCCGTGGCCATCTGCCACGCCCACCACCTGCAAACCAATCGGATTTGGTCGGCGGCGCTGGAGCGTGCGGGTGCCAAGGAGGTGACGGCATGATCGCCAAGCTGCGCGGGACCGTCGACAGCCTGGCCGAGGACCATGTGGTGCTCGACGTGGCCGGCGTCGGCTACCTCGTTTACTGCCCCTCGCGGACGCTCGCTGAGCTCGCGGGTCCGGGCGGCCAGGCCACGCTCTTGATCGAGACCCACATGCGCGAGAACCACGTTCACCTATATGGGTTCGCCGATCCGCTCGACCGGGATTGGTTCCGCCTTTTGCAGACGGTGCAGGGCGTGGGCGCCCGCGTCGCGCTGGCCATCCTCTCGGTGCTGGGGGCGAGCGCGATGGCCGAGGCGATCGCGGCTCAGGACAAGGCGCCGCTGACCCAGGCGCCGGGGGTCGGGGCCAAGCTCGCCTCGCGAATCGTCGCCGAGTTGAAGGACAAGGTGCCCTCGCTGGCCGCGCTGCTGTCCGCCGGATCGGCGGTCGAGCGCGCCGGAGCCGCCCTTCTGGGCGCAACCGCGCAGGATGCGGTGTCGGCGCTCGTCAACCTGGGGTACCGGCGCGCCGAGGCCTTCGGGGCGGTCGCCGCGGCGGCCCGCGAGCACGGCCCGGACGTTGCCCTCGAAGATCTGATCCGGACCGGATTGAAGGAGCTTGCCGCCGGACCGAGGGAGTTCGCTACCGC
>JADFIH010000112.1 GCA_022566715.1 Pseudomonadota bacterium | reverse complement strand
CCTTCCGCCGCACCCTCGATCTGTTCCTGCGCCTGCGCGCCATGCGCGGCGTGGACCGGGCCGCCACGGAGCCCGTCGAGGACCGCATCGAAACCGCGCGCCAGGCCCGCCGGCAGATCATCGCCGGCCTGCGCAAGGCGGGCGCGGCGGAAGAGGAGGTTGCGGCCTACGAAGCGCGCGAGGCCGCCTACGACCGGCAAATCGGCATCGCGGAGGACCCCGAGTCGTGAGGGGTCAAATGGCTTCGGCCCCCTCTGGAATGGCTTCGCTTGGCCCGCGCGGCGGCGGAAAAGCCAAGGTTTCCCTTTTGAAATGGCTTCGCTTTGCAGAATCACCGAAGCGCGCCGCGCGCGGCGGAACCTGCTAGAAGGCGCCCACGGGTTTAGGCCATAAGGATAAAAGGAGGCGCACCACCATGGCAGGCACGGTTTATTTCACGCCCGCGCTGTTCAAGTTCCTGCGCGACTTGAAAAAGAACAACACGCGGGAGTGGTTTCAGGCGAACAGATCACGCTATGAGTCCGACGTGCGCGGCCCGTTGCTCGACTTCATCGAGGATTTCGCGCCCCACCTCGCGAAACTCAGCCCGCATTTCGTCGCCGATCCGCGCAAGAACGGCGGTTCGATGTTCCGCATCCACCGCGACACGCGCTTTTCCAAGGACAAGACACCCTACAAGACCCACACCGCCGTGCAGTTCCGGCACGAGCGCGCGAAGGATGCCCATGTTCCGTCATTCTATCTGCACCTCGAACCAGGATCGGTGTTTGCGGCGACGGGCACCTGGCGGCCCGACACGGCAAGCGCCAAGAAAATCCGCGACGCCATCGCCGCCAAACCAGCGGAGTGGAAACGCGCCACTTCGGGCAAGGCGATTCGCGCGATGTGCACCTTCGAAGGCGAATCGCTAAAACGGCCGCCACGGGGCTTCGACCCGGAGCACCCGCTCATCGAGGACCTGAAGCGCAAGGATTTCCTCGCCGTCGCCGCCTTCTCGCAGACCGACGCCTGCGCCGCCGATTTCCTGGCCCTGTTCACCAGGTTCTGCCGCGCCGTCGGCCCCTACACGGCCTTCCTGACCAAGGCGCTCGATCTCAAGTACTAGGATCGGGTGGCGATCCGGCCTCGAGGGCGGGGGCGTTGCATTCGGGTTCTTGACAGGAGCGTGGCCGAGCCGGATATCTAGGCCGCAAATATCTAGGCTCTGGCCCATGGGACGGCGCGCCGGGTTAGCTCAGTTGGTAGAGCACCTGATTTGTAATCAGGGGGTCGCGGGTTCGACTCCTGCACCCGGCACCATTTTTCCGCGCGTCTCAGCTTTTGAGGCCGTGCCAAGCCGGCCTTGGGTTGGCAGATGGGGTTGCAAAAGACCCTTTGGCCGGGCCTCCCAAGCAAAAAAGAGCCCCGCCCTTGCGAGCGAGGCCCCTTTATCGCAGGAAGGATTCGATGATTGTCTCACCAATTTTCGGCGTCGGCTCCATCGATGGGGGCCGGGGCTTTCACCTGAACCATGAGGTCGTCGTCCCATTCGCCTTCAACGTTCACGTGAGCGGCCGCACCTAGCTCGATCGCCTCGATCAGGTTGTGGTTCACATAAGCGTACAGGCCCGGCTGTTTGAACGTGTACAGGGCCGCGCCCGCGGACCCGCCTCTGATGAACCAGGTTTCCAGGTCCGTGGCGGGAGGATCGTCGAACGAACCCGTTTCCCAGACATACTCGCCATGACCGCCGATGAGATGAGGCCGCGTGTCCCGATTGGCCTGGGAGTGAATGAAAAGGACGGTCTCGCCCACCTTCGCGGTCAAGGCGTTGTCGCCGGTCAGCGCGCCGACGCTCCCGTTGAACACGACATGGCTGGGGATCAGGCCGCGCATCACGTCGAGGGTATCGGCGAAGGAGTCCCCCAAATCCTCGAAACTCTTGAACCGGCCATCCTCGTCCCTCGGGACATAGAAATCCTGCTCGCCGATGTAGTAGGCGCGGTCGTACCGCAGGGCGTTTCCGTCCCGGTCCGTCAGCCCATCGCGCGGCAGCACCATGATGGCGCCATTCATCCCGGAGACCACATGCCAGGGAATCATCGAACCGCCCGGCGCGCAGTGGTAAACAAACACGCCGGCCTTGGTGGCCTTCCAACGGATGACGACCTCCTCACCCGGAAAGACATGGCTGAGCGCCGCCCCGCCCAGGGCGCCGGTGGCGGCGTGAAAATCAATGTTGTGCTCGAAGGCGTTGGCCTCGGGGTTGACCAGGGTCACCTCCACGTAGTCGCCCTCGTGGACCACAATCATAGGACCCGGCACCGAGCCGTTAAAGGTCATGGCCTGGATGACGGTGCCGTCCTCGTCGATGACCATCGACTTCTCTTCGATGACCAGGCGAACTTGGACGACTCTTGGGCCCACCGCCGCGACCTGTTCGTGCTCGGGCAGGAAGGGTGGAGCGACGAGGACCTGGGTAACGCGGGGCAGGCTATCTGCTTCCGCCGCCTGAGCTTGCCCGGCCGCCGGCCCCATGGGCGCCAGCGACCCGGCGATCAGGGTGATTGCCGCGAGAGCAACGCCCAAGGCAGGCAGTGACCGGCTCCAGACGTTGGCTTTGTTGACCTTGAACATCGTTTCTTCTCCTTTATTAAGGCGCCGCTGAGAGCTGGCGTTACCCGGACGAAATCATTCTTTTTACCTGTCGCCTGAGAGATGGGTGGGGCGGAACGCCGGCGCCATGTGGCGCGCCGCCGCGCGGTATATCGTCACATCCCCTCCGGCCCCGCGAACTGGTTGGGCTTGGCCGGCCGCCGGGAAAGTTCGGTGGTTTGCTGTATTCTGTTTCGGGGCTGATGGTTTCTCGGCGAGGGAGTTGGCATGACGGGTCGAACCGTGCAGGGACGAGTGCTCGAGGCGCTGATCTCGGACGAGCAGCGCGCGCTCATCCCCGAGGTTTCCGGAAACTCGATCAACGGCCTCGGCGAGACGGAGCGGCGCCGGCCAAGCCCCGTCTACTGGCATCCCCCAAGCCAAAAGCATCCCTACGCCGCGCTGCAAACCTGGATGATCACGAAGTCGAGCCGCGAGGTCCCCGTCACCGCCGATATGAACAACACGCTCGGTGGCCGCGGCAGCAAGGCCCGCGCCGAAAAGGCCCCGGCCCCGGCCCGCGATACGCCGGAGAACTGGTCGCGCCGGGTCAAGGAAATCGCCCTATCCAACGAAGCCGATCTCGTCGGCATCGCGCAAACGAAAAAGGAATGGCTGTTCGAGGGCTATGACACCCCGGCCCCCTGGATCGTCGTGCTGGGCATCGAAATGACCCACGAGGATCTGGCGAAGGCGCCGGAGCCCGAGAGCATGGTCGAAGTCATGCGCGCCTACAATCGCGGAACCCGGGCGGCGCGCGCGCTGGCGGATTGGATCCTTGGGCAAGGATACGACGCCGAGCCCGAGGGCGGACCCATTGCGGGAAAGCTTCCGATGATTCCGGCGGCGATCGCCTGCGGCTTCGGCGAACTCGGCAAGCACGGCTCCATCATCAACCGGAGGTTTGGGTCTTCGTTCCGCTTGGCCTGCGTCCTGACGGACCTGCCGTTACGGCCCGATCCCGAAGACGCGTTCGGCGCGGATGAGTTCTGCACGAACTGCCGCCTGTGCGAGCAAGCCTGTCCACCGGACGCCATCGCGGACCACAAGCAAATGGTGCGGGGCGAGACCAAGTGGTATGTCGACTTCGATAGGTGCGTTCCCTATTTCAACGAGACTTACGGCTGTGGCCTTTGCATCGCGATTTGCCCATGGAGTCGTCCGGGCGTCGCCCCGCGCCTTGCACGGAAGTTGACGCGGCGCTCCAAATAGCGCCCTGGCCGGTCCCCGCGGCCCGCGGCCCCTCACTTGTGACCATTTGTCACCTCCCGCTTGCGGCCCCGCGCGCGATAGGTTGACGCCGCTGCATTCCAGTCAAGCCGATCGTCGCACGCACCGAGTGCCGCCGACGCGGTAGGGAGAACCCAATGCAAATTACCCAAGCCTTGCTTGGCGAGCACGGCGTGCTCTACGCCCTTTTCGAGTACGTCGAGAAAGACCTTGCCGGCATGAAAACCCTCGCCGAGGTGCAATGCGCGGGCGCGGCCTTGAGCGCCACCTTGGGCTCCCACGCCCGCATCGAAAACGAGGTCCTGTTCCCTTCACTCGAACCGCAATCGGGGCCCGGCGGACCCCTTCCCGTCATGCGGGAGGAGCACGACGAGATCGAGGGCGCCCTGGAGGACGTCGCCAATGCCGCAAGCCGCGACGCGGCGGCGGACCAACTCCGCTACGCGCTTCAGATCGCGCGGGATCACTTCGCCAAGGAGGAACAGGTGCTGTTCGCCATGGCCCGGCAGATGCTGGATGACGCCGAGCTCGACCGGATGGGCGCCCTGTGGGCGGAGGCGCGGAAGGTTCGGGTAACCTAAATTTCAGAAAGGAATGTTGGCCGCTAGGGCGTTTCCAGTTCATCTGGAATCGCTCAAGGCTGCTGGCATCGCTCAAGGCCGCTAGGCGGTCCGCCGGTTATCCGGCGCGCCCGCGCAGGCGCGGCCATCCTCAATTCATCCGAGATGGGCCGGTCCGCAGCCGTGAGCGACAAAAGCTAGCGTGGTTCCGACCAAGTCGGAAACGCTCTACGGTGTGCTGAAACTGACCGCGGCAAATCCTCCTATGGGAGGCGGTGGCTTGCTTGTGACGCTTGGCCGCGCGTTGGGCGCCGCAGGCAAGCCCGACTCCTGATCCGACTATTGGATGCCCTCATCTCTCGTCGCAAAGAAAGAGGGCGAGCCTGCCGTCCTTGCGCCCAAAGCCGGTGAAGCGCGCATTTTTATCGTACTTCGCGCAATGTTTGCTCGCGACTTCGCCGACCACATGCATATCGGCGTTGCGGCGGAACGCGACCACGCCCAGGTCAACCGTTACCCCGACCTCGTCGCCGGTGATGACGTTCGGCCCGGTGCATGCCGCCAGAAACAGAACGAAGGCCGGAACTAAATACCGCATGACTTATATCCTATACTTGCTCTTGCCCGATTCGTTCGCGGCCATCGTGCCCGATCCGCGCGCAAAAGAGGACAAAAACTTAAGACTCGCCGGTCACACCGCCGAGCGCGTGCGCAGATCGGCGCGGATCCGGTCCAAGACGGGCCGCCAATCCCCCGGAGTCTCTTGACGGTAGAGCTTTGCCGAGGGGTACCACGGGCTATCTTCGCGTTCCAGAAGCCAACGCCAGTCCGGCAGGTAGGGCAACATGATCCAGACCGGCTTGCCCAACGCACCCGCCAGATGCGCTACCGATGTGTCCACGCAAATCACGAGGTCGAGGCTGGCGATGGCGGCCGCCGTCTCACTGTAGTCGGTCAGCAGGGGCGCAAGGTCGGTGATGGAGCTTCGGTTCGTCAAACTCTCCAGATCGGCGGCTCTTGCGCCGACCTGCAGGCTGAAAAACGAGGGGCCCATTTCAGCAAAGTCCTGAAGGTGACGTGCGTCCAGACTGCGGTTCCGATCGTTCAGGTGCTTGGGATTCCCGGCCCACGCCAAACCCACCTTGAGGCCCGGCCCGTCCAACCGTTTCGCCCAGGCCGAGACCTTTTCCACATCGGGCGTTAGGTATTGCGGCCGTTCCGGGATCGTCTCGAGAATCGTGCCATGCAAGTGGGGCAGGCTGAGCAAGGGACAATGGACGTCGAACGGTGGCAAGTCCGAGCCGCGCGCGACGGCCTCGTCCACGCCGTCCACGGTCCGAAGAATATCCACGAGGGCCGGTTTGCATTCCAGGATCACCCGCCCGGCTTTCGACGCGGCAAAGGACGCGTAACGAACGAATTGGATCGCGTCGCCAAAGCCTTGCTCCGCGTGCAACAAAATCGTCCCGCCCTTCAGGTCCCCCCCATCCCATTGCGGCTTAGAGAGTTTTCGCTTGTAACGGCGCATCTGTTGCGTTCGCCAGCGCTCCTCGTGCAGCGCCCAACCCTCGGAAAATTCCCCGCGCAGTAAAAGTAGTAGCGCCAGGCTGTAGCAGGGCTCCGCATCGTCCGGATCCAGCTCCATGGCGCGCCGATACACGGTCTCCGCCTCATTCAACCTGAGCTGATCCGCCAGGACGTTGGCGAGATTTCGGCATGATTTTGAGCTCTTCGGACGGAGCGCCACGGCGCGGCGCAGGCTTGCCTCGGCGTCCTTCAGATTTCCCAAGTCCCGCAACACATTTCCGAGATTGTCGTAGGCTCTGCCGAAGTTGGGCCTCAGGTCCATTGCGCGCCGCAGCGCCGCTTCCGCTTCGTCAAGTTTCCCAAGCCTCCACAAAACGGCGCCCAGGCTGCTGTGGGCCTCGGCGCTGTCCGGATCGAGTTGCAGTGCTTGCCGATAGCTGTCTTCGGCCTCGGCGAATCGCTCCAGCTTGCGCAGAACATCGCCAAGGTTGTTGTGCGCCTTCAAGTAGTCCGGCTTGAGCGCCAGGGCGTCGCGGTAGCTCGCCACCGCGTTCTTAAGCTTCCC
Source organism: Pseudomonadota bacterium (assembly GCA_022566715.1). GTDB lineage: Bacteria > Pseudomonadota > Alphaproteobacteria > SHVP01 > SHVP01 > JADFIH01. The sequence continues at coordinate 4,141 of JADFIH010000112.1, read as the reverse complement.
GCGGGCCCGCAGGATGATGCCCAGATTGTTGTGGCCGACCGCGTAGTCCGGCTTGAGATCAATGGCGCGCCGGGCAGAGTCTTCGGCCTCCTTGAGCTTTCCAAGCACCTGAAGGACCAGCGCCCGGTGGGTGTGCATCGCCGGATCGTCGTTGTCGATTGCAATGGCCCGCCCTATTAGGTCGGCCGCCTCCGCGTGCCGGCCCGCCCGGTATCTCGCCAGTCCTAAGTTATGAAGGGCCTTGGGGTCGTTGGGCCGCTTGGCCAGCACCGCCTCGAGGGCGGCCTCGGCCTCGCGCTGCCGGCCGGCGCGCTGATGCTGGAGCGCAATCCGCAATAGTTGGGTTGCCGGGGAGCCGCGCTGTTTTTTACCCGCGGACGCCCGCCGCTCCTTACGATTCACCGTTCACCCCGGTCAGGACCAGCCGCTCAGCCGTGGAATTCGGCACGTCCCGTCCATACTGAGGCCCCCACCCGCTCATCGATTGAGCAAATGGGTAACGGCCGCCCCGAATGGGCTAGCCGCGGGGCTCCATATCCCCGATGCTCTGGTATCATGCACCTTTCCAGCCACGTCCAACCCATGAGCCAGTTCGAGCACATTTCGGTTCGGCCCCTCTCGGGCGCCCTCGGCGCGGAGGTTTCCAGAGTCGACCTCTCGGAACCGATTCCAGACAAAGTTTTCGCCGAGATCCTGAGCGCCTTCCACACTCATCTCGTATTGTTTTTCCGCGCACAGACTCTCACTCGGGATCATCTGAAGGCCTTTTCGCGGCGCTTTGGCCCCCTGTTCCGCCAGCCGAATGTGGAAGCCCTGGCCGGCGATCCGGACGTGGTGGCCGTCTTGAAGGAGGCCAATGAGACCGGAATCTCAACATTTGGCGGAACTTGGCATTCCGATCTCTCCTATCTGGAGGCGCCGCCCATGGGTTCGGTGCTCTACGCCGTGGAGGTACCGCCCCATGGCGGCGACACGATCTGGGCCAATCAATACCTGGCCTACGAAGCCCTATCCGACGGCTTCAAGAAGATGCTGGACGGCCTCGCCTGTGTCCAGGTGGGCGCTCCTCATGGGGTGGCCCACGCGCCACCCGCGGATTTGGCGGTGAGCCGCTCCATCCGCCTGGTGCGCGGCGACCCCGAGGCCGACCGGGAACGTCTGCATCCCACGGTGCGCACGCATCCGGAGACCGGGCGCAAGGCCCTTTTCGTAAATTCCGTCTATAGCCTTCGTTTTGAAGACATGAGTGCCGAGGAAAGCGCCCCGCTCCTGCGCTACCTCTTCGATCACGCCACGCGGCCCGAATTCTGCTTCCGGTTTTCCTGGGGCCGGGGTGACCTCGCGGTGTGGGACAACCGCTGCACCCAGCATCTCGCGGTCAACGATTACGACGGATTCCGCCGCCTCATGTACCGGACGGCCGTCGCCGGCGACCGTCCGCGTTAACGCGGACGTCCCGGCGCGAACATCCGCAACGCCGCTAGTCCAGGCGGCTCGCGCGGTAATTCGTTGCCTCGCGGAGGTTATCCACAACGGTCTTTTGGAAAACCGTGAGCTCGGTTCGGCGTCGGCCAAACAACCAACCCAGTAGTCTACGCATCGCCCCTTCTCCCCTGGCACTGCGCGGTATAGCGCGTGTGGTTCTACCGGATCGAGGTAAACAGCCGGTGAAGGGTAGCGGCCCGCGCCCGGCAGGTTTTTGTTAACCAAAGCAAGCGTACGGTTGCCCCGCCGCGCGCCACGCGCGTGCCGAGGACACAGAAGATGACTCCGGCGGAAATCGTCGAGCTGCTGCACAAACACGAGGGATGGCTGGCGGGCGAACCGAAAGGCCGCCGCGCGAACTTGTCCATGCAAAACCTGTGCGGCTTTTCCTTCTATCGCGCCGATCTGCGGGCCGCCAAGCTGACCGGAGCCGACCTGAGCCGCTGCGACTTGCTCGAAGCGGACCTGAGCGAAGCCGACCTCTTCGCCGCGAACCTGCAAGAGGCGGACTTGCGCTGGGCCCGCTTCGTCGATGCGGACCTACGCGGCGTTCAATTGCACGGCGCAAATCTGACCGGCGCATCGCTCGCTAACGCCGATCTCCGCGATGGCGTGCTGTTGGGCGCCAACGAAAAGGGCGAAGTCTCCATCGTGCGGATCGACGTCGGCAACCTGGACTTCAGCCGGGCCAACTTCGCCGGCGCCAATCTTTCCGACGTGCGATTGGCGAATTCGGCGATCGTGCAGAGCGATCTGTCCAAGGCGACGCTGTGCAATGCGGATCTTTCCGGAGCCGACCTGACGAACTCAAATCTCGAGGGCGCAGACCTTCGCGGGGCAAACCTATCGGGCGCCAAACTGGTCGGCGTCAACCTGCGCGGCGCCAACCTTTCGGGTGCAGACCTCGCCGGCGCCGACCTGTCGAACGCCGATCTGTCCGGAGCCAACGTCGATGATGTCGACCTCTCGGACGCCAACCTCACGGGCGCGACGCTGTACCGGCCCTGGTCGCATTTGCCCACGAACATCCGCGATGTTCTCACGGGACACCGTAACTGGCTGATGGGCGCCGCCGAGGCGGGCAGCGCGCCGGCCGACCTTTCAGACTCCGACCTCAGCTACATCGATCTCTCGGGTATCAACCTCAGCGGCGCCAGGCTCGCCGGAGCGATCCTCACCGGCGCCAAGCTGAGCCAAGCGCAAATGGTCATGGCCGATCTCTCGGGCGCCGATCTCTCGGGCGCCGACCTGACCGGGGCCGATTTCTCCGGCTGCAATCTCAGCAGGACCAACCTGTCGGGAGCAACCGTTACCAGGACCAACTTTGGCCCGGCCGACATCTTGGACCCGGACGGCAAGGCCACGGGCCGGTCTTGGCCCACCAACCTGACGGACGCCTGTCTCCGCGGGGTCGAACTGAGTCAGGCCATCCTCGGCAACGCCAACCTCAACGGCGCGGACCTCGATGGCGCGGACCTGACCGGCACGGGGCTGGCGGAGGAAGAGAAGGTGCTCGACACCGCCGGCGCCACGGGCGGGGGCCAGCCCAACTGACGAAGGCGGTAGTGGTCCGCCTTAATCTTCAGACCTGCGCGAGACCGGCCGCGGCGCTGCTTCTTGCTCCACTGCTGTTACTCGCGGGCGCCACGCTCCCGGTTGCGGCGCACCCCGTCTCGTGGGACGTCTATTACACACGCTTCGCCGGCTCGGACAACCTCAAGCGTACGGAGATTCGGTTCGACGGTGAGCGCGTCACGCTGGGGCCGCGGCGCACCGTCGCGGCCGTCGAGGGCGCCGACGGCCTGATCTTCGCCCCCGACGGCGATCTCCTCGTCGGCGGGCAGGGCGACAGGGTCCACAAGGTTCGAACCGACGGCAGCGGCGAGTTCGTCACGGTCAGCGCGGGCGGCCAAGACTCGTTTCACCTCACTCTGGACCCCGGCGGACGGCGGGCCTGGACGTCGGGCATGCCAGGCCACCTGGTGGAAATTCCCCTGCAACCCTTTTCCGGCGGCATCCCCCACCCCCTAAGCGGCGACGACCGCACGATCACGTCGATCGCCTTCGATGACCGCGGCATCGCTTTCTACACGGCGGGCGATCACCGCGGTGGCGGAAACTTCGGTATCCTCGACTTTGCGACGTTTTCGACGCGCCGCCTCATCAGTAAAATTCCCGCCGCACACGCTATCGCCTTCGACCCTTTCACCGGCGATCTCTTCCTGTTCGGCGCCGACCAAATAGCGCAGATCGACCCGCGCAACCCGCGGCGCATCAAGTCGTCTCTGGACTTCGATCAGGAGTCGCTCTTCGATCAGGGCAGCACGGATGGCGAGGGCCACCTCGTTGTCGCACGCACCAGCGGCCATGTCGTCTTCATCGATTACGCGGCGTCCGGGTTGGTGGGGGATGCAAGCAACTTCGTTACCGCCGCCTTCGTCGATTCCAACCTCGATGATATAGCGCCGCTCGCTGGTCTCGGTGCGAACCCGACCACGGCCACCTCTTCCGCGATCCAGGCTGGGCCCCCTGCCCAATCCGCGCCCGGCCCGCCGGATGAGCCCGAAGCGGCGGCCGGCGAAGAATCCGGCGAGGCAATGGAGGAGCCAACGGAACCGGGCGCCGGCGAGGCGCCGGACTCGGCGATCACTTGGGC
>JADFIH010000111.1 GCA_022566715.1 Pseudomonadota bacterium | reverse complement strand
GCCAAGGCCATCTCGAAGCCGACAGCATTTTGGCCACCTTCGGCCTGAGTTTCATTCTGGTGGGAGTCATGCTGGCCGTCTTTGGCGGTGGTTATTTTAGCTACTCCTACTTGGCCACGCCGTTCACGATCATTGGCGGAACGTACGGCCTCAACCGGATCGCCGCGTTTTTGATGTCCGCCGCCTTGTGCAGCGCCCTGTACTTCTGGCTGAGGCGAACCCGGTCGGGGCTGACCCTGCGCGCCGTCGCCGTCAACCCAACGGCGGCCAGCCTCGTGAGCATCAATGTTTCGCGTACGTCGGCCCTGGCGTTTTCATTGGGTGGGGCCGTCACGGCAGCCGGTGGCGGCATGCTCAGCATGTTCCTGACATTCGACGCCTCGGTGGGCGTGATCTTCACCTTGAAGGCCCTTGTCATCGTCATCATGGGTGGCGTGGGAGACATTCGCGGCGCCATCGTCGCGGCCTTCGCGCTCGGCCTGCTCGAAACCACAGTGGCAAGACTGATCGATCCCGGTTTGACCCTGGCGTCGGCGTACGTGTTGTTCATCCTCGTCCTGCTGTTCAGGCCCCAAGGTCTGTTCGGAAGGCGGCCAACTTGACGGCCCGAGAGAAGCGTTATCTCGTCCTTGGCGGATTGGTCTTCGTCGCGGTTGCTTTCCTACCGTTCGCGGATACGGGGTACTGGCTGTCCCTGGGTATTTCGATCGCCATGTACACGGTCCTTGCGACGTCCTGGGCTTTGTTCTCCGGTCCCACCCATTACATCTCGCTGGCCACGGCGGCCTTCTTCGGGCTCGGAATGTACGTCGCCGGCGTTGGCGTGGATTTGTTGCCGTTCCCCGTGCTCGTCCTGTTGGCGGCGGCGGGCGGCGCCGTTTTAGCCGCGGTCGTCGGCTTGGCGACGCTTCGGCTATCCGGCGTGTATTTCGTTATCTTCACCCTGGGCCTTGCCGAACTTGTCCGTCAGATCGTGACATGGGTGCAAACGACCATGGGCTCCAGCAGCGGCCTTTATGTCCTGACGGGCATCACCGAGCCCATGATCTACTGGCAGCTTCTCGCGTTGGCGGCTCTGGTTTTTCTCGTCGGCTGGTGGATCGGCCGCTCTCGTCTGGGTTTCGCCTTACGGATCATCGGCAACGACGAGGTGGTGGCTGCCCACAGCGGCATCAACACGGCCCGCGTCAAGGTCATGCTTTTCGTCATTTCGGGAACCGTCGCCGCGGTAACCGGAGCGATCCTTGCGCCCCGCTGGACCTACATCGAGCCCACTATTGCATTCAGCGCCATGATCTCCTTTCAGGTCGTCATCATGGCGTTGCTCGGCGGCGCACATCGGCTATGGGGACCGCTGCTCGGGGTGATTCCCTTCACCTTCCTGTCGGACCAGATTTCCGCCAACTTCCCGAACCAAACGACTCTCCTGTTTGGCGTCGCCTTTCTTCTCATCGTCTACGCCATCCCGAATGGCGTGGTCGGCTTGGTCGAGAACCTGCTCCAAGGCCGCAAGTGGAGGAGCGGGTAGCGCCATGGCCCTAGGAATGGTCCTGACCGTCGAGAATGTGAGTAAACAATTTGGCGGTCTCCACGCGGTCCAGGGTGTTTCGTTCGGCCTGGAAGAGAACGAGGTTCTCGGCCTGATCGGACCGAACGGTTCCGGCAAAACGACCATGCTGAATCTGATTTCCGGCGCCTATAAACCAAGCGCCGGCCGGATCGCGTTGTACGGCAAGGATATTTCTGGATCTTCGGCGAACGCCATCGCCACGATGGGCGTGGCCCGCACCTTTCAGATCGTTCGCATGCTGCCTTCGCTGACCGTTCTGGAGAACGTGGCGGCGGGCGGCGTCTTTGGGCACGGCCGGCGCTGGGGGCAAGAACTGGAGGAGTCGGCGAGGTCTCTCTTGACTCGCGTGGGACTCAAGAACGCCGAGGACGCGCCGGTATCCGTCTTGACGTATATCGACCAAAAACGGGTCGAGCTGGCGCGGGCCCTTATTTCCGATCCGAAGGTCCTGCTTCTGGATGAGTGGCTGGCCGGTCTGAGCGCATCGGAGTTGGAGACGGGCATCGCCCTGATCAAGGAGTTGCGCGCCGAGGGACGCACGATCATCGTCGTGGAGCACGTCATGGACGCGATTCGCAGCTTGTGCGACCGCTGCATCGTAATGAACAGCGGCGCCAAGATCGCGGAAGGCGCACCAAAGAACGTGCTTGCAGATAGCGAAGTGATCCGCGCCTATCTCGGCACCGCCGATGCTTGAGACCAGAAACCTATCCGTGTTCTATGGCCGCCACCGGGCGGTCGAGGACGTCTCGGTCACCGTCTCAAAAGGCGAAGTCGTGGTCATGCTGGGCGCCAACTGCGCCGGGAAAAGTACCTTTCTGCGTGCGGTCAGCGGATTAACGCCGGTCATGACCGGCGGTTCAGTCGTTTTAGACGGCCGCGACATCACCCACCATCCGCCTCACGCGGTGGTCGAAGCGGGCATCGCCTTGGTGCCCGAGGACCGGGGTGTCTTTGGCGACCTGACGGCGCACGAGAACCTGATACTGGGCGCCCATCCGCGGCGGGCCCGGCCGCACCAAGCGCAAAACCTCGACCGCGTCCTGTCGCTGTTTCCCAAGCTTGCCGAACGCCGCAAGCAGGTGGTGCGCACGATGAGCGGCGGTGAGCAGCAGATGGTGGCGATCGGACGCGCCATGATGTCGGCGCCCTCGATCCTCATGTTGGACGAGCCGTCCCTCGGCCTGTCGCCCCTCTTATGTAGTGAACTCTTCCGGGCGCTCGCCCGTGTGAAGGAGACCGGCGTCGGTATTCTTCTAGTGGAGCAAAACGCCAAACAAAGTCTCGCGATCGCCGATCGAGGATATCTGCTGGACAACGGACACATCGCCGCCGCGGACAGTGCCGAAGCCTTGTCCCGGGACGAGAAGGTGAAACGGGCCTACCTGGGCGCCGGATAAGGTGGCCGGATGGAAGCCCGCGCGCTCGTCAGGACGCCTCTGGAATTAGGAAGCCTGGGCGAGTTGGCCGATTTGCGCCAGCTTCTGGTGGCGGAAGGCGCCCCACAGGGCGGCGCCGATGGCCCCGGCGAAGATCGAATCGGGGCTCGCTTCGACGGCCAGATCCATCTTCTGGTCCGTCATATCCTCTTGGATGGCCGCCACAAGACCGGTGTCGAGCGCGAGGCCCCCCGTCAAAAGCACGGGGCCTTCGGCGACCTTGATCGCCTTCAACAGCTTCACCAGCCGGGACGCCATCGACATGTGGATGCCCTTGAGAATATTCGGCGTGGAGATGCCCCGCGAAACCATATTGATCACGTCCGTTTCGGCCAGCACCGCGCAAATGCTGCTGACGGCCTCGGGGTCGTCCGCCGACTGAGACATGGTGCCGATCTCGTCCACCGCCACGCCAAGATAGCGGGCGATGTTCTCGAGGAACTGGCCCGAGCCCGAGGCGCACTGGCTGGTCATCTTGTAGGAAAGGACCTTGCCGCGCGGGTCGATGTTGATGCCCCGGCCGTGCAGGGAGCCGACGTCGAGCACGGCGCGGATGCCCGGCTTCAAATGGACGCCGCCGCGGGCATGGGTCGTCATCGAATAGAAATGACCCGTGCGGAAGGCGACATTCTCGCCGTCGCCCGTGGTCGCGACGTAGGCCACGTCGTCCGGCTTTAGTCCCGCCTCCTCCAGCACGGCCGCGTACCCCTCCTCCGCGAGCTTCATGGGGTCGCGCCGCCGCACCCGGTCGACCCGCTTGCCGAGCCAGGAGGCGTCCTCGCCGGTCACATCGAACAGAACGCACTTCACCGCGCCCGTGCCGACGTCGATACCCGCCGTGATCGTCATGTCATGCCTCCCCGGCGCGAAGCGCGAACGTCGCCGCGCCGAGCGCGCCCGTATAGATGGATTCAGGATCGATATTGATGGCGACGTCGCCGTAGTTCTCACGCACCAGGGTTTCGAGCGCCCGCACCGCGGCCTCGTTGTTGGCCACCCCGCCGGTGAAGGTGAACTGATCGCGGACGCCGCCCGAGCGCGACAGGAGCGACAAGGCCCTGAGGATGATCGCCCGGTGCAGGCCGGCAAGAATATCCTCGCGCTTCTCTCCCAGCGATAGGCGGTCCCGCAGCTCGGCGCCCGCGAACACGGTGCAGGTGGAGTTGATGCGGACCGTCCGCGTGGCCTTGCTGGCGATGGGCCCCAGCTCGTGGACGCCCACGTTCATTTCATCCGCGATGTAACCCAGATAGCGCCCGCAACCCGCGGCGCAGCGGTCGTTCATCTGAAAATTCTCGACGATGCCGTCGGCATCGATCTGTATCGCCTTGGTATCCTGACCGCCGATATCGAGGACCGTGCGCGTACCGTCATACATGACATGCGCGCCCAGGCCGTGGCACAGGATTTCCGAACGGATGTGTTCCTTGGAAAAGGGCAGCCGCGCCCGGCCGTAGCCCGTGCCGACAACATAGGTTTCCTCCAGTTCGATTTGCAGCGCCTCGCCGATGTGACCGCGCACCTCGGCGGCGGCGGCGCCCAGGCCGTTGCCGGCGCTCTCGAAGGTACGGTCGAGCGCGCCAAGCACCTTGCCGCTGGTGTCGGAATCGCCGGTCCGGTTTTCCACCTCGATGATCGAACGGTCGTAGATGTTCAATAGGACGTCGAAGGCCAAGCCCTCCTCTTTGGCCACGGCCTCGCCGACCGCGAGGTAGCGGGACCCGGCGACGTCGCGGAAGAAGTCGGATTTCCGCTTGGCGCCGGGCGCGAAGTACTCGGGGGCTTCCGCATGCAACTGATCGAAGAGTTGGTCGAGCACCTCGCCGACCAACTGGGTTTGCCCGGAAAAACGGGGGTCGGCGGCGTGGTTTTTACAGGTCGCTTCGAGGTCGGCCAACTGCTCGAGGTATTGCTCGAGGCGAAAGTTCCGCTCGAGCGACGCGAGAAACTCGTCGAGACGCCCATCGAGAGCCTCAACCGACGAAAGGGAGGCGCGAAAGAGATTGAAGCGCGCATCGGCGAAGGCCTCCCGTTTGGCCACGGTGGTGGCGATGTCGTAATTCGACCGCGAATTCGTGATGCCGCGTCCCAACACCTTGGAGTCCGCATCCATCAGCAGTGCTTTGGTCGTGGTGGACCCGAGATCGATTCCAATAAAACACTTCATCGCGTGCTCCCCGTCCTACGCTCGCCGGCTAGGCGGCGTGGCGTTCGCGTTTCTGACTGATCATCTGGAAGTAGCTCTCCAGCCGGGTCTTCACGTTCGCCGCCGAGAAGTAGCGGGGATCGACCAGGTCGGTCTCGACGAAGGCGCCCGGTTTGCCGGTCCGGTCTTCGACCTCCCGCAACAGGAGCAACTGTCCGGCTGAAAAGCTGTTGCAGCTCTTGATCGAGTTGATGAGCAGGCCGTCGGCCTGATAGTCCTCGACATACTGGGTCAGCATGTCGGCGCGCGTCGGCAGGTTCAGGTTGGTGTAGCAGCCGAGGCAATATTCCGCCAATGATTCCAGCGGGTTGGTGGGGTCGTGGCGGAAACCGAAATCGAAGACGCCGCCGACTTTGGTGTAAGTGCTGGCGACCACGACCGCGCCTTCCTCATGGAACATCTTCCAGAATTCGCGGAAGTGGGTCCAATTGGGCGGGCCCTCGACGACAAGGCGATAGCGTTCCTCGCCCATTTCGCCGTCCGGTGTGATCGGCCCTTTGCCGGCCGCCAAACGCTCGGCCACTTCGCGCCGCAGGGTCGCGTAATAATCGGTGGCCTCGGGCGTGCCGCGAAAGGCCGTAAACGCCGGCCCGATGTAGTAGACCCCGCCGAAGTAAGCGTCGATGGGCGAGGGTTTGTTCTTGGCGCTTTGCAGAACCCAAACGAGATCGTCCTCGGCCTTCGCCGATTCGACCAGGTATTCCCGCAGCCGGTCGATGTCGAACTTGACGCCGCTGACGCGTTCGAGCGTCGGGATGAGGTCTTCCTTGATCTGCTTCACCACATAGTCGCGCATGTTCGGCGTGATCGTTCCGTCGCCTTGATAGGGCACATGCAACATGGCGGTCTCGCACTGGTACTGTTCGCGGACCAGTTCGAACCACTTCATGAACGTGAAGCAGCCGGTGTAGGACAACACGAGGATGTCGGGCTTCGGCAACGGCTCGCCCATGGGTCCGATATTGCCCTGCATCATCATGCCGAGATCGGCTTTGACGTAGGCGCAAACGTCTTCGGAATGACCGGCCTTTTCGGCCTCGCGCACCATGGCCCCGCTCTTCTTGCGCAATCCGTTTTGCAGGGCGTTGATCTCCGGCAGGTTGCGCACGAAGTCGAAACACATCAGAAGCTCATTGAGGTTTCCCGGAACGAAGGTGGACGCGACCTTGCGCCCTTCCTCGTGCGCCCTGGCGAGTCGGGCGTAGTTTCCGTTGATCAGCTCCTTCTGCTTCCACATGGAGTCTTCTTTTTGGACGGCCTCGCCGGTCGTGGCGGTGTTCATGCTGCGCTCCAAAGTTTGATGGAATCGGCGAACGTGCCGGCCTGCTCGCGAATGGGCTGCATTTGGCCGGAGTTCTCGGCGTACTTGAACGAGGTGTAGGGAATACCGTGGGCGTCCAGGACGTTTTGCAGCATCGGCCGGTCCAGAAGCGCCGGGTCGCAAAAGCTGGGCGAAGCGAAGATCACGCCTTCGGCGCCGCTTCGCTTGACCGCCTCCACCAGATGCAAACCCTTGGTCTTCACGTCCGGCACATACTTGGCGGCGGTTTCGCCGGAATGGTGCAGGTAGGCGTCGGAGAGGTTCTCGAGCGGGTCTCCCTCCAACGGCACATCATCCAGCAGCCAGCGCGTCACCAGCATGAAGTCGTCGTCGACCACGTAGCAGCCGGCCATTTCGATGGACCGGAGGAGCCCCAGCGGCGGCTGCTCGCAGAAGGTTCCACAAAGAACGATGCGGCAGTTGTCACGCATCGGTTTTTCTTCGTCCTGCGCGGCGGCCAAATACTCGCGCACGAGATCGGAGTGCTCCTCGACGGGCAGCACCATCGCCGCCCGCAGGATCAGGTAGACGTCCGTCGTCGAGGCCTTCCAGGGTTCGCGGATCCTGAGATCGTAGAGCTGGTTCACAAGGCGCCGGTTCTTGTTGTAGACGGCGATGGACCGACGCAAGGCCTCATCGCTGACCTCGCGGCCGGATATCTCCTCGAAATCGCGGCACAGGATCTTCAGTTCCTCGATATAGAAGGCGCCGCCCACGCCGTCGTCGAAGTTCTGCGGCACGTCGAAATAGTGCGCGTACTTGTCCTTGAACATCAGCTTCCACATGCCCGACAGGTTGCGGATGACGTCGCAAATACTGGGGAACAGCATGCCGTCGAGCACGTCGAGCCGCCCGGTGAGGCCGAGCTCGATGGTCGAGCGCGGGATGCGGCAGATGTAGCTCTGATAATAGGCGTCGCCGTGAATCACTTCGAGCTGGTCGCCGCCGCCAAGCACGCCGACGGGCAGCATCCCCGCCGCGTGAATGATCTCGCGCGGGACATAGAAGGGCATGTAGCCCATGACCTTGCGCCCGGGCTCGGCGTCCTTCCAGGCGCGCACCACCTTGAAGTCGAGGTCCTCGAATATTTCCCGGCAGCGTTCGATAATCGGGGCGGTGGACATATCAACAGTTCTCCCAACGGGCCGCACGTTTCTCCAGGAAGGCGTTGAGGCCCTCCGTGGCGTCGCGCGTGGCCATCAGTTCGCTCAGGTATAATTCCTCGACACGAGCCAGTTTCTCCTTGATGCCGTCGAGAAAGCCGGTCCGCGCCGCGCGCATTGCGAGGCGCAGCACGGCCGCACTCTTGCCCGACAGGTGCTCCTTGAAATAAGCCAGCGCGGCGGCCTCGGGATCGGACGCCACTTCGCTGACGAGGCCCATGGATTGCGCCTCCCCGGCGCCGATGCTGCGACCCGAGGTGAGCAGGTCCTCGGCGTTTGCCGGGCCGATCCGCCAGGGCAGCAGGCACGATGCGGCGGGAGCGAAAACGCCGACGTTGATCTCCGGCTGTCCGAACAGGGCGTCGGGCGAAGCGAATATGCGGCTGCCGGCGCAGGCGATCTCCAGCCCGCCGCCCAGGCATTGCCCGCGAACCGCGACGAGAACCGGTATCGGCAGGGCGAGAAACTTCAGGATCAGGGCGTGGAACCGCTTGAGCATGGCGTCGCACTTGCCGGGCAAATGCTCCTCCACACTGGCGCCGAAGCTGAAATTTGGACCGTCGGCGTCGAGCAGGATGGCGTGCAGGCCGGGCCGTCCCGCGTGTGCATCCAGCGCGGCGGCGAGCGCGCCCATCATGGCCGCGTCCACGACGTTGGCCTTGGGCCGCGCGAACCGGAGCCGCAGCAGCGTGCCTTCGTGTTCGAGCCAGACCTTGAGGGGCGGCGCCTCGTTCACGATTTTGCCTCCCGGTGAACCGGCATCAGGCTTTCGGTGAACTCCTCGTTCCACGCGGCACCCTTCGCCAGGGCTTGCCGCAGGGCCACGAAATCGACCTCCCGGTTCCCCTTCGTGCCCTCGTTGAAGGCGCGGAATCCGGCCCGCGCCTCGGTCATCATGTTGAGGGCGAGCCAGGCGCGGTGATCTTCCTTGTTGCGGTTCCAGGCTTCGAGCTTGGGCTTGCGCAACTGCTCGATGGTCTTGGTCATGCAATCGGGGAACGTGAGAAGAAGCTTCGCGGTAAGGTCCGCGACCGCCTGGTCGAGAAGCGAGAGGTCGATCTCGCCCGCCTTCAGCCGCGCCTTGCCTTCGCTCAAGGCCTCGCCGGTTTTCGGTTCGCCAAAGGCGATGCGGCCGAAGCCGTCGAACATGGTTTGCGTTTCGACCAGCGGGTTGGCGACGAACTCGCCGTCCACTTTCAACGCCGGTACGACGTGCATGATCATGCCGTTGAAGTACGCCTTGTGCGCGGACCAGGTCTCGCACAGGGTGCCCGACTCCATCGCCCGTTCGGCGGTCATCATGACGGGGAGAAAGTCGGTCGACCCGCCGATGGGCGAGGAGCCGTGTTTCGGCCCGGCCTGGCCGAACCGCGCCAGGTCCTGGGCGATCGTAAAGTCGCAGGCCATGCCGATCTCCTGGCCGCCGCCCACGCGCAGGCCGTTGACCCGGCAGATCACGGGCTTGTCGCAGGTCAGGATGCCGCTGACCATGTCGTTGAAAAGCCGCATGTACTGGCGGTATTCCTGCGGCTGGCCCGCGTAGTATTCGGCGTACTCCTTGGTGTTGCCGCCGCTACAGAACGCCTTGCCGCCGGCGCCCGTGAAAACGACGGCGACCACGTCGCGCGCATTGCTGGCCGAGCGGAAGGCGAGGATCACGTCCTTGACCATGTCGGTCGTGTAGGAGTTGTACTGGTCCGGATTGTTCAGGGTGATCCAGGCGTTGTAGAGACCGGGCACGGCGCCGCCATCGGGTTTCGTGGCCGGACGTTTCTCATAGGTCACCTTGCCGCTGACCAGCGCCGCCGGAAGATCGTGATCGCGGAAGGCGCCGTTGCCCTGCGCTTGGAGTTCGACCTGTGCCGTCATGCGACTTCTCCTAATTACCAGCGGGAACGAGAACAGCGCGGCGCGCGAGTTTGTGTTCATGGACCGACTGAAAAACCTCGCCGATGGAGTCCAGCGGGTGATGCTCGACGAAGGGGCCGACGGCGATGCGCCGGTCGAGCACCAGATCGAGCGCGTCGCCATAGAGCTCGGGCACGCAACCCCAGTTGCCCAACGCCCGCGCGTCGTACGCCATCAGGTTCGAGAGCCGGATCTCCACCTTGTCGCGGGTAAAGCCGACAACGCAGAGCGTCGCGCCGTGCGTCAACAGGCTGAACGCCGTGGCCTGCCCCGCCGTGGTTCCCGAACACTCGAAGATGAACCACTCCTGCGCCGGCAGCCCTTGCGCGGAGGCGAAGTCCCGGATGCGGTTTTTGAGCTCGCGCGCGTCGTGCTCCCTGGCGTTGAGTCCGAGGGCCACCCCGTGATCCGCAAGGGCGTCGAGCCTCCCCTGATCGACATCGATCGCGATCACCGTCGCGCCGAAGGCGTGACAGATTTGCGCCGCGTAGCCGCCGACGCCGCCGACGCCGACCAGGATCGCCAGCGCGCCCTCCTGAACCCCGGCCCGGACCACCGCCTGATAGGGCGTGGTGACGGCGTCGGCCAGCACCGAGAGGTCGGCCAGCTGCAGGCCCGCCGCCGCGAGACGCACCTCGTCCACGGTGCAAAGGCCGTGCGCGGGCACCACGGCGTGGCTGGCGAAGCCACCCTGAATGTCGTTTCCCGGCATCTTCTGGTTGCGGCAGATGGCGCCCCGGCCGCGGCGGCAGAGGTCGCAGTCGCCGCAGGGAATGACGGCGGGCACGACGACCGCCTTGCCGATCCAGGGTCGGGCCGCGACGCCCGCGTCCACCACCCGGCCGCTGATCTCGTGGCCCAAGGCCAGGGGCAGCGCGTGGTTCGTATGGACGCCGTCGTAATAGTAGCCAAGATCGGTGTGGCAGACGCCGCACCCGGCGATGTCTACCAGAACCTCCGCCGGACCGAGCGGCATTGGATCGAACGCGGTCTTGCTAAAGGGCTGCCCCGGCCCGGTCATCAGCCAACGGTAGGGGAGTTCCGTCATTTGAGCCTCCAAATACAGCCGCCTGGGCCTCCGAAAACGGCCGCCGAGAGACGGGCCGGATTGCGCTCGTCCCGATTAATAGGTATTATCGTACGGAATTAC
>JADFIH010000110.1 GCA_022566715.1 Pseudomonadota bacterium | reverse complement strand
CCCGCACCGAATCTTATTTCGGCGCCCACGCTCCCGTCGAATTCCGCGTCTAAACCTTCCAACCAGTCCCGGCCGTGCGGCGCTCCCTCGCGCGCTGGCCGCTGCGCGCCGTTCCGTGGTATGACCGGCACGCTTCATTCCTTACACGACCGTTGAGGATGCCATGGCTGAGGTTGGGGCTGGGCCAAGGGTTCAGGCTGGCGCCATGACCGTTGCCGGATTGCTCGAAACCGGCGCCGCCGGCGATGTGGCGCTGGCCGCGCCGGGGCGCGCTGCGTTGACCTTTAGGGGCCTGCGCGAGCACCTCGCCAAAACTTCCACGGCATTGAACGCCGCCGGCGTGGGGCGCGGCGACCGGGTCGCCATCGTGCTGCCCAACGGGCCCGAAATGGCGAGCGCCTTTTTGAGCGTGGCGGCATCGGCCAGCACGGCGCCCCTTAACCCCGCATACCGCGAAGACGAGTTCGATTTCTATCTCTCGGACCTGCGCGCCAAGGCGCTTATTGTCGAGGCCGGTAGCGAGACTCCGGCGCTGGCGGTGGCGCGGCAGCAGGGCATTGCGGTTCTCGAACTGCACCCGGAGGCGGACGGGCCCGCCGGGCTTTTCACATTGGCGGGGGACGGTCCCGGCGGCACGCCGGCAACTGGGGGCTTTGCCGAACCCGGCGACGAAGCGCTTGTCCTGCACACCTCGGGGACGACCTCGCGGCCCAAGATCGTGCCGCTGACGCAAACGAATATCTGCGCCTCGGCGCGCAACATCCGCCAAACCCTGACGCTGTCGCCCGGCGACCGCTGCCTCAACATCATGCCGCTGTTCCATATTCACGGACTGATCGCCGCCACCCTGTCGGCGCTCGGCGCGGGCGGTAGGGTTTTCTGCTCGCCCGGTTTCAACGCCTTGCGCTTTTTCGCCTGGCTCGAGGAGTCGCAAGCGACCTGGTACTCGGCGGTGCCGACCATGCATCAAGCGGTGCTGACGCGCGCGCCGCGCAACCAGGACATCATCGCCAAAGCGAAGCTCCGCTTCGTACGCTCCTCCAGCGCCTCCCTGCCGCCGCAGGTCATGGCGGATCTCGAGGACGCCTTCGGCGCTCCCGTGATCGAATCCTACGGCATGACCGAGGCCGCGCATCAGATGACAAGCAACCCCCTGCCGCCCGCCGCCCGCAAGGCCGGCACTGTGGGCGTCTCCGCGGGGCCGGACGTGGCGGTCATGGACCCCGCCGGCAACCTTCTGTCCGCCGGCGCCATCGGCGAGGTGGTTATTCGCGGCGATAACGTGACTTCCGGCTATGAGAACAACCCCAAGGCGAATGCGGAGGCCTTTACGAACGGTTGGTTGCGCACAGGCGATCAAGGGCGCGTCGACGACGACGGCTATCTCACCATCACCGGGCGCCTCAAGGAGATCATCAACCGCGGCGGCGAGAAGATTTCGCCGCGCGAAGTGGACGAAGTGCTGATGGACTTCCCCGCCGTCGCCCAGGCCGTGACGTTTGCCTTGCCGCACGACAAGCTCGGTGAGGAAGTGGCGGCCGCCGTGGTCCTGCGCGAAGGCGCGCAAGCGAGCGAGCGCGAGATTCGCGATTACGCGGCGACGCGCCTGGCCGGTTTCAAGGTGCCGCGGCAAGTTCTCATTCTCGACGAAATCCCCAAGGGCGCCACCGGCAAGCTGAAGCGCATCGGTCTCGCGGACCAGCTCGGCCTGACGGGCAAGGGAGCCGCCGAGTGAGAATCGCCATCTATGGCGCGGGCGCGATCGGCGGACATATCGGCGCCCTGCTCGCCTTGCAGGACGTCGATGTCACGTTGATCGCACGCGGCCCGCACCTCGCCGCCATGCAAAAGGATGGCCTGCGGCTCGTCGACGCCGACGGGGAACGCGTGGTTCATCCAAGATGCACCGACGATCCCGCCGAGGCGGGGCCTCAGGACTACATCATCATTACGCTGAAGGCGCCCTCGGTCGCGGGCATCGCCGACTCGCTCGAACCCATGCTGACGCCGGACACCTGCATCGTTACGGCGATGAACGGGATTCCCTTTTGGTACTTCCACAAGGCGGGCGGTCCCTGGGAGGGACACAAGCTGCAAACGGTCGACCCGGGCGGGCGGCTGTGGGATGCGATTGGGCCGGAGCGTTGTATCGGCTGCGTCGTCTGGACTTCGGGCGAGATCACCGCGCCGGGTGTCGTCCGGCATCTCTACGGCAACCGCATGCCGCTCGGCGAGCCCGACGGCTCGCGCTCCGAACGCGCGACGCGCCTGTCGAAGGTCTTGATCGCCGCCGGGCTGAAATCGCCCGTGCGGCCCAAGATCCGCAACGAGATGTGGATGAAGCTGTGGGGCAACCTCTCGTTCAACCCGGTCAGCGTCCTCACCCACGCGACCTTGGAGACCTTGGCTACCTCCGCCGAATCACGGCCGGTCATCCGCGCCATGATGTTGGAAGCGCAGGCTGTCGCCGCGAAGCTCGGCATCGACTTTCCGATGGACGCCGATTCGCGCATCAAGGCCGCGGAGGAAGTGGGCGCGCACAAGACCTCGATGCTGCAAGACCTTGAATTGGGCCGGACCATGGAGATCGACGCGGTCGTGGGCGTCGTGCCGGAGATGGGCCGCCTCGTCGGCGTGGCGACCCCGGCCATCGACATGATCCTGGGCCTCGTTATCCAACGGGCCCGCGAAGCGGGTTGCTATCCGAAGTAACGGTGCCGGCCGAAATAGCGGTGCCGGCCGAAATAACGATGCCGGCCCGGTCCACTGCCGGCCGGGAGCGGATTAACGCTTTGACAAGCTGGCGGCCTTAGCTTGGGCCGTGGCGCTGTGGGGGGTGTCCTGCTACGGGCTCGAAGTGGGAGGTTCCTCAAGGTGGCGTCACCTCGTTCGATTGCACATCGTTCGATTGCATTGGTCTTCGTCCTGATGGCGGCCTTGGCCGGCGGCCCGAGCCATGCCAAGGGGACGGACCAAGACGAATTTCTCGCCGCCGGTGCGAAGAAACTCTCTCCCAAGGACCTCAAAGCGCTTTTCAGCGGCAGCCAATTCATTTCGCGCGAATTTTCGGTGCGCAACTTTCCCGACGGCAGCCGCGTTTTCAAGGCGCGCGGCTACTCGATCCAGTTACGATGGTGGATCGATGGCCGGAGCCGGTTTTGCACGAACACCCGGTTTGGCGCCGAGCTCTGCAATATCGAATATTTTCTCAGCGACGGTACGTTGAAGATTTTCAACCGCTTCGGCGATACCGTCCAAGAATTCTCTGTAAAGAAATAAACGCGTGCGGCCACCGCGCGGAGGTCGTGGACCGCACACCGCCCCGCTCAGACGTGAAAATCGAAGCGACGCCCAACCGCCGCCTCGGACGCGGCGATTGGGGTGCCGATCCCGTCATCGCCCCGGGCCTCGACGGCTCGGACCAGATCCGCGTACCTCGAGTCTTCCGCGCGCGGCCGCGCGGCGCCCAGCGCCTGCCTGATTGGGCGCAGACTTTCCCTCGCGATGTCCATAAAGGTAATTGCCATCTTGGCCTCCCTCGAACCCGGTCTCGGCCAATCAGCCGAATAAAACCGCGAGCCCCTCCACGGTCCCCAAAGTGATGAACCAGCCGATGGCCAAACCGGTGATGCCCGCGTAGAGGGCTCCCAGACCATAAGACGCGTGCTGACGCCATTTCACGGTGGTTTCCAAGGTTCCGACCATTTTTCCCTCCTTACCGGACCCGCCCTGGGCCGACCCCTTTCTGGACCGGCGCTGGCGACCTGCCTACCCCCATGGGGTACGCGTTTGCGTAGGGACACCCTAGTTGGGATTAGCTCGAACGGGTGGGTGCATCTGGTGGTAGTGGTACCTCAGATGGGGTAGGCAAGGACTAGCCAAAAGTAATAGGCGGAGGGGGGACGGGGCCGCGCGTTAACTATATTAATGATGGGAACGGAGCGTTGAGGGACCCTGGTGGTGATCAGCCGTCGCCGCGGCACTCGGGCGCGCCGATTATGAAGCCCAGCCCGAAGACCTGGTCGCGGCCGGGTGCGCCCAGGTCGAGCACGGTGCGTCCAAGGCGGGCACGCAAGGCCTCCGGATCGGGCGCCGCGCCCCTCGCCACCGCGGACCCCACGAGGGCCGAAATGAAGGGCGTCGCGAAAGACGTGCCGTTCTGGAACTTTCCGCCGTTCGGGACGGCCGTCCATATGCGCACGCCCGGCGCTGCGAAATCGACGTAATCACCCTTGTTGGCGCGGTCGTAAATGCGCATGTCCCGGCTTACGGCGGTGACGGCGATGACTGACTCGAGAGCCGCGGGGTAGGCTCGCCTCGTATGCGATCCCCAGTTGCCGACCGAGGCCACCGCGACGATGCCTTTGCGCCGCGCCTTTTCGATCGCAAGCCGCAACAATTTGTGGTCGCCGCCGGCGAAGCTCATGTTGACGACGTGAACGTTCATTTCGATCATCCACTCGAGCGCCCGCAGGATCGCCACCGAGTCGGCGCCGACCAGCCCCTCGCGGCTCTTGCCGAAGATATTCGCGGCGAACAGCTCCGCGCCGGGCAAGACGCCGCCGAAGCCGTGGTCCGCCGGTTTGCCGATCATCATGGCGGCGATCGCCGTTCCATGATCGGCGGCGGTGGGCCGCCAGCCCTTGCGGTGAAAGGACCGGTAAGTCAGTCGCTGGCCCGTCAGGGCCGGGTGATCGGTGTCGACAACGCCGTCGATGATGCCGATGCGAACGCCCCTGCCGCAGCCGCCGCCTACCTGGGGCCACGACACCGCGTCGCGCGCCAGGCTCGCTATCGCCGCCGGGGCCCCCGCCGATGGATCGAAGACCGCGTTGACGTCGGGCGTCACGTCGGGGAAACGGCGCTGGATGATCTCCATGGCCTCTGGCACCGTCATGCTTCCGGGAAGCTTCAATCGCACCGCGTTGATCCCCAGGCCCGAAAGCCGGATGCGCTCAAGCACCCGGAAGCCAAGGCCGAGCGCATCGTTTTCGAAGCCCCGCGGCGTATTCGTGACCAGGATTTCACCGTCGATGATGCGCTGGAAGCGCCTGTCGGCTGACGAATCGCCGGTTCCACCCGCGGCCGCCGGCGAGGACCGGTCCGCATTATCCCGTTGGCCGCGGTCCGGCGTTCGGGACTCGCCGGGGCCGACGCGCCTGAGGCCGATGATCCGACCGCGCTCGTCATACTCCAGTATGCTGAGAGATTCCTGGGCCGTAGCCGGCGTCATGGCCGCGGCGCCCGCCAGCGCCGCGAAAACCGCGCCCAGGCACAGCCTTGCATACCACCGTAATCTGGCCTTTACCCTGATCACCCGAACCTCGCATATGGAGACGGCGCCCGCTCCAGATTAGGGCCCCAATCCTTTCCAGAGGCTGACCGGAACGGAGAGATTCCACGGGTTTCCGCGAAAGTCCGTCAATCTAGGGTTAACGAATCTCTAAGGGGCGGAGGCTATCGTTGGTTGACGGCCCTGGAACGGGTTGCGTAAAAGGCGGGGAAGATCGATGACGCCCGGTGAACTCGATAGGGCCTTTCGAAAGCACGATGAGTGGACGCGCGGGATCCGGGGCGGCGTCAGGGTGCAGTTGAGCCTTGAGGATCTTTCGGGGCTCAGGTTGCCGGACGGCAATCTGCGCGGCGCGGTTCTCACCGGGGCCGATCTCAGCGGTTCCGTTTTGTGCCGCTGCGACCTTCGCGAAGCCGATTTGTTCGGCGCCAATTTGGCGAATGCGGACCTAACGGAAGCCATCCTCGAGGGCGCCGATCTGCGTGGCGCCCGACTGACGAATGCGAACCTCACCGGCGCCAATCTCGATCGGGCGGATTTACGGCGTGGCGACTTGCTGCACGGCAACAAGGCCGGCGACGTCGTGCGGCTGGAATTTTTGCGGGAAGGTGATCAAAAGAAGGGGCAGGCCACGCAGTTGACCAACGCGACCTTGCGGAAGGCCACCATGGCGCACGCGAACATGGCCGGCGCGGTCTTCAAGGGCGCGGACCTGACGGGCGCCAATCTCAACAACGCTTGCCTGGAGTCCGTCGATCTGTCGGGCGCCAACCTAAAGGATGCCGACCTCACAAAAGTCGACCTGAGCGGCGCCAACCTCGACAACGCTAACGTTCAGGGTACGGTTTTCATTGGGGCGGCGCTTGTCGACACCTCGGTCACCGGCGTTGATCTCTCTGCCGCCACTCTAAACGGTGCACAGATACAGATGGGCGTCGAGAACCTGCGCAGAGACGTTCGAAAGATATTCCAGGAACATCGCAAATGGGTCGGGTCTTTTGGCGCCGAAGGGGAGCGGGCCAACTTGGACAACCAAGATTTCAGCTACGTCACCTTCGAGGGCATGGACCTGAGCGGCGCGAGTTTTCGGGACGGGAACTTCTTCGGTTGCAACTTTACGAACTGCAATCTCGCCCTCGCGAACTTTTCGGGCGCCGATCTCAGGAACGCGAAGTTTAAAAAAGCGGATTTGCGCGGTGTTCAGTTCACCCGCGCGCTGCTCATCCGTGCCGACCTTCGGGAGGCCGACCTTTCTCCCATGGAAATCCGGGACGCCGACGGCAAGCCGACCGGCGACTCGGTCGCGTCGGATCTTTCGGGCGCGAGACTCAACGGCGCCAACATATCGGATGCGAATCTTACCGGCGCAAACCTTCTAGGCGCATCGCTCAAGAAGGTCGCTGCGCGCGGCGCCATCGTGGACGGTGCAAAACTGGACCCGGACTCGAATCTTGTGACCACCGAGCGCCGGACCCGGCGAGGGGGCCGATAACGAGTCAGGTTAGCTGGCCTTTTTCAAGGCGATCAAGGCCGCTTTATTCTTCGCGCCTACTTCCAGCCGAAGCACCAGCTGGTCATCGATCACATCCAACTCCTTCTTGGCGTTTCGCGGCAGGGGGATGCGGCGCTCCCGGCAGTAAGAAATCAGCGCCGCGGCGAGTTGGCTCGCGTTCAAATCCACCGTATCCATCTCCTCGCCGCCGGCGCGCTCGACTTCCAGGACGGCATGCACCTTGGGGTGCTTTCGGACGTGGCAATCGATGGCCTTTCCCCTGAAGAGGCGCTTGTCCGCGTGCGCATCGAATCCCTCGATCGCTTCCAGCACCTCCTCGGGCGAAAAAACGATGATTCGCATTTCTGACGGCATGACGCTGCGGGACCCCCATCCTTCCAGATCGTATCGCCGATTTTCGCTCATGAACCTTCACGCTTCATTAACCGCACTGGTAGAACTTCTAATTAGCCCGCAAGAGTAGAATAACCAACGGTTTAATACCCGAGGGCGCAGCCGTCCTTTCGCGGTTCCGATGCGCCCGTCAAGGCGCCCGTCTCCCAATCGATCCAGATGGCCTGACCGCCTCCTAGCGGTTCCTTCAGGCGCACCACCTCGTGGCCACGGGCGCGCAGTTCGTCCGCCGTCCGGTCGCTGATGCCATTTTCGATACCCAGCACTTCGCCATCGTGAAACGCGCGCGGGCAGTCGAGTGCCTCCTGCAGATCCATCCCGTAGTCGAGAATATTGGTCAACAGGTGCACCTGCCCGGTGGGCTGGAACTGGGCGCCCATGACGCCGAAGGGCATGACGGCCCGGCCGCCCCGCGTCGCCAGCCCCGGAATGATCGTATGCAGCGGCCGTTTGCCGGGACCGATACAGTTGGGGTGGCCCTGCGTCAGCACGAAACCCGTGCCCCTGCTGTGCAGGAGAACGCCGCTCCTTGGCGTGACCAGGCCCGAGCCGAAACCGTCGAAGACGGAATTAATGAAGGAGACGACGTTGCGGTCGCGGTCGACGATGCAAAGGTACACGGTGTCGGGGTGGGTCGGAACCTGGCCCAGGGCGCTCGGACCCATCGCCCTATCTTCGTTGATCGAACGTCGCAACCGTTCGGTATAAGCGGCGGAAAGGATCTCATCCACCGGAACGGCGGCCTGCGATGGATCGCCGACCAGGGTGTCGCGCACATGGAAGGCAAGCCGCTTCGCCTCGGCTTCGAGATGCAATCTCCGGGCGCCGAGCGGATCCATCGCCGAAAGATCGAAACCCGCCAGAATGTTGAGCATGATGAGGACGGCGATGCCCTGACCGTTCGGCGGGATCTGGTGGATGTCCAGGCCGCCATAGCTCGTTTGGATCGGCGTGACGTACTCGGGCGCGTTACCGGAAAAATCGTCGAGGCTGTGAAGACCGCCCTTCGAGCGCAGGTAGTCCACGATTTCCTCGGCGACCGCGCCCTCGTAAAACCCGGCCCGGCCTTGTTTCGCGATAAGGCGGAGCGTGGCGGCGAGCTCCGGTTGGCGGTGGACCGCCCCGGCGGCGGGCGGCTTGCCGCCGGGTAAAAAGATTCGGCGAGCATTTTCATCGCCCGCGAGGCTTCCGGCCTCGGCGGCCCAGTCGCGGGCGACACGGGGCGCCACGACATAGCCCTCTTCCGCATACCGGATGGCCGGCGCCAGAACGTCTTCGAAATCGCGTGTGCCGTGATCTTGCAGAAGCCGGGCCCAGGCGTCGACCGCGCCGGGCACGGTCACGGCATGGGGGCTGAACCGGTCGATCGCGGTGATGCCGCGTCCGGCGTACCAATCGGGCGTCGCCGCGGCGGGCGCGCGGCCCGATCCGTTGAGCGCCACGACCTCTCCTTCGCCGCCGGGCGCCAACAGCGCGAAACAGTCGCCGCCGATCCCGGTCGACTGCGGCTCGACCACGCAAAGCACAGCGCTCGCCGTGATGGCCGCGTCCACCGCATTGCCGCCCCGTTGCAGCATGCCGATCGCGGCGAGGGAGGCGAGCGGCTGTGACGTGGCGGCCATGCCGTTGAGGGCGTGGACCGTCGAGCGGCCAGGCAATTGAAAATCACGCATTGCAGATGTCAGATGTCAGATTACAGATATTAGATTACAGGGATCGGGGATCAGAGGTAGGTCGAGCAATCTTACTGACCTCTGATACCTGATCCTTGTTCTCTGAATTCTGATCAGTTGATCCGCACCAGGCGGTATTTAACGAAGGCCTCGTCGATGTGTTGCTGGCTCACGGCGCGCCAGGCTTGGAGCGCCTCATCGTAGGCCGTGTAGAACCCGACGATCTCCAGGGCGCCTGGATCGACAAAGTCGTTGCCCCGCGGATCCTCGATCTTGCCACCATACACGAGGTAGAGCTCCTTGTCCGTGGCGGCGGTGGTTTGCCCGGTTTCTGGAATTTGCAACATCGCTCGGGCCTCCATGCCCGACCCCGCGCATCGGGCGGGCCTGGTCCGGGTATAAATGGACAGACGTGACGAAAGGGTGAACGTGCGCGAATGGACTTTCGTGCGACCGGGCCCAACGTGATCACGACCGGCATTTGACGGGCGCTCGGGCATGGTTGCCCCTTCGGCCCGCCGCTTGTAGAAATCATGACGCTCATCCCATCACCGGTCATGGCGAGATGAAAACAGGAAACGGCCCGGCCACGGGCTGGCGGCGCCCGGAGGTCTTGCTGCTGGTGATTGCCGCCGCCTCTCCGCTCGCCTGGGCGACGTGGTCGGCGTTGCTCAACAATTTCGTCATCGAGCGCGCCGCCTTCACCGGGGCGGAGATCGGCATCCTGCAGTCTCTACGCGAAATTCCGGGGTTCATGGCCTTCGCCGTCGTGTTCATCCTGCTGGTTCTGCGCGAACAACGCCTCGCCTTTGTGTCGTTGATCCTTCTCGGGTTCGGCACCGCGATCACGGGGCTCTTTCCAACGGTGATCGGGCTCTATGTCACTACCGTCATCATGTCGTTGGGGTTTCACTACTTCGAGACGGTGAAGGACTCCCTGGCCCTGCAATGGCTCGAGAAAGACAAGGCGGCGCACTGGCTGGGCCGCACCGTGTCGGTCGCCTCACTCGCCTCCATGGTCGCCTTTGGGCTTGTCTACGTCGGGCTCGATCTCGGCAAGCTCGGCTTCGCCTGGGTTTACGCCATTGGCGGCGGTGCGACCGTGGTGCTGGCGGCACTCGCCTGGTTCGTCTATCCGCAGTTCCCCAGCAAAGTCGAACAGCGCAAGCACCTGGTGTTGCGTCCGCGCTATTGGCTCTATTACGCGCTGGTCTTCGCCTCGGGCGCGCGGCGGCAGATATTCATGGTTTTCGCGGCCTTTCTGCTGGTCGAGAAGTTCGGCCTGCCGGCGGGAACCATCGCCCTTATCTTCTTGGCGAACAGCGCGGTAACCGTGGTTCTGGCGCCGCTCATCGGCAAGCTGATCGGCAAGTATGGCGAGCGCCGCGCGTTGACCATCGAATACGCGGGCTTGATCCTAATCTTCGTGGCCTACGCCTTTGTCGACAGCGTCGTCCTGGCCGTCGGGCTGTACCTGCTCGACCACGTGTTCTTCACGCTGGCGATCGCCATCAAGACCTACTTCCAGAAGATCGCCGATCCCGCCGACATCGCTCCGACGGCGGGTGTCGCCTTTTCGATCAACCATATCGCCGCGGTCATATTGCCGGTGGTCTTCGGATTCCTGTGGCTGATTTCGCCCGCCGCCGTGTTCCTCGCCGGCGCCGCCATGGCCGTGGTTTCCCTCGCGCTCGCGCGCATGGTGCCGCCGAATCCGGAGGAGGGCAACGAAATCCTCCTGCCCTTCCGCCGCGCCCGCGCCTCCACTCAGCCCGCCGAGTAGGGGCCGCCATTTGCATTGGGCCGGCCGGCGCCCGGCGCGCCTAATCGAACCCCAGGCGCCGGCGGATGGAGAGTGGCGTGGCGCCCTCGGCGCGCAGACCGCGCAGGGACGCGGCCTTGTCGCGCGGCGCC
>JADFIH010000109.1 GCA_022566715.1 Pseudomonadota bacterium | reverse complement strand
CGGCCGCCGAGGTCGAGGAGCCGCTCGCACCGCCGCCGCCGGAGTTCCCACCTCCGCCGCCGGAGTTTCCACCGCCGCCGCCGCCGCCATTACCGCCGCCACCACCGCTATTACCCTGGGCTTGGGCGGCCTTCTGGACCAAGAGGTCGCTGGAGCCATCAAGGGGGCCATCGAACGAAATGGGCAGGGCCACGCCCGCCACCACGACAAGGGCCGCGGATCCCAAAAGACCGGCCCGGAAGGTTCGCCGGGTCCCGGCCCGGACGTACGAGAACAACTGCATGCTAAAGACTCCCACCCTTAACCCATTGAATATTATTGATTTATTCTTTCCGGCACCGCACGGCGCCAGCCTACCTTCAATGTGGGGCCGTAGCGCGGGCGCGCCAGTGATCGTGGTCACACCTGGGTTAGCGAGTCGTGATCCCGGTCGAAGTAAGTGTGGTTAACGCGATCCTAACGGGCGGCGTGGTCGTCTTGGGTTCGAGCCTCCGGGGGACCGCCCGCCCGGGTGTCGAGGGTTGCCTTGATCTCAACCTGGATTGCGGGCAAACAAGTTGCCATGGACCGAATCGTCAACCCGCGCGACATCATCCACCGGAAGGCCCTGTCCGCGCGCCTCGACGCCATCGCCGAGGACCAGAATCCGAAGTCCCCGGCGGGCCGGATGGCCGCGTTCAAGCTCGTGAAGGAGGCGCTCGACGGGGGCCGCGCCGAGGTTATACGGCGTCTAGAGGCAGGCGTATCCGGGCTCGAGATCGCCCGCGCCAACGCCTACCTCATCGATCAAATCGTGCGCACCCTGTACGACCACGTCTGGTGGCACGTCTACCGCGCGACCAATCCCACGGCCGGCGAGCACATCAGCATCGTCGCCGTGGGCGGCTACGGGCGCGGCGAGATGGCGCCCCATTCGGACGTCGATCTCCTTTTCCTGCATCCCCACAAGGTCACGGCCTGGGTCGAGCAGGTGATCGAGTACATCTTGTACATGCTGTGGGACTTCGGGTTGAAGGTGGGCCAGGCCACGCGCTCTGTCGACGAATGCCTGCGGCTCGCGAAGTCCGACATCAGTGTCCGGACGGCGGTCTTGGAGGCGCGCTTCGTGTGGGGCGACCAAGATCTCTTCGAGGAGTTGCACCATCGGTTCGCCAAGGAAATCGTCGCCGGAAGCGGCGCCAGCTTCGTCGAGGCGAAGTTGGCCGAGCGCGACGAACGCCATCTCCGGCTCGGCGATTCCCGTTACCTGGTGGAGCCGAACATCAAGGACGGCAAGGGCGGCCTGCGCGATCTCCACACATTGTTTTGGATCGGCAAGTACGTCCACGGCGTTCAGACCGTCGACGAACTCGTCGGCAAGGGCGTCCTGACCAAGCCCGAGCTCGCGCGGTTCCGCCGCGCCGAGCGCTATCTGTGGTCGGTGCGCTGCCATCTGCACCATATCGCCGGGCGTCCCGAGGAACGGCTCACGTTCGACGTGCAGCCGGAGCTCGCGCGGCGGCTCAATTACCGCGCGGATGCGCGGGCCAGCGCCGTCGAGCGGTTCATGAAGCACTATTACCTGGTGGCGAAGAACGTTGGCGACCTGACGCGCATCTTCTGCGCCACCCTGGAAGAGCAGCATCGCCACAAACCGCGCCTAAGGTTCCCGCGGTTGGGCCTGTTCCGCCGCGTCGTGGAGGGTTTTATCGACGAACGCGGGCGCCTGACCGTCGCCGATGACGACGCCTTCGCCACGGACCCCGTCAACATGATCCGGCTGTTCCATGTCGCGCAGGAGAACGATCGCGACATCCATCCCCGCGCACTCCAGTTGATCACACGCGACTTGAAGCGCATCAAGCGGGCGGTACGCCGCGACCCGGAAGCAAACCGCCTGTTCCTCGAAATTCTCACCTCGCGCAATGATCCGGAGACGACGCTCAGGCGCATGAACGAAGCCGGGGTGCTCGGCCGTTTCATGCCGGACTTTGGGCGTGTCGTGGCGCAGATGCAGCACGACATGTACCATGTCTACACCGTGGACGAGCATACGATCCGGGCGATTGGCGTCCTCTCACGCATCGAGAGCGGCGACCTGAAGGACGAACACCCGCTCGCCAGCGAGATCATCGGTCAGGTGGGGTCGCGCCGCACCCTGTACCTCGCGGTCCTGTTGCACGACATCGCCAAGGGCCGGGGCGGCGACCATTCCGAACTCGGCGCCGAGGTCGCGCAGCGGGTAGGCGCGCGCCTTGGTCTCGAACTCACGGAAACCGAAACGGTCGTCTGGCTGGTGCGCCACCATCTCGTGATGAGCCACACCGCGTTCAAGCGCGACGTGGGCGATCCCAAGACCGTGGCCGATTTCGTCGAACTCGTGCAGAGCCGGGAGCGGTTGCGCCTGCTGTTCATCCTCACCGTCGCCGACATCCGCGCGGTTGGGCCCGGCCGTTGGAACGCTTGGAAAGGTGAATTGCTGCACGACCTCTACCACAGCGCGGAAGAATCGCTCTCCGGCGGCCATGTGGCCGCGCCGCGCGCCGACCGTCTTGCCGAGGCGCGCAAGGCGCTTGGGCAAGCTTTGCGCGATTGGACCGGCGACGAGGTCGCGCGCCACTTCGCGCGGAGCCGCGAATCCTACTGGTTGTCGACCGACATCGCGACTGCGGTCCGGCACGCCAAGATCATGCGCGAGGCCGACGAGGCGGGGCGCGCCGTTACCGTCTCCTCGGAGGTCGACAAACCGCGCGGCGTTACCGAGGTAACCGTTTACGCTCAGGATCATCCCGGACTGTTCGCCCGCGTCACCGGCGCCATCGCCGTGTGCGGCGGCAATATCGTGGATGCCAAGATCCACACCACGAACGACGGCATGGTCATCGACACCTTCACCGTTCAGGGCGCGAACCGGAATTCCTTCGACGAACCGGAGCGCCTGGCCCGCCTCAAACGCATCGTCGACGACGCCCTGAGCGGGCGCCTCGACATCGAGCGCGAACTCGGGGACCGCACCAGCCTGCCCAGCCGGGCGCACGTCTTCAGGGTCCGCCCCAACGTGTTGACCGACAACACCGCGAGCAACCTGCATACGGTCATCGAGGTCTACGCCCGGGACCGTCCCGGCTTGCTCTACGACGTGACGAAGGCTATATCCCGGCTCGGATTGACGATCGCCAGCGCGCATATCACGACCTATGGCGAACGCGCCGTGGATGTCTTTTACGTAAAGGACGTGTTCGGCCTTAAGGTGTCGAGCGACGCCAAACTGGAGCGTATCCGCGAAGAGTTGATGGCGGCGCTTGGGGCGCCCGATGACGCCCCACAATCCGAGAGCAGCTTGAGGGCGGCGAGCGCGGCCGAGTGAGAGCACCCTATAAGGTGACTGGGCCCTATCAGGTGAAATGCCATACCATCGCCCCGATTTCCGCCAAACTCCGCCGCATTCATTGGCTAGATAGTTCGGACAGGCGTTGAATTCCCGCAGCGGACCCGCATGAGCCTTTCGCGCAGTATCGCCACGGTCGGCGGTTACACGATGGTGAGCCGACTCCTCGGCTTCACCCGTGACATTTTAATCGCAGCCTTCCTGGGCGCGGGGCTCGTGTCGGACGCCTTTTTCGTTGCCTTCAAGCTGCCAAATTTCTTCCGCCGGCTGTTCGCCGAGGGGGCGTTCAACGCCGCCTTTGTTCCCGTCTTCTCCGGCTTGCTGACGAACGAGGGCCGCGATTCCGCCCGCGCGTTTGCATCGGAAACGTTTGCCGTTCTCCTGCTCACGCTCCTGCTGTTCGTCACCTTGTTTCAGATCGCCATGCCCTGGGCCATGTTCGGGCTGGCGCCGGGGTTCGCCGGGGACCCGGAGAAGTTCGACCTTGCCGTCGAGCTGACGCGGATCACGTTCCCCTATCTGCTGTTCATCAGCCTGGTCTCACTGATGGGCGGCGTGCTGAACAGCGTGGGCCGCTTCGCCGCCGTCGCGGCGACGCCGATCCTGCTCAATCTATCATTGATCGCGGCGCTTTTGTTCCTCGCGCCACTTCTGGAGAGCGAGGGTCACGCGTTGGCCTGGGGCGTGGCCGGCGCGGGCGTCATTCAATTCGTCTGGCTGGCGGTGGCGATGTGGCGCGCCGGCATGGGCTTGCGCCTGCGGCGTCCGCGCCTGACGCCGCGCGTGCGCGAACTCCTGCGGCTGATGGTGCCGGGCGTGATCGGCGCCGGCGTGGTCCAGATCAACCTGTTGATCGACGTGGTCATCGCCTCGATCCTGCCCGAGGGATCGATCTCGTTTCTTTATTTCGCCGACCGGGTGAACCAGCTGCCCATCGGTGTGATCGGGGTCGCGGTGGGGACGGCATTGCTGCCGCTTCTGTCGCGCCAAGTCGCGGCCGGCGACTCCGAGGCCGCCAACACGAGCCAGAACCGGGCACTGGAAGCCGGGCTTGTGTTCACCCTGCCGGCCGCCGTGGCGCTGGTGATCATCGCCTTTCCCGTCGTCTCGGTGCTGTTCGAGCGGGGCGAATTCGGCGCCGACGCGTCGCGCGCCACGGCGCTTGCCCTCATGGCGTATTCGCTGGGGCTGCCGGCCTACGTCTTGATCAAAGTGCTGACGCCCGGCTACTTCGCCCGCAAGGACATGCGCACGCCGGTGAAAATTGCGATCCTCGCCGTGGGCGTGAACATCACGCTCAACCTCATTCTCATATGGCCCCTCCAACACGTGGGGCTGGCGCTCGCCACCGCCATTTCGGCCTGGCTGAACGCGGCGCTTTTGGCGCGCGGCTTGCGCCGGCGCGGACATCTCCGGCTCGACGCGCGTCTGCGCCGCCGTTTGCCCCGCATCGTATTTGCCTCGGCGGTTATGGGGGCAGGGCTTGCCGGCGGCGTGCTTGGTTTGGACGCGGTGGCCGAGCAGGGGGGCGGGATACGGATTCTCGGCCTTGCCGTCCTTATCGTGGGCGGCGGCCTGCTCTTTGCCGCCGTGGCGCACCTCACCGGCGCCATCCGCCTCGGCGAGGTCCGCGGGCTCCTGCGGTCCAAGGCGCCGCCCGATCAGGGCGATTCCAGTTGAACCGGAAACGCCCAAGGACCATAACTCCGCCCGCGCCGGAAAATGCTCCGGCCGCCCGGCAGGTGAAATAGACGAATGAACCGTATTTTTTCAGGCATCCAGCCGACTGGCAACCTGCACCTCGGCAATTACCTGGGCGCGATCCGCAACTGGGTGCGCCTTCAGGCGGATTACGAGTGCATCTATTGCGTGGTCGACCTGCACGCGATCACGCAACAGCAGGACCCGGACGAACTTCGCGCCTCGACGCGCGAGGTGGCGGCGAGTCTGTTGGCGGCGGGTATCGACGCCAAGGAGAGCATCCTTTTCAATCAGAGCTTAGTGCCCGCGCACGCCGAACTGGCCTGGATCTTCAATTGCGTGGCGCGCCTTGGCTGGCTCAACCGCATGACGCAGTTCAAGGAGAAGGCGGGCAAGCACCGCGAGAATGCTTTGGTTGGTCTGTATGCCTATCCGGTTCTGATGGCGGCGGACATTCTGGTTTACAAGGCGACGCACGTTCCCGTCGGCGACGACCAGAAACAGCACCTCGAGCTCACGCGCGATATCGCCCAGGCCTTCAACTCGGCGTACGGCGTCGATTTCTTTCCGCTGACCGAGCCGCTCATCCTGGGTGTGGCGACGCGCGTGATGAGTCTGCGCGACGGCACCAAAAAGATGAGCAAGTCCGATGCCTCGGACTATTCGCGCATCAATCTGACCGATACGCCGGAGGCGATCGCACAGAAGATTCGCAAGGCGCGGACCGATCCCGATCCCCTGCCCGATACCGTAGAGGGCCTCGAGGGGCGGCCCGAAGCCCATAACCTGGTCGGCATATTCGCGGCGCTTGCCGATATTTCGCGAGCCGATGTGTGTCAACGCTTCGGCGGCGCGCAGTTCTCGAAGTTCAAGGAAGACCTCACGGCACTGGCGGTCGATACGTTGAGCCCGGTCACCGCCGAGATGCGCCGGCTTTTGGACGACCCCGGCCACATCGATAGCGTCCTGCGCGACGGCGCTGAAAAGGCCGAGGCCCTGGCCCAACCGATCCTGCGCGACGTCAAGGAGATCGTCGGCTTCCTGAGCCCGTAGAGCAGCCTCCATTCAGAGGAAAAGCATGCACCATCGAAACTCGGGATCGAACACCTAGGCCGGGCCTTGATGGCGCCACATTTGCGCCGTAGCTAAATATCGGGCCCAAAATATCGGGCCTGGATATCGGGGCTGAAATGATGCCCCGGCAAGGCGGCGGCACGAGATATGGACAACTATTACAGCGCCGGGCCCGCCGAATCCCCCGAGTACATTGGCGCCGCGGCGCCGGACGCCGAAGAACAGAAGCGCGGCCGTCTTAGTCGCATCGTTCGGCCCTTTGGCCGGTTCTTCGCGCGGCGCGGCCTTGCCGGCTGGCTCTGGCGCGGGCTGCTGCTATCGGTGTTCTTTCTGTTGATCTATTACCCGCTCGGCATGGTGCTCACGCACGAGATCGACGATGATCTCGACTTCACCGTGACGAACCCCGGCGAAGGGTCGAGCCGCGCCGTCGCCATTGCCGCGGCGCTGATCGGCCGCGAGGTCGATCAGCATGGTTGGCGGGCCAACGATCCCTTTTTCTTGCCCTCGTCGCTGCTCGACAACATGCCCAACTATCAGCAGGGCATGATCTCGGCACTGGCGCGGTTTGCCTTTGAACTGACGGACCAGATCGGCCGGACGCGGGGCTCCAGCCAAGCCGACCCGGACCTCCAGGAGGCCTCCGGGTTGCTCCAGTATTCGGGCACCAAGTGGGTCTTCGACCTCTCGACATCGCTCGCCCCGACCGCGACATCGGAAGCACAGTACCGCAAGGCCATGCGGGCCTTGCTCAGCTACAACGCGCGGCTGGCGAGCGGCGACGCGGTGTTCGAGCGGCGCGCCGACAATTTGCTTGCGACGCTCGACCGTATGGCGGCGGACCTTGGCTCTTCCTCGGCGGTGCTGGAGCACCGGCTCGACGCGGGGCGCGCGCTCTTCGACCGGCAGGCCGACGATGTATTCTATGGAGTCAAGGGGCGGCTCTACGCCTACTATTTGCTGCTGCGGGAGTTAGGCCGGGACTTCGACAGCGTGATCGCCGACCGCGACCTCGGCCCCGCCTGGGACCAAATGCTCGACTCGATTGCACAGGCGGCCGCTCTGCGGCCCTGGGTCGTGATCAACGGGTCGCCCGATAGTCAGTTCTTTGCCAGTCACTTAGCGGCCCAAGGATTTTTTCTCTTGCGGGCCCGCACGCAACTTCGTGAAATCACCAATATCCTGTTGAAATAGCAATAGACGCTGGCGGCGTGGTCTGTTGTAGGAGTGGGTGTGGTTGGCTGCCGGCTTTCCCCGACCGAGGAGCGGAGCGTAAATGGCGGAGACCAAAGCGCGCATCAGAAAATTTCTCGTCTATGTCGACGACACACCGGAATGCCGTTTGGCGCTTCGCTTCGCTTGCCGCCGCGCGAAGCACACGGGCGGCGGTGTGACCCTGCTCCGGGTCGTCGTCCCCGGGGATTTTCAGCACTGGATGGCGGTCGAGGACCGCATGCGCGAGGAGGCTCTCGAAGCGGCGGAACAGCTGCTGCACGAATTGGCCGGCGAGGTCAATAAATCCTCCGGCATCCTCCCTGAACTCGTCGTGCGCGAGGGTGTTCCCCATGACGCCATACTCGCCCACATCGAAGAAGATCAGGATATCCGCATCCTCGTGCTCGGCGCCGCAGCCGGGTCGGAGGGCCCCGGGCCATTGGTCAACCTGATGGCCGGCAAGATGGCCGGGACCATGCATATTCCGGTCACCGTGGTGCCGGGCAACCTGACCGTGACCCAGATCGACGAACTCACCTGACGCCGCCGGGGCCTGGCCTGCGCCCGCGTGATCGGGCGTAACCTATTGTCCCACAAAGGGTTTTTCCGGACCGGCGAAGGGTTAATGTCCCTACCAATCTTGCGCTTGATATTATGGTTGGCTCCCCCAACTATGGGCCGGTGAAGTGTCCCAGGCAGGGGCGAGGAGTACGCGATGTTCATTCAAACCGAGGCGACCCCGAATCCCGAGACCCTGAAGTTCATGCCGGGTGTCGATGTCATGGGCGACGGGACCGCCAACTTTACCTCCACGGAGGCGGCGGCGCGTTCGCCCCTGGCCTCTCGCCTGTTCGGCCGGGATAACGTCACGGGTGTTTTCTTCGGCTCCGATTTTATTACCGTAACCAAGAGCGCCGACTCGGATTGGCTGTCGCTCAAGGCTTCGATCCTGGGCGTTATCATGGAGCACTTCACCGCGGGCCTGCCGATCATCGACGATGAGAAAGGGACGCCCGAGGCGGAGCCCGATGGCGAGGAGAGCGAGGTCGTTACGCAGATCAAGGACCTGCTCGACACGCGCGTTCGTCCGGCGGTGGCGCAGGACGGCGGCGACATCATCTTCCAAGGATACGAGGACGGTGTGGTATTTTTGCACATGCAGGGCGCGTGCGCTGGCTGCCCAAGCTCCACCGCAACCCTAAAATACGGCATTGAGAACCTGTTACGGCACTATATTCCCGAGGTGGTCGAAGTACGCCAAGTGTAGCGCGCTAGCCGTACGCCTTCGAAACTAATCCAAAATTGCCATAGCCTACCCATTTTCGGCTTGCTGAGCCGGTCCTAGGTTTCCTATCGTTAACCCAGTACACGCGTATTCTGGGCTGACGGTAGGGTATGTACGTTTTTCGGGGGAGTTTGGGGCGGAAATACGACCGCGCGGCCCTAGGGGTTGTCGCGGTGTCCGTGCTTGCGCTCTACGCGGCCGGCTTTGCCGGGATCGAGTTCGCCGAAGCCGCCCGGCCCGATGCGGCCGCGCCCGTTGATTTCCCGCCGAGCGATCAAGAGACCGTCCGTATCGAACTGCCTGTCTTGACCGGGCCCGCGATACGCGATCTTCAGGGCGGCGCGAAGTCCGTCACGATGCCGATCGTCGTCCCGGACTCCGGAGCGTTGCTCAAGAAGTTCTCCCTGATGGATTACCGGCTGACGGAGGTGCGCGCGGGCGAAGCCGAAGTCCCACGCCTTTACATCACGAGTCTGCCGCGCGACCTGGCGGGTATTCCGTCGGTCGATGACCGCAAGGCGGCATTCATAAAACTCATGCTGCCGCTGGTGCTCCGGGTCAACGAGGAACTCCTCGAAGACCGGACCAAGGTGGAGCGGCTGGTCCGCCGCCTGCGTGAAGGAAAACGGCTGCGCGCCGCCGACCGGGCGTGGCTCGATTCGCTGAGCGAGCACTACGGAGTCGCGCCCGGCGATTTCGACGGCCTTACGGAAAGGCTCGACATCGTTCCGCCGTCCTTGGCCTTGGCCCAGGCTATCGAGGAATCGGGCTGGGGCACCTCCCGGTTCGCCAAGCTGGGCAACGCCATCTTCGGCCAATGGACCTTCACGGGGGGCGAGGGCATCGTTCCGCTGGAGCGCGCCGACGGTAAGATCCACCGGATCAAGGCTTTTGACCACCTGCAGGAGTCCGTGGCGAATTACGTCAAGAACCTGAACCGGCACGCGGCCTACGCCGATTTTCGGCGTCAGCGCGCGAACATGAGAGCGCAGGGGATAGAGCTTAACGGATACGTCCTGGCCCGGACGCTGACGGCCTATTCGCAGCGCGGCGATGATTATGTCACCGCGATCCGGGCGATCATGCGGTTCAACAAACTGACGGACCTCGACGACGCCCGCTTGCGCGGCGAGGAATCTCCCCTGGCGCAGGGCCTTGAAAACTAGCTCGCTTTAAGAACCGGCGCGGCGGGCGGTCCCTCTTAACTTTTGGGGCCGCTTTTTTATTCGGGCAGATAGTACTGCATGCCGAACCAGCGCCAGCGCCCTTCCCTGGTAAGAAGGGTGCAGTTGAAACGGGTGCGGCCGGGCTGAAGCGCTTCTTCCGCACGGACCTCGAAGCGCGTATCGCCCAGGCGCTGGATCGCCGCCGGGTTCGCCTGGTCCGAGACAAAGCAGTTCAGGCGGCTCAGGCCGTCCACCGCGGGGTCGACGGTAAACCCGAAGGCGGGGCGATCATCGTCGAGCATCATGTCGGCGGGAGTGACATCCTGGACCGGCAGCGCAATCGCGTTGACGATGATCCGAAAACGATCGATCTCGCTGAAATTCTCGTTGAAGGCAAATCGCGGCAGGTACAGGGGATCGTGTCCCGTGAAGGCGACGCCCGAATGTTGCCCGAAGGCGGCTTCGAACCCCGCGTTCGCGACGATCTCGCGGGCCTCGAGGCTCGCCTCGCCGTAGGGATAGGCGAATAGAACGGGATCCATCCCGAGTTCCGCCTGGAAACGCTCGCGCGACCGGGCGATGGCGGCGGCGTTCCGCTCGGGTGAGGCATCGGCCATGTGCAGGTGCGAGGCGGTGTGGTTGCCGATCGACACGCCCGCGGCGGCGAGCTCGCGCAGTTGGTCCCACGTCATGTAGCCGCGACGCCCCTGGTCGACGGGGTCGGTGGACACGAAAACGGTGAAAGGCAGTCCGGCGTCCCGCAGGCGCGGCCAGGCCTCGGTGTAGATGGATAGGAACGCGTCATCGACTGTAATCGCCACCGTCCGGTCCGGTAGGGGCGTGCCGTCCCTCAGCGCTTTCGCAACGTCTTCCAGTGGCAGGACGTTGTAGGCTCCGGACGTCAGCTCCGCGATATGTGCCTCGAACTGGTCGAGGCGGATATTGGTGCTGGGCAGCCGCTCTTCGCCGAAGCGGTGGTA